>CANRHR010000006.1 GCA_947630475.1 uncultured Clostridia bacterium | reverse complement strand
ACACATAAATTTACATTTTTCAACAATAAAAAAGCTAAAAATCAGTTTGACTTTCAGCTTGATATATGCTATATTAATATAAAGAAAGCAGTTGCCACTAAGGTGGTTGACCTAATTAAACTGAAAAATAACAGTCCATTACTCGGTCAAAAGCAGGGCTGTTATTTTTTTGTAATTTCGATAATACGTAATATGATTTCTATTATAGTTAAAATTACAATAATAATTTCATATGTACTCATATCAATCACCCCCTCTGCCTTAAGACATAGGAGGTCAACACACCCTGCAACAACTGCCAATATTAATTTTAACACATAAATTTGTATTTTTCAACAAATTTTGACTATGCTTATTGTGAAGCTTCAGATGCCTTTTTAATAATTTTTTTGGCTGCTTTTTCAAATTTAACCCTTGGCAGCATAACCAAATGGCCGCAGCCGCCACATTTTATTCTAAAATCCACCCCAATTCTAAGTATTTCCCATTCATGGCTTCCGCAGGGGTGAGCTTTTTTCATATAAACGATATCTCCTACCTGAAAATCCATTTTTATTCCTCCTTTGTATTTTTTACAATGTGAATAATTTCGTGCGGATATGGCTTTCCTACAGATTCTTTATCCAATCTGTTTTTTATAATTCTGCGAAGCTCTCTTTCTATCGTCCAATTTTCTCCTATTTTGGTATCAGCCGAGATTCTTATTTCAACACCGTTTTCCGAAAATGCGTTTATGCCCAAAACTTCAGGCTCTTTAATAAGACCGTTTATTAAACCTTTGCTGTAAATATTTTTAAGCTCATCTTTCAGGATATCGATTATTTTATCCACATTTTCGTTATGCGGTATCAAAATATCCACAACAGCCCTGTTAAATCCCTTAGACATATTTGTGACAATTTTAATCTGACCGTTTGGTATAATATGAAGATTTCCATCGGCGCTTCTTAATCGTGTGGTTCTTATTCCTATGCTTTCCACCGTTCCGCTTAGGGTATCTATATTAATAAAATCGCCTATGCCAAATTGATCTTCCATAAGTATAAAAACTCCGGCAAGAAGATCCTGAACAAGATTTTGGGCGCCAAAGGCAAGCGCAACGCTTCCGACTCCGGCAACCGCTATAAGCGATGTTACGTCTATTCCGAATTTGGTAAGTATATGACAGAATATAAAGAAATAAATAATATATTTAAAAATACTTTCGCATACAGTTGAAAGAGTGCTGCTTTTTCTTTCGTTTAAACGAGGGCTTACCTTAAATGCACGCCTTATTATCGGTTTTGATATTTTTATTAAAACCGTACCCAGTATTATTACAATAAAACAAGACAGCAGCTTTTCGCCAAGTGAGAAAAGCCAGTTAAGATCCTTTATCAGCTTTAATTTTTCGGTTATAAAACTTAATTCAATCAATTAAATAATCTCCTTTAAAAATGACGGCAATTTACGGCTTGATATTCGGCGCAATTATCCAAAAAGGCTTTAAAAATTCTTTTTGAATATTCATTTGTCATAGCTTCGGGGTGCCATTGTATGCCCATGCAAAAATAGTTATTTAAACTGCATTCTATAGCTTCTGTAATATTATCCTGCGAAATTGCCGATATTTCAAAAAATGGCGCAGCTTTAAGTATGCATTGATGATGAAAGGAGTTAACCTTTATTTGATTTTTTCCGATTATTTCATAAAGTTTTGTTCCGCTTTTTATATATATATCATGTGATGCTTTATGCCTTGGCAGGTTTTGAACATGATTTGGCGTATCCTGTTTAAGTTTTCCGCCGAATGTTGAATTTAAAACCTGTGCGCCTCTGCATATTCCTAAAATAGGGATTCTTTTTTCAAATGCTGATTTGATAATTTTCGCTTCAAATAAATCCCTTTCATCATCTATGTTTTTTGCTGCGCTGTGTATTGGCTCATCGAGCAGGTTTTTGCCGAGATCACCGCCGCCTGACAATAAAATGCCAATTACATCATCTATATAATTGGCTGCATCCGAAAAATATCCGCTTATAACCGGCGTCAGCCCGTATTCTGCGATAGGCTTTATATATGCCTCGTTAAGGCTTAATATATTGCTTTCTCTGTTTGGGGTTATAAGTATATATTTCATTTGGCAAAATTTCCTTTATTTATTTATGCCACTATATGCAGAAAAAGTTAAAAATATAACTTACTCGTCAAAGCCGAAAAAATCGTCTAAATTTTCTTGTTCATAAAATTCCTCGCTGCCGGAGATTTCATCTTGGCTTACGCTTGATTCGTCATCGGATATATTTTCAGCCGTTTCATCGGTGTTTTCCGAATCTTTTTCATCATCGTCAAGCTCAAGAGCTTCTAGTATATTATTCAGATCATCCAAAATAGCAAAATCTTCATCTGTCAACGCATCAGGGTCATCTTCTTCATCTTCGTCATTTTCATCTTCTTCCATAAGACTTGCGTCTATAACGGTAGCTTCTCTTTTGCGGGAAATTGTAAAGACGTTTTCGGCGCTGTCGTTTTCAAAAGCAAGATCCAGCATATCGTCAAAACTAAGCTCAGCCTTTATTTTTTCAACTTTATCATAAATTTGGTAAAGCATTTCAGCGTCTTCTTTTACGGAGCATACCCTGGCAAAAGCCAAAAGACATTCAAAATACATTACATTTTCGGTATCCACTTCTTTAAGCAGATTTTGGCAAACATCCCAAGCTTTGTCTAAGCAGTCGCATTTAATATAAACATCGGATAGGTGGATAAATGATTTTATGGCAACATCGTTTTTAATGCCCAGTATTTTTTTCTTAAGGGCGGTTTCTTCGTTGTATAACGAAACTGCTCTTTCATAATCGTTTGTTTTGGCGTAAATATCCGCTGTGGCTCTTATGGAGTTTGCATAATATATATGATTTTCACCCATAGCTTTTTTAACTATTGTTGACGCTTTAAGGCTGAGCATAAGCGCCCTTTGATAGTTTTCAAGCTTTACGCATACATTTGCCATTTTGCCAAGCGTTTCCGCATAATAGGGATGTTCCTGCTTTGAGGTTTCCTTTATTTTTTCAACAACAATTTCGTAATAGCGCAGAGCTTTTTCGGGCTGTTCGCTTTTATCGAAAAGACAGGCAAGATAATATACATTTGCTATATAATCGTTTGAATTGGCGCCACGGATTTTTTTAATTATTTCAAGCGCCTGCTCAAGATAGTTTACTGCGTTTTCCGTTTCTCCTTTTGCCTCAAAATCATAGCCCAGCATATTAAGATTATCCGCCAAATCCAGATTTTTTTCTTTTCTTCTGTTAAGAGCTTTAAAGTGATAGTAAATGGCTTTGTCGTAATCCTCCAAATCAAAAAGGACGCTGCCTGTGTTGGTTAGAAGATCCGTATATTCTTCGCCCATTTCTCCGCTTACAAGTTTTTTGAGCTTAAGCGCCTTATCAAGCTGTTCATACGCTTTTTTTGGGTCATTTCTGTTTATATAGCATATTGCAAGATTGTTGCAGATTTTAATTTTAAGACTTTCTTCGCCCGATATGGAATCTGCGGAATTGTTTGCTATATCAAGAATAGTAAAGGCTTTGTCTGTTCTTCCGGATTTTAAAAGAGCGGTTCCCACTCTGTACATATCGCTTGTATAATCCGGGCCTGAGGTTATTTTATTTTCGCTGTAAATCCTTAAAAGTCTTTCACTTATCAACAGAATGTTTAAATAATCGTGTCCTTCGCTTGCAAGATAAAGCTTTCTTCTTAGCTTTGTCATATATTCGTCATTTAGCATTAAAAATCCTCCTGTAAAACTTTGTTAAAAGCATATTTTATATCCGAATATGAATACCCTTTTCTTGAAAGGAATCCATAAAGCCTTTGTTTAAGCTTATAATCGGGTTTTAATCCTGTTTTTAATTCGTTTTTTAATTTTTTTCTTAAAAGTTCGGCAGCTTTGTCTTTTTCGTTTATTTTGTTTTTAAAGCTCTGCATAGCTTTTTCTGTTATGGCTGTGTCCACGCCCTTTATCTTAAGCTCATAAGCAAGCCTTTTCAATCCTAAGCCTTTTAAGCTGAATCCGTCTTTTATATATGCCAAGGCATATTTTTCATCGTTTATGTAATTGTAGCTTTTTAAAAATTTTATGGTTTTTTTAATAATCTGCTCAGGATATTCCTGTTTGGAAAGTTTTTTATAAATTTCCTTTTCCGTCCTTGCCTTATATCCCAAAAATCTTAAAGCTGTATTTTTTGCGCTCGAAAAGACGCTTGTTTCGATTATAAGATCGTATTTTTCTTTGCTTATTTCATCGCCAACCTTAAGATGAAAATTATATATATCAATGTCTTCAAGCCCAAAAGCAAAAGCTTTGTCAATAAAAACCGAATATCTCGAGCTGTTTTTCTTTTGTTTTTGAATATCGGTTATTTTCATTTAAGCACCTCTTTGCAAAGCATATATCATAATTTTTAGGCAAAACTGCAAATAGTTTATACTAAATATATTATACAATTATATGATAAAAAAATCAATTTGCAAACTTCAAATATAAGGGCTATAATTAATACAACAACTCATGCGGTTTATGTAAAGCTGATGATATTTTAATAAAGGAGGGCAATAATGTATATGGATTCGGAAAATGAAAATATTAAATATTTAAAGCTTCTTTCAAGGAGTTATCCCACTATAAATTCCGCCTGTATGGAGATCATCAATTTAAAGGCAACCTTAAACCTTCCCAAAGGAACAGAGCATTTTGTTTCGGATATTCATGGAGAATATGAGGCGTTTAATCATGTATTGAAAAATGCAAGCGGCGTTATAAAGGATTATATCGAAGAGATCTTTGGGGCAACCCTTATGGAAAATGACAAAAAAAATCTCGCAACATTAATTTACTATCCGGAGCTTAAGCTTAAGGCTGTTAAAAGAAACATAAAAGATATGAACGATTGGTATAAAATAAATTTGTTCCGTCTTGTTCAAATATGCAAAAGGGTTTGCTCAAAATATTCACGCTCAAAGGTGAGGAAATCTCTTCCCAAAGAGTTTGAATATATTTTGGAGGAGCTTATACACGAGGATATCGACAGGCTGCATAAGCATGAATATTACAGTGAAATTATAAATACAATAGTTCGTTTGGATATGTCGGATAATTTTATTGTCGCAATTTCAGAGGTAATCCAGATTTTGGCTATAGATCATCTTCATGTAATAGGCGATATTTACGACAGGGGAGATGGAGCCGATAAAATAATGGATGTTTTGTCAAATTATCACAGTGTCGACGTTCAGTGGGGAAATCACGATATTTCGTGGATGGGTGCGGCAAGCGGAAGCGATGCCTGCATATGCAATGTTATAAGGATTTCAGCCAGATACTGCAATCTTAATACAATAGAGGAAGCGTATGGCATTAATCTTGTTCCTCTTGCCACATTTGCGATGGAGCTTTACAGTGATGATGAATGTAAAGGGTTTTCATTTGATAAAGATAAAACGGATATAACCGAAAAAGAGCTTTCATTAATAGCTAAAATGCATAAAGCTATAACTATTATGCAGTTTAAGCTTGAAGCTCAGGTAATAATGAGAAATCCGGAGTTTAATATGCAGCAGAGAATTTTGCTTGATAAAATAGATTATGAAAATATGACAATAACTTTGGACGGAAATACATATAAGCTAAGCGATACGTTTTTCCCCACAATAGATCCTGAAAATCCCTTCGAGCTTACCGCCGAAGAGGAAGAAGTAATGGAGAAGATACGCTACAGTTTTATAAACAGCCAAAGACTTCATAATCATGTAAGGTTTTTGCTTAACAAGGGAAGTATGCATAAAATATTCAATTCAAATCTTCTTTTGCATGGCTGCGTTCCGTTAAACGATGACGGCACAATGAAAGAAGTTGAGATAGATTCTGTAAAATATAAGGGAAAGGGCCTTTATGAAAAGCTTGATTCTGTTGTAAGACAAGGCTATTTTGCGCCGTATGGCTCAAGGGAGAGGCAGAAAGGGCTTGATTATATGTGGTATCTTTGGTGCGGGCCTGATTCTCCTCTTTATGGAAAAAATAAAATGACTACCTTTGAAAGATATTTTATAGATGAGCCGTCGCTTCATGAAGAAGTTAAAAATCCATATTATGAGCTTAGAAACAGTGAGCAGAAGTGTATAGAGATACTCAAAGAATTTGGGCTTAATCCGGCAAATTCACATATAATAAACGGTCATGTTCCCGTTAAGGTAGTTAAAGGGGAAAGCCCCGTTAAGGCAAACGGAAAGCTGTTGGTTATAGACGGCGGTTTTGCAAAGGCATATCAAAAAGTTACCGGGATTGCCGGTTATACGTTGATTTATAATTCAAGAGGGCTAGTTTTAGCTTCTCATGAGCCGTTTTCATCAATAAAAGAAGCTGTGGAAGAGGAAAAGGATATCATTTCTTCAACGACATCACTGGAGCAGGATTCCGGCAGGAAAATGGTATCTTCAACCGATGTGGGAAGTGAAATTAAAGAAAGAATAAATGATCTTGAAGAGCTTGTTGTGGCTTATAAAAGCGGCATAATCAAAGAAAAGAATAAAGGCGCCGATGTTTGATTTTATCGCCTACTAAGACTCCCGCCTTCGGGAGTCTTAGTAGCGAAAAAGTCCATTCGGACTTTTTCGAAGTGAAACAGAGGTATAAACAGCTCATTCCATCGGGGCTTTCAGCCCCTTGAAATTCGCTGTTTTCCTCGGACGGGCAAAGCTCGTCCTGCGGATTTTAGTCTGCGATGCTTTTAAAAACTTATAAACTCAACAAAAATGTATAAAATTATTCGTCCCAGTTATGATAAACATTTTTAACATCATCGTCATCATCAAGCAGATCAAGAAGCCTGTTCATTTTTTTAATATCCTCCGGGTCGCTAAGCTCGGTATAGGTTTGGGCAATCATATTAATGCCGGCTTCCGCAATCGGAAAGCCTGCTGATTCGATAGCTTCTCTTACGGCGGAAAAATCATCAGGGCTTGTTATTATCTCAAATCCGTCATCTTCTTCGTTAATATCCTCCGCACCGGCTTCTATGGCTGTTTCTTCGAGGGCTTCGCCGTTAAGCTCATCGTTTTTTTCAATCATAATCTGGCCTTTTTCATCAAACATAAAGTTTACGCAGCCTGTTGTTCCCATATTTCCGCCGCCCTTTGTAAAGGCGCTTCTTACATTTGCGGCGGTTCTGTTTTTGTTGTCTGTAAGCGCTTCAACTATAATTGCTACTCCTTTTGGACCATAGCCTTCGTAGGTTATAGATTCGTAATTGACTCCATCAAGGTTTCCGGCTGCTTTTTTAATGCTTCTTTCTATGGTGTCATTTGGCATATTATTGCTTTTTGCCTTAGCTATGGCGTCTCTGAGCCTTGAGTTGCTTGCGGGGTCTGCTCCGCCGGATTTAACTGCAACGGCAAGCTCTCTGCCGAGTATTGTAAATATTTTTCCTTTTGCCGCATCGTTTTTTTCTTTTTTATGTTTTATATTTGCAAATTTTGAATGTCCTGACATTTTTATCCCTCCTAAAATTATAATATTTTTAAGTAAATCGTGGTTTTGTCGTGCTTGAATATTTTATCACTGTATAATTTTTCCGTCAACAATTTTCACAAAACGCTTTTCTTTAATAAAACATTCGGCGGCAGTGTTGGTTGTGTTTATTATATTTTTTGCAAAGCTTTCCGCTTCGTCATATTTGCAAATTACTGTAAGTTCAGCTTTATCTGTATAAATTATATCGTTTATGATATGACCTTTTTGCGATATTTCATACTGAAGCTTTCCCAAAAGAGAATAATCACATTTTATTAAAACTTCTCTGATAAGCATCATTTGCGCAATGCCGGCGCTTTCAACGGCAAGCCTTGCGCTTTTGCCGTATGCCCTTACAAGGCCTCCCGTGCCAAGCAGTATTCCTCCAAAATATCTTGTAACAACCACAACGGTATTTGTAAGGCAGCAGCCCTTTAAAACATCAAAAATAGGCTTTCCCGCCGTAGAGGCAGGCTCGCCGTCATCGCTGAATTTTTGACATTCGCCGTTTTCGCCGACTATATAAGCATAGCAGTTGTGCCTTGCGTCATAATATTTTTTCTTTATACAGGCAATAAATTCACGTGCCTGCTCTTCATTTTCGGCATTGGCGGCATTTGCTATAAATCTTGATTTTTTTTCTGTTATTTGCGCCGAAGCAAAACCGTTGACGGTTTTATATTCTTTAATTTCCATTTTTGTTCCTCTAAGGCTTGTCAATATCTTGCTTACTTGGCTTTCGGCAAAGTAGCCGCCTAAGAAAAGCGTAAGATTTACTTATTGGTTAAAAAATAATTTTATTTATCATATTTAAAATAATGTCCGTTTCATAAAATTTAACCGCAATCAAAGAGTTTGCAATGTTTTGTGATACGGCATAAAATTGGGGCTGAGTTAAAAATAAACTTATAAATGCCATTATTACCCATATTGTAAGCGTACCCAAGCAAAAGCCCAAAGCAGCGCCGCCAAGCCTGTCAGCCGTTTTGATTATAGGAAGTTTTGAAAATATTCTTAAAGTTTTAAAGCAAAGCCTTAAAATTATGCCTATAATAATATAAATTGAAATAACACATAAAATATTAATTATTATCATAGCTATATAACCGCCTATATATTCTTCTATGCCCGAAGCCTTGAGGAAGCTGTAGGTAACGGAATTATTGTTTTCCAACAGAGCAGACTTAAACATTTGAGGAAGATTAAGAGAGCCTATTATATCGGCTTCAAGCTTTTGGCTCTCGGATGATAAAACGGAGCCTATGTTAAGCCTTTGCATAATTTGAAGCCTAAGGCTGTCATAAAATGGAGAGGCTATCAGTATTTTTGATATATAAGGATATAAAAATCTTGATAAAATTAAAGCAGCCGCTTTATAGCCTATTCCTATAAAGCTTTTTATTATACCCTTTTTTGAGGAAATATAGATACAGACGGCAATTACGGCAATTACTGCTATATCCGAAATATTAAAGCCAATTAAATTGTTTTGCAAAATATCACCTCATATACTTATCAACCACCGCCGTAGAGGTAAGAAATTTACTCGTTGGCAACAGACTCACTTTGCTGTTCGGCTGAGGAAACTTCATCGCTTTGAGAAACAGGCTCTTCTTCCGGAGGTTGTTCGCTTTGATTTTCGGAGCTTTCTTCCTGATTGTTAAGCTCCGGCAGATTTTCATTGCTTTTTATTGAGTTAATATTAACGCTTACGGCTTCATTTATACTTACAAGAAGTATGTTTTCTGCCGAAGAAAGAAAGAATATATCTTTAATATCCTGTATCGCTTTGTATTCCCATATAAGCGAACCTTTGTAATCTATTGCCGCAAATGCTCTTCCCATAGAAATAAGAACATTGTTTCCGCTTGTTTTAAGAGCGTCTATATTTTTTTCGGCTTCATAAGAGCCTATTTCCGATCCTTTGCAGTTAAATAGCTTTACGGTATGAGATTTTAAAGGATTTTTTGAGTTTAAACCGGCTTCGCCAAGCGCTATTGCGACGATTCTTTTATTAGACAGATCGGCGGCTGTTATCTGATTGGCAAATTCATATTTTAAATTTTGCTTGTATTTTTCAGATGCCGTGGGATTAAGGCTTATTATGCTTAATTCATTGTCTGAAAGCACGGCTACACAGTTATTTTCCATAAAGCTTAAAACCCCTACAACAGAGTCTTCCTCAATGTATGAAGCAAACATATAATCGCTGTCCGTATCATGCTCTAGGTTGGTTTCGCCTATATAATAAAAGCAAACCCTTGATTTTAGGTTTATATCGTTTATATCCAAAAAGCAAACGGATAAAATTTTACCGTCATCGGAAATATCCGAGCACAAAGGAAGCCCATCGGAGGCGGCAAAATTGCCATCGAATATTTTTTCGCCGTTTTGGTTGTAAACATTTAGATAATATGTTTCCGATTTTGTTATAACACATAAGTTCCCTATGCTGTTGACGGAAGCGGATATTATAGGATTATCCGAATCTATTGTGGAAACAGGGCCGTTTTCTTTGTAAAGCCTTACGGTTCTTCCGTTTTTTTCCATAACGGCAACGATTCCGCTGTCTGTTATCATAACAGGAGATGACATATTAAAAGTATCGCTCCATAAATTTTTGCCGTTTTGGTCAAAAAGCTGAATACCATCGTTTGTTAAATAAAATACCTTTTTATTATATACATAAAAATCAGATTTGCCGGTTATGTCATAGCTTATTCTAAAATCGGAATCTCTTTTAAACCCATTCATATTCTGAAAAACATATTCATAAACGGCAAATGCGGTAACTGCCAAAATCAGAAAAATTATAACGGCTTTTTTTGTATTCATCGGTAAATCTCCCATAAAAACCTGCTTTTTGCAGGGCGTTGTTTATGTAAATATAATCCTATTAGGCGGCGTATACTTATCGTATCAGTAGGCATAAAAAGCTTTTAAGCCCGGCAAAAGCCGTGTTCAGATGCCTGTCAGTCGAAAAAAGCTTTTTTAATGATACAAAAAATTTCAACTGCACCAATAAAGCCGAAAACAGGGTAAATATCCGATACCAGCCGTGAAAAGCCAAGCTGAGAAAGAATAAGAGCCGATGTAATCATTATAATAACACAGCTTATTGAGTTTATGCCAAAGCCGTTAAGTCGGTTTAAAATGCCAAAGCCGCAGCCGATGGCGGTTGTGAAAACTGCGCCGAAAAATAGGAAAAAATAAACGGCACAAAATATACTTCCAACTTGTTTGGATAAAACAAGCATGGGGATAGGGTTTTGGCAAAGGGCATCAAATTTTCTTGACATACACATATATAAAAACAAAGCTATTGCCAAAAGCCCCAAAGAGCCTGTTAAAGCTGCCTTTAGGGCGGAGGCTTTGTTTTTTGCCGCAGATGATGAACACAGTACGGGCAGCGCTGTTATAATATTAAAGCTTACATAAACAAAGGCAGATAAAAAAGCCCCTTTTTCGTTTGTCCCTTTAAAGGAAAGATAGTTAAAGCCGGATTTATCATTTGACGTTATGCAGGCAGAAAGAATAACGCTTGATAAAATTAATGCGGGACACAGTATCGTATTTATTTTGCCTATACTTTCATTGCCGCTTATAAAAACAAAAAATATTAAAAAAGCAAGAATAAGCGAGGCGCTTTTTGAGTTTATTCCCACAAGGCTTTTTATTGCTTCCGCTCCGCCTGCAAGCATAGCGGCAAGCATTAAAAGCAAAAATGCAAACGATATAAAATCAAAAGCTGCAGCCGGCTTTTTCCCCATAATAAAATGGAGAAATTCTCCGCTGTTTTTTGTATCGTTTATATATGTAATTTTTAATATGCCGTATCCTGTCAAAAAAAACATCATTGCCGCAAAAAAGATACCCAAAAGCCCCATAAAGCCATATCGGCAGAAAAAGCGCATTATTTCCTGCCCCGAGGCAAACCCAGCCCCAAGAACGGTGCCCATAAAGATAAAACCTGTTTTAAAGCCTTTATTGTCAGAGAGCATATAAATCTCCAATTTGTTTTTATTATATATAATATACTCAATTAACAGGCTTCATTCCTTAATAAGGCCGGCAAAATGCATCATTCATAACCTACGGTTTGTTTACGGCATTGCTTGCCGTTTAACAGCTGAGCGTGCCGTTTTCGGCACGCTCTTAAAATTTTAGTGGAGATGAGGAGAATCGAACTCCTGTCCGAAGATCAGTCGGCAAAGCTTTCTTCCATCATAGCCGCTTATTTAAAATTCCCCTTCTAAGACGTCAAGCGGCAGGCTTAAAAGTCGGGTAGCTTCATAAATCTTTTATATACTCAAAGCTTTGTATATAAAGTGCCCCGCAAAAGTCGACGCCGGTGTGCTTGGCTGCGGGAAACCAAGCGCCGACGGCAGCCTAAAATTAGGCTGCGTATGCGAAATTATTTTCGTCGTTTATTTTTTAAAGTTTTCGGCTTTATACGCAGGCGCCGACTGCGAATGGCTTACTCTGCTTTCAAAATCCCCGTCGAAACCATTACATCCCCATAGTTAATGATATTTATACTTTGCTTACGCCAAGTATTCGTAAATAACAATTTATAAACAAACCATTAAAAATAAAATTGTCTTAGACTTATATTATATTATATAATAAATAAAAATTCAACATATTTAATTCAAGCTGTCAAAAAACATTATTTTTTTGATATGCTTATATTATAACCGCAAAATTGTGTTTTATTACGGAGGTTTTTATGAAAAATATAATATTTGCAAAAAAAATATTTACCGAAAATGGCATAACAGAAAACGGAGCCGTTTTAACGCAAAATGGAATCATAGCCAAAATATACGATTCGAGAGCCGATCTTAAGCCCGATTATGATTTTTCGGATTTAAATTTATATCCCGGCCTTGTGGATATTCATATTCACGGCGGATATGGCCTCGATGTTATGAACGGGGAGAAAGATATATTAAATCTTGCCGAAAAAAAGCTTAAAGAGGGAATAACTGCTTTTTGTCCGACCCTTATAACCTCAAGCCCCGACAAAATGAAAGCCGTGCTTAAAGATATTGAAAAAATAAAAAGCGGCAAAACGGACAAATTAAAATTAAGCCGTATTTTAGGCTGCTTTCTTGAGGGACCGTATATAAGCAAAAAATTTTGCGGCATACATAACAAAAGCTATATAAAAGATTTGGATTATGACGAAATAAAAGCGCTGTTAGACAGTTTTTCATCTGTAATAAGCAGGATAGCAATAGCGCCTGAGTATGAAAATTCTCCAAAAATTATAGAGCTTTTAAAAGAATATAACGTTAAGGCGGCAATAGGCCACAGCGGAGCCGACAGCCTGCATACAGAAGCGGCAATAGCCGCCGGGGCAGATACAGCCATACACACTTTTAACGCCATGAAAGCATTTGAGCACAGAAACAGCGGAATATTGGGCGCTGTTTTAACGGATGAGCGGATATTTTGCGAGATAATAGCCGATCTTGTTCATACGGATTTAACGGCTCTTAAGCTTATATTAAGATGCAAGGGCAAAAATAAGATTATAATTGTAAGCGACTGTATAAGCGCCGGAGGGCTTTCCGACGGAGAGTATTTATTTTCGGATAAAATAATTTATGTTAAAGGCTCACAGGCAAGAAGCATAGATTCAACCATAGCAGGAAGCGTTTTAAAATTAACAGACGGCATAAAAAATATGATAAAGGCAGGTGCGGACATATGCGATGCAGTTAATATGGCAAGCATAAATCCTGCCGCCGCAATAGGAGCGGACAATATCATAGGCAGCATTAAAGAAAATAAAGCGGCGGATTTTTTTATAGGTGATGACGATTTAAATGTTAAATATGTTTTTAAAAACGGAATGATGATTTAGCCTTACAGATGAATATAAATTTTGTAATTGGAAAAATATACTGCCTAAAAGTTCTGTTTGAACTTTTTTAGGCATACTAAAGCCATCGGTTTTTCGGTGGCTTTATAATAAAAATAAAAAAATGTAACAATCTATAATAAATGTTACATTTTTGCCTTACACTTATTATATCGTCATTATCGAAAAAAACTTAACGCCTATTTTTAAAATTTTTAAAAAATTTTTTTATTTTTTGCATACAAATAAAGCATAGCCAAACACTACAAATTAAGCGACATAAAAACCTTATCCTTTTCATCTTGGTCTATGCCTAAATATCGTCTTGTTACGGCATACGACGAATGATTGAAAAGCTCCATAATAACGGCAGGCGCAACGCCCTTTTTAAAGGCGTTGTAGCCAAATGTTTTCCTCAAGGAATGACAGGCTATGTTTCCCTGTATCTTTAAAAGCTTTGCCGCCTGCTTTAAAATTCTGTACATCTGTATTCTGCTTATCGCTTTGTTTTTTCCTTTCTGGCTTTTAAACAAAACCCCATCTTTTTGTATTTTTCCGTAATAGGCTTTAAGCTTTTTTAGGCAGTCTATAACAGCCTTATTCATCTTTATTTTAATAATTTTTTTTGTTTTCTTTTCAACAATGTGAATGTAGGCTTTAAATTTTTTTGTATCAAATTCATACACATCTTCCCATCTCAGCTCCAATATATCGCTGCATCTTAATCCCGTGTTTACGCTTATCACAATCAGCGCAAGGTCACGCATATTGCCTTTTTTCTCAAAATAAAGCTTAAGTCTGTTCAAATCTTTTTTACTTTTTATAGGGTCTGTTTTCATTATTAAGTTCCTCCTTGAATAATGTAACATTCATTATAAATTGTTACATTTGTACGCTCCCACAATATTATCATCTTATATTTTAAACAATTTTTCAAGGAGGAATTTTTATGCTTACGCTTACAGTCAAGGAAGGAGAATATATAAAGATAGGTGATGATGTTTTTGTTAAGTATACAAGCAGCTTAAGGTCCGACAGTATAAGGCTGTCTATAGAAGTGCCTAAAGAAGTACCTGTGGTGCGTTCTAAAGTGTATGAAAAGAATCTTGAACGAATGGCTGAAAATGATTCGGCTGCCGCCGAGGAGCTTAAAAGGGTAAGAAAAATGAAGGGCAGATACAAAAAGCCTAAGATTAAAAATATTTAATTAAGTTAATATCCTTGGCAAAAGCTAGGGTTATTATATAAAAACAAAAAACGCAAACGGATTTGCGTAAAATTTAATCAACGGAGGGATTTATTATGAGTAGTTCAACAGTAATTAACACAAACGCAAGGGCTTTAAATTCAAACAGAAACTTAAGGGCAGTAGGAAACAAGCAGGATAAGGCAAGCAAGAGATTATCAAGCGGCAAGAAAATCAACTCAGCGGCTGATGATGCGGCAGGCTTGGCTATCAGCGAAAAAATGAAGGCTCAAATCAGAGGTCTTGATATGGCTTCCAAAAATGCGCAGGATGCGACTTCTTTGGTTCAGACAGCTGAGGGATATGTTGCCGAAATAGATAATATGGTTCAAAGAATCAGAGAGCTTGCTGTTCAAAGCGCTACCGACAGTAATGTTTCAAAGGACAGAGAGAAGATTGATAAAGAAGTTCAAGATTTGATGAGTGAAATTGACTCTATGGCAGGAAGAGCTGAGTTTAATAAACTTAAATTGAGTGATGATGCCACAACTCTTAAATTCCATGTTGGAGCAAATGCAACTCAAACTATTGATCTTAAATTGGAAAAAATTGACAAGACAGGAATTGGTTTATCCGGCGATGTTAAAAATCAGACTAATGCTAATAATATGATTACTACTTGCGATGGCGCACTTGAAACAATAACAACCTACAGAGCTACATTGGGAGCCCTTCAGAACAGGCTTGAATACACCAACAATTCTCTTGAAACTGCCAGTGAGAACTTAAGCCAAGCAAACTCAAGAATTGAAGATGCCGATATGGCTAAGGAAATGACTAATATCACTTCAGCTAACGTTATCAATCAGGCTGCCGTTTCTATGCTTGCTCAGGCAAATCAGGCTCCACAGTCTGTGCTTCAGCTCTTAAGCTAATATTTTATTGTTATTGCTCTTTGCCGATTTTATCGGCTCTTATGCAGGAAATTTTTATTTCCTGCATTTTGATTTTGTTAATAAATTAATTTTTAAAGCATTGGCGAAATAAGCCTAGCCACGCTTTCCTTAACCTTTGCAAACGGCGAACGTTTTTTATAATCCTCCGCCGTTATTTTTTTGCATTTTGCCAATGAAGAGTTAAAAGCTTCAACAAACCCTTTGGCATACTGCTTATCGTATATTACTGCGCAGGTTTCAAAGTTGAGCTTGAGAGAGCGTATATCAAGATTTGCCGTGCCTACGGAAACTGCAAACTCATCGCATATTATAAGCTTGGAGTGAAGAAAACCGCCGTCATATCCGTAACATTCGGCGCCGGTTTCCAAAAGCTCTCCTATATAAGAAAGACTTGCCCAATATACAAATGGGTGATCGGGCTTAGACGGTATCATTATTTTCACCCTTACGCCCGAAAGGGCGGCTGTTTTTAAGGCCTCTATAATACTTTCATCAGGCACAAAATAAGGGGTTTGTATAAGTATGGATTCCTCCGCCGCCGAAATAAGGCGAAAAAAACAATTTAAAATATTATCTCTTTTGCAGTCGGCTCCTCCGGAAATTATCTGAACCGGTGAAGAATTATTTTGTTTGGCTGTATTATTTATATCATCGACAGATAGTTTTTTTTCGCTGAAAAAATTAAAATCACATATAAACCTAAGCGCAAGGTCCGCAACGGCGCTGCCGAAAAAGCTTATATGACAGTCACGCCAGCTTGAAAATTTTTTGGATATTCCCATATATTCAACGCCTATATTAAAGCCGCCTATATAGGCTTTTTTATAGTCTATTATGCATATTTTTCTGTGACAGCGGTAATTTATTCTTATAAATTTTGGCGGCAGGAATACGGCGGAATATATGTTTTTGTATTCTCCGAAATCAAAGAATCCCTTTTTGCAGCCGATGCAGCCCATGCCATCATATAAAAGATATATTTTTACGCCCTCCGAGGCTTTTTTTATCAGAAGCTCTTTAAGGGCAAAGCCTAATTCATCGCTTCGTATTATATAATATTCAATAAGTATTATGTTTTCGGCTCTTTTTATATCCTCAAACAATGCAGAAAATTTTTCTTTGCCTTCGGAATATATTTTAAGCCCGTAAAGCGATGACAGCGGCGCATCTGCGGAAATTATATTTAAAACGGCAGCTCTCCAAAATCCTCCGCATAGCTTAAAAAGCTTTTGCTTAGATTTTAAATAAGATATCTGTTTGTAAATAATATCATCTTTTTTGGTATAAAAATCCGAATAAACCGCTTCATCTGAAGCCGCCTTAGTTTTAAAGCTTTTGTATTTTCTTCCCTCAAAGCCAAGCAAGAGATAAATAAAAAAGCCCAGCATAGGAATAAATGTCGTTACCATAATCCACGACCACGCAGAGCTTGGATTTTTTCTTTCAAAAAAAATTATAAAACATGAAAAAAACAAATTTATCATAAACATTAGGGGAATAATTACGGCAAAAAAATCCATCGGCATAATTTGGTCCTCCTTATAATTTGCCTTTATAAAATTTTGTTCGGCTCGGCTTAATTTTATACATACCAAAAAATCCCCCGGGCATTAAGCCAAGAGGATTTTTGCAATATTACAATAACGCATAACGTTTAATATTCGATTTTGTTAATTATGTTTTATGCCGATGCGGGCGCTGTTGTTCCCTCCAAAATTTGTTCGGCATGAGCCTTGTCGATATCATGAGAAATTATTATCTCGCTTAATATAATTTGCTTTGTGGTACCCAGCATTTTTTTTTCTGCGCTTGAAAGACTTTTTTTTCTTTCTCTGAAAATAAGGGTTTTAAAAACTTGAACAACTTGCTTAAGCTCTCCGCTTTTTATTCTTTCCATATTTTCTTTGTAGCGAACATTCCAGTTATCGGGCATGGATATGGGGCTTGCGTTGTTTATTATGCTTAATACTTCCGACGAAGGGGAAACCTCCCTAAGCCCCAGCGCATCCGCCTTGCTTGCTGAGATCATTATTTTTAAATTGCCTACGGGGATTTTCAAAACATAGTACAAATTTTTGCTGCCGTCTATGGTTTTTTCTTCAATATCTTCAATAATTCCGGCGCCATACATAGGATATACGACTTTATCCCCCTTGTTAAACAACATAATCTCCTCCTTTCTTAAAAATTAATTGCCTATTAATTGCTTTTATGCAGTAATTATACCATATTTTACTTTTTTTTTCAAAAAGTACTTTCCTTGTAAAGTGAAAATATTTTATACTTTTGATTATTGGCAATTTGTGCATAATTTATACATCAAGTTGGTTTAATTTTAGATTTTAAGCTTATAAGCTTATTTTTTTTATTAAAAATGTCAAAATAAAAATGTATAAAGCGATAAATTTTATTCAGACTGTTAAAAAAATCCGTTTTAAGGCAGTATATATAAATTTTGAAAAAAATTAAAGCGAATTTTTTTTACGTAGGTATTGCAAAATATGGGATAATGTGTTATATTCCTTGTGTGAAGAACAAGTGTATACAGCGGGAGTACAGAATATGAAAGACAATTCTGAATTTTTTATAGTTGACAAAAGGGCGCTGCCCGATGTTTTTGTTAAGGTTGTCAGGGCAAAAAGGCTTATTGAAAGCGGAGAGGCTCAGAGTGTTTTTCAGGCTGTAAATTCTGTGGGCTTAAGCCGTAGCGCGTTTTATAAATATCGTGATTTTGTTTTTGAGCTTGGTGAAAACAAAAGAGGAAAAACAATAACGATAGCCTTTAATCTTGATGATACGCCGGGTCTTTTATCCAATGTTTTAAACAATATAGCGCAGGAAGGCGTTAATATTCTTACAATTAATCAGACAATACCAATCAACAAAACGGCAAATGTCACAATAACTATGGAAACGGTTGCCGTCAACAGCAATATTGATGCTCTTATAGAGCGTCTTGAAAAAATAAAAGGGGTTAAAACTCTTAAAATAATAGCAAGGGAGTGAGTGAAATGGTATATGCGGCTGTTTTGGGCTACGGCACAGTAGGTTCCGGAGTGGTTGAAATACTTGAGAGAAATCGAGAAATTATTAAAAAAAGAGTGGGCGAAGAGATTAAGGTTAAATATGTTCTTGATCTTAGGGATTTTGAAGGTCAGCCTGTTCAGGAACTTATAGTGCATGATTTTGATTTAATTTTAAAAGACGATGATGTAAAGATTATAGCCGAATCTATGGGAGGGCTTAATCCTGCATACAGTTTTGTAAAAAAGGCGCTTGAAAGCGGAAAAAGCGTAACCACCTCCAATAAAGAGCTTGTTGCCGCCTATGGAGCAGAGCTTATTAAAACCGCCAAAGCAAACGGAGCCAATTTTCTTTTTGAAGCAAGTGTTGGCGGCGGTATTCCTATACTGCGTTCTTTAAATCAATGCCTTACGGCGGATGAAATTACGCAAATAAGCGGTATATTAAACGGAACCACTAATTACATGCTTACAAAGATGACAGATGAAGGGCTTGAATATGATGACGTTTTAAAGCAGGCACAGTCTATGGGTTATGCCGAAAAAGACCCTACAAATGACGTTGAGGGCTATGATAGCTGCCGAAAAACAGCTATACTTGCTTCTATAATTACAGGCAAAAGGGTTGATTATGAGGATATTTATACTGAAGGCATAACAAATATTTCAAAGACCGATATCGAATACGCCAAAAAGCTTGGCGGGAAGATTAAGCTTTTGGCGTGCGCAGAAAAAACCGATAACGGTGTTTGGGCAAGGGTTTGTCCGGTTATTACAAATAAGAAGAATCCGCTTTCAACCGTAGATGACGTTTTTAATTCTGTGCTTGTGGAAGGAAATATGGTTGATAAGGTTATGTTTTACGGAAGGGGAGCGGGAAAGCTTCCGACAGCAAGCGCCGTTGTAAGCGATATTATAGATGAAGCTAAAAACCTTGGCTCTGATATAACATTCGGCTGGCAGGAGGATAAGCTTGATATATTAAGTATAGACGATATTTCCGTAAGCAAGCTTATAAGAGTTGAATATAATGATAAAGCTAAGGCAAAGGATGCCGTTATGCGAATATTCGGAGATGTCGCTGTAACAGAGCTTGAAGAGGATAACGGAGAATTTGCATTTATAAGCCCGAAACAGACAGAAAGAAATGTAAACAAAAAAATAAACTCTCTTTTAAACGAGGATGGAATAAGCAATGTTTTGGGAGCAATAAGAGCTGAAAATTAGCTGAGGGTATATGGTTCGGTTTTTGACAAATTAATGCGTTTAATGTTATAATTAAGGAGGAAATAAAGTTGTTAATAGTAAAGAAATTTGGCGGAACATCTGTTGCAGATGCTCAAAGGATTAAAAATGCTGCCAATAAGATAATAAAGTCTTATAAAGAGGGCAATCAAGTTGTGGTTGTTCTTTCCGCACAGGGCGATACTACCGATGAGCTTATTGAAAAGGCTGACGAAATAAATCCGGAAGCTTCAAAAAGAGAAATGGATATGCTGCTCTCAACAGGAGAACAGCAGTCTGTGGCATTGATGGCAATGGCAATACATTCGCTTGGTTATCCGGCTGTGTCTTTAAACGCTTATCAGGCAAAGATATATTCTTCTTCCAATTATACAAATGCAAGAATTAAAAACATAAATACCGAGAGGATCCACACCGAGCTTGAAAAGAAAAATATTGTTATTGTAACAGGATTTCAGGGGGTAAATAAATACGGCGATGTAACCACTTTGGGAAGAGGCGGCTCAGATACATCCGCCGTTGCGCTTGCGGCAAAGCTTAATGCCGATTTGTGCGAAATTTATACCGATGTTGACGGAGTTTACACGGCGGATCCGAGAATAGTAAAAGGGGCAAAGAAGCTTGACGAGATTAGCTATGACGAGATGCTGGAGCTTGCGACATTGGGCGCAAAGGTGCTTCATAATCGTTCCGTAGAGCTTGCAAAAAAATACAATGTAAATCTTGTTGTACGCTCCAGCCTTACCGATGCGGAGGGAACAGTAGTTAAGGAGGAATCTAACGTGGAAAAAATGTTTGTAAGCGGCGTTGCCGTTGATAAAGATGTTTCAAGAATCTCAGTTATAGGCTTAAGCGATCAGCCGGGTATTGCGTTTAAAATATTTTCTCTGCTTTCAAAAAATAAAATAAGCGTTGATATTATTTTGCAGTCTATAGGACGTGACAATAAAAAGGATATTTCATTTACCGTTGCAAAATGCGACCTTAATGAAGCGCTTAGAATACTTGAGCAAAACAAGCAAAAAATCGGCTGTGAATCTATAAGCCATAACGACAATGTGGCAAAGGTTTCGGTTGTAGGCGCGGGAATGGCGACAAATTCGGGCGTTGCGGCTCTTTTGTTTGAGGCGTTGTATAATGCCGATATAAATATTAATATGATATCAACATCAGAGATCAAAATTTCTGTATTGGTAAATGAAAAAGAAGCGGATATTGCCGCAAATGCAATACATGATAAATTTATGTTTGAAAGCGATGCATTCGGTGATTGAGGGCGCTTAAATGAAAAAAATAATAAAAAAAGTATTTATTGTTATATCCGTTGTTTTTTGCATAGCGCTTTGCGCCTGTGATAAGAGCGGAAACACTGATAAAACACAAAACACCGATAACGCAGAAAACACATCACAGAGGGTAACATTTTCCGCTGATGATCTTGCGCTTTTTTCTACTCAGGGCATAGGAGAACTTTTGGTTAATCTTTATATGGATCAAGATCAGATTCCATATGATACACAAGAAGATTTGCTCAACAGTTTCAGCATAAAATTTCAGGAAGCAAACGGCAAAAACAAGGTTAAATATATTTATTTCAGAGGAAACCCTATACCTGTTCAGACGGTTAAGGGCATTTCCACCACAGGGTTGGATTATTTAAATTATGAGCTTTGCTCCGATGAAGAGGATGTAATAAAAAATTATGACCTTGATGATAAGAGTGAAGAGATTTATACAAACCTTTCTTCCGATGATTCCAAATCAAAGTTTATAGCTTTGTATTTTAGTGTTGATAATGACGGAAATGTTGTAAGAAACAAATATCCAAAGGGAATGGATATATCAGATTTTAATGCATTGGATTCAAATGCATATATTTATTTTGAAATAAAAGATGCAAAGGTCATAGGAATTATTATGGGCTGCAAATAAATGCAAAAGGCGCAAATTAAGCATTTGCGCCTTTTTGAATTATTCCGGCATAGGTTTTATTTCTTTAATATAAAGCTTTCTTAAAAATACAATACACATAACAAAGGCTGAGATTTCAGCTATCGGAAAGGCAAGCCAAACCATTTGCACCTGGCCTGTTTTTGAAAGCAGGTAAGCTGCCGGAAGCAAAACAACAAGCTGCCTTACAACAGAGATAATAAGGCTTGTGACACCTCTGCCGAAAGACTGAAAAACAGTTATTGATATTATTGAAAAGCCTGCCATAAGGAAGCTGAAGCTTATTATTTTTAAGGCGGGAACTCCTATATCAAGCATATCCTGCGAAGCATCAAACAATGCAAAAAGCTGAACAGGTATTGTTTGGAAGATTATAAAACCGATTATCATCAGGCTTACCGCATATGTAACGCCAAGACGGAGAGTTTTAATAATTCTTTTTCTGTGCTGTGCGCCAAAGTTATACGAAACAATCGGAACAATACCGTTGTTAAGGCCGAATACAGGCATAAATATAAAGCTTTGGAGCTTGAAATATATGCCCAAAACAGCAGTTGCCGTGGCGGTAAAGCTCATAAGTATGAGATTTAAAACATATACCATAACAGAAGCTATTGTCATCATTATTATAGACGGAATACCTACAGAATATATTCTTTTTATGGTGTTTAAATTTGGCTTAAAGTGTTTTATTCCCAAATGGATTTCTTTATTGATTTTAATATTGAATATAAGCGCCATAATAAAAGCTACTATTTGCCCAAATACCGTAGCAAGAGCGGCGCCGCTTACTCCCAGTTTGGGAAAGCCCAAAAGGCCGAAAATCAAAATAGGATCGAAAATAAGATTGATAATTGCTCCTGTTCCTTGGGTTATCATTGTGAAGAAGGTTTTGCCCGTTGACTGCAAAAGTCTTTCAAATGTAATCTGCCCAAATATGCCTATTGATAATACGCAGCATATTAAAATGTATTGACAGCCGTAATCTACAATTTCTTTTTCGGTTGTTTGTGTCATAAAATATGGTTTTGCAAATATTATGCCTATAAGAGCAAAGGCAATAAAGCTTAAAAAAGCTAAAAATACTCCGTTGTTTGCAGCTCTGTCGGCATTGTCAAATCTTTTTTCGCCAAGGCTTTTGGACAGCATTGCGTTTATACCTACTCCCGTTCCGCTGGCAACGGCTATCATAAGATTTTGAAGAGGGAAAGCAAGAGAAACAGCCGTAAGGGCATTTTCGCCAAGCCTTGCAACAAATATTGAATCCACTATGTTATATAATGCTTGTACAATCATGGATATCATCATAGGAAGCGACATTGTTATCAGAAGCTTATTGACAGGCATAACACCCATTTTATTTTCCTGTTCTGTATTTTGTGTTTTTGTCGTTTCTGTCATTATAGTCCTCCTTTTTTAAGATGTTTAAGAATTGAAGTATTTGTACTTCGCCTACGCTTGTACTAATAATAACCAACCTGATTGATTGCTCCTATTGCCGTATAGGCGGGGACTTGCAGTTGGTTAAAGAATGATGTGAAATGTTGTTTTATGAAAAATAAAAACAAAGAGAAGCGGCAATAAATCCGAACTCTTTGTTTTTTATTTATCGACAAGCAAGACTTTGTTTATTGTGAAATATGTACATTGGCTTGACAAGCCGAAATAAAAACATTTATCTTAGCTATGTAATTATAGCATATCTTGAAATAATGTGCAACAGCTATTTTTTTGCAGACATAATAAAGCGCTTTTTACAAAAGCTTAAATGTTTTTGTTGTTTTTTTTGCTTGCTTGTGATATAAGATATTATGTATTGATATGATTTTAAGGAAGGAGCTGCGTTAATAATGAAAAAAAATAAACTTGTTGCCCCTGTTTTGAAATGGGTAGGAGGCAAAAGACAGCTTATAGAAATATTTTCGCCGCTGCTGCCAAAGAAAATAACATCATATTGCGAGCCGTTTGTCGGCGGCGGAGCGCTGCTTTTTAATTTACAGCCCAATATAGCCTATATTAATGATATTAATGCAGATTTAATATGTGTTTATGATGTTATTAAGAAAAGTGTTGATGAGCTTATAGAAGAATTAAAAAATTATAAAAACGAATCTGATTTTTTTTATTCCGTCCGTGAGTGGGACAGAGATATGGAAAAATATCAATCTTTATCTGATGTTGAAAAAGCGGCACGTATTTTGTATTTAAATAAAACTTGCTATAATGGTCTTTATCGTGTCAACAATGCAGGACAGTTTAATTCTCCGTTTGGAAATTATCGTAATCCCAATATAGTAAATGCGCCTGTGCTGCGTGCTGTCAGCGCATATTTCAATGCTGCCGAAATTCATTTTTCTTCTCTGGATTATTCAGAGGTTTTGGCGGTTATAAACAAGAGAACTTTTGTTTACCTTGACCCACCCTATGACCCGGTTTCGGAAACTTCAAATTTTACAGGCTATTCAAAGGGCGGATTTTCAAAAAATGAACAAATACGTTTGCGCCAATGCTGTGATGAGTTGGATAAGCGAGGCATAAAATTTATGCTTTCAAATTCTGCGACACCGTTTATCATGGAGCAGTATTCAAATTACAATATAACCGTTGTTAAGGCTAAACGTGTCGTAAACTCTGTAGCCGGCAAACGTGGTGACGTTGATGAAGTGGTGGTTAGAAATTATGAGTAATTCAAATTTGAATGATGCTGCATGGGAACAATTATTCAACAAATACGATATTTTACGTCATATTGAAAGCAAAGGTTTTTTTAATATTTCTGCTTCACAAATTAAAGAATTTAGAGAACCTCGCTTAATGGTAAAATTTGATCATACTATTAACTTGCCTAAGCTGTTTGCAGATAATAAATTAGCTGTTTTGCCAATAACACGTGGCGATTATGTTATATCGCATTTTGACGCATATCATAAATTTGAAACAGTACCTGATTTGCCGATAAAAAGAGTGTCTTTACCTGCCCATATTCAAAGTTTAGACAGCAATAATATATCAAGTGAAGCAATTGCGCTCAATTGTGCGGTTGCTTCGGGGATTATTGCCGAATTTATAGAAGACAGCGATATTTTAGCTACTGTTTCGGGCCGTATGAGTTCCGGCGCTTTTTCGTTTAATATCGGAGATACAAAAACAGGGCGTCTTCGTCGGGTTAGCGTAAATAATTCACAGATTGAAATTGATGCAGCATATGAAGGCATTTCGTCTTTGGCTTTATTTGAGGCAAAAAGAGATCTTTCAGAAGATTTTTTAATAAGACAATTATATTATCCGTTTCGTGTGTGGCAAAGCCGTATTACAAAACCTGTAAAACCTGTTTTTCTTGTTTATTCCAATGGAATTTACAGACTGTATGAATATGCATTTGATGAGCCTAACAATTATAGTTCTTTGCGATTAGTAAAGCAAAGAAATTATTCTGTTGAAGATACGGCGATTTCTGTGTCTGATATTCAGTCGGTTTTAGAAAATGCTGTTATTGTTGATGAGCCTAAAATTCCTTTCCCTCAGGCAGATAAATTTGAAAGAGTTATTAATCTTTGTGAACTTGTCAGCGTACAAAAATTAAGCAGAACCGATGTAACGCAAAGATATGATTTTGATGCAAGACAAACTAATTATTATACCGATGCTGCCCGTTACTTAGGATTGCTTGAAAAGAAAAAAGAAAGCAGAACACCTATATATTCAATAAGTGAAACAGGGCAGCGCATATTGAACTTAGGCTTTAAGCAGCGTCAATTAGCGTATTGTGGCAGAATATTGTCACACAAGGTTTTCAATACTTCTTTGCGCTTGTATTTACAATCCGGCGTAATGCCGTCAACAAACGATATAATCGGTATAATGAAACAATCAAATCTTTGCCAAGTAAAAAGTGAGAGCACATATAAACGCCGTTCTTCAAGTGTTAAAGGTTGGATAAACTGGATTATTTCACTTATAAACGAATAGTTATATAACAGAAGAATACTGTTTGATGCCAAAGTGACTATTTTTCATCGGGCTGTTGTCCATCGTGGGCATGCCATTTACATTCAGTAACGTCCATATTTGTAAATACCGCTTTAAATGATGAATTTTCCGGGCTGCACGCATAGATGCCAAAGCTGATTTCGTTGTCTGCGTTCCACATATGACATATTCTCATTTGAGAAAAATCAGATCCATTTTCGGAATATTCAATGCAAAAATCAGATTCTCTTCGGCTTAAGCGGTACCACATGGATTTAACGCAAGCATCGATTTTAATCGTTGCCCAATCTGAATATCCGTTGTTGGTTACAACGCTTCCCAAATACTGAAATTTATCGTTTTCATATTCAACAGAGCATTTAAGCCAATTGTCACTGTCAAGATACATAACAATGCCGCATTGGTCAAAACGCCAATTGCTTTCAAATTCGGTTTTTACTGTAAATGAAAAATATTTTTCGGATGTTTTCATCTGAAGCACCGGCGCAGTGTCGTTTCTGAAATGATAATAAGTTCTCTGCCATAAATCGGTGTATGGCTTGGTTATAATAACTGTTTTATCGGCGCCGATATTATAATCTTTAGGCTCTCTTATCCATTTAAGCTTGTTAATATCAAACATAGTCTAACCTCCCAATTTTGTGTTTTATCTGATTATTTATTATAACAAATATTTATTGATAAGCAAGTATAGCAGAGTACGAATATCATTGACTTGTCGGTTAAATTTTAAAAATAAAAATGAATTTTTTGACAACCCAACAAAATTGTAAAGAAATTTTAATATAAACCTATTTTAATTTTGAAGAATTAGAGATATAATAGTAAATAACAATGTTTTGAGTTTTGCTCATTGCTTAAGGCGGCGCTTATTTGCGCCTTAAAGAGAAATTAAAATTAAATGTTTAAGGAGGTTTTGTAATGAGTAGATTTTTAGCCAGAATTCTGTCGGTTATTATGCTTGTCAATGCTTTTTTGTGCTTTGGCTTTAATAATGCATATGCCGAAGAAGGCTCCGGCTTTACTTTCGAGTGGGATAAAAATATGATACTCGATGATTCGCTTAATCTTACCGAAAGAGGTTCTAATTATGATAAGGCGCTTTTTTGGTGGGATTTCGGAGTAAATAACGGAATTTCTTTCGATGGCGGAAAATATGAATTAAGCTATAATATAACCGATAACAAAAGGGTTGATTTTACCGTTGAAAAAAGATCTGAGGTTGCAACGGTTACATATAAGGTATATAACTATGCCGAAAAAAAATATATCGACGTAAGCGACAGTGTTTATCAGGTTTACAGCACAGCAACAGGAAATTATGTAAAACCTAATGCAACATCTTATCCTGTTGCCGATGAAAATTTTAGGGTAAATTACAACGAAGCGGGAGAAGCTGAAGAAGTTTCTTTCAATATTATTCAAAATACAGGCTTCAGTTTTAAATTTGACAACAGAAATGTAAAATTTAAATGGGTTATCGGAGGAAACGGCAACTTATTTTATTTTGTTACCGATGGATTAAGAACAGGAAATATTTATGATATTTCACTTGATTTGACCCTTACCGGAAGCAGCGCCGTGGATACGACGGAAGAGCTTGAAATTTTTACCGGAATAAATACCGACACCTTCACTTCAACGCCTTATGCAAACAACAGGACAGGCGAAAGGACAAATCCCATAGACCATACAAAAAGGCCGCTTACCGAAGAGAACCCGGGCTTTGAGCCTGAGCTTGTTCTTTCGTTTGATATGCCTAGGGTTTGGAATGAAGATACATACAAGTATGAATATCCCGATATATCGGATATGAAAAATGATGATGATAAAACATCTGTTATTATTGATTTGAGCAATGATTCGGATAAAAAGAAAATGCAGATCAATATTGACAATATTTATTCTGATGATATCAATTCGGAAACAACAATATCAACCGCAAGCGATGCCGAGGTTATTGCCGATGTGGCGTCAAACAGAGTAAATGTCAATATTAAAAATCTTCAGGCAGGCACTATTTATAATCCTGTGGAAATATCGCTTTATAAGCCTAACGAAGAGGACTTCCTTTCAACGGCATCAGAGCTTGCTCTTGGTACGGTATATACCTATCCTGAGTTTAGCATAGTTTCAACCTCAAGCGATGAGTTTTATATAAAAATAGAACCATATGTTGGATATTCGGGCTTTTATACGGTTTATCAAGGCTCTACATCAGAAACTTTGTCACAATGGGCTGAATATGAAGATAAAACAAAGGGAGCATCTTCTATCTATCTCCCTGTTGATTTAAATGCAATCAACAACAAAACCAGATTCTTAAGGGTGGAATTTGAGGTTACCCCTCCGGATAATACACCCGGCGCGGTGAGTATAAAAACAACTTCTCAGATTCTTAAATTTACTCCCGATGAGTCTGATATTATAATCGGTGCGCCGGAAAATCTTGAGGTTACAAGCCTGTTTATAGTTAAGGATCCAAATACGGAAAAAAAGGAAATGCTAATTACTCTGCAATGGGATGTAGCATATAAATCTGTTTTGGAGAACCTTGTTAAAAGAAACGGCGGAAGCCTTGATGTTGATTATATATTTAATAAAGGCGATGTGCCTTATGACGAAAATGAAGAAAAATTTGCAAGAGTTACGCTTAATTTCAGCCTTGATGCCAACGGTGAGTTGGTCGCATCCATGACGCAGGGCGAGGGAACGCTTGAAGCTTATGATATAACCGAAAGACGTCAGGTTATAAGCGGTGATGAATATGTAACAACTTTGGCAAGCGCTACATTCAGATTCCCTGTTTCAAGCGTTGATGAAAAAACAGAACAATTTTTGTATCCGAGCGTTTATTTTATAAATAATCACGCTGAATATCATATAGGAAACACCCAGTATGTTTCAGCGGCATCACTGCCTATAGATATAACGCTTGATGATATAGTAGACCTTGAGCTTCCTCAGCCTCAGGGGCTTAATATTGATGAAAATTACAGAAAAACAACAAGCTTTGAGCTTAGCTGGAGAGCATTGACAAGAGTAAGCGTAAATTCAGATTTGTACAGCTATATAAAGGCTATGCTTGAGCCGTTTGGTCTTTCCATAGGCGAAAAATCGCTTAAATATAATTTATATATTTCTCAGGATAAAGCTCTGTTGGATAATCTTATAAGCTATGATACCGACAGACAAAATATGCCTGCCGAAATAGCAGATCTTATACGCAGTTATGATTACGGCGACAAAACTCCGGATAACGGGCTTGATCTGTCCTCAGCTCTCGATTCAAGCGGCAAAGATCTCAGAAGCGAATTGAGAGATGGAAAGATAGCTAAAATTGAAAATGTGCTTCAAACGCCTGATGAATCAAATCAGGTTATGCTGTTGAGCGGATTGGATAAAAACCAAGATTACTATATAATAGCAGAAACAACTATGCTTCCGTACAATGAAAGCGACGGAGAATATAAATACGAAAGTTTTGATAACTCAAGTTATTGCAAGATGGTTTCTGTAACAACGCTTAATGACGATGAAAGCCCCCAAGATGATGAAAATGATCCTCCGGCGCCGACAAATTTTGATAAGAGCGAAATAACGGAAAGCTCCGCAAAGCTGTTTTGGGATAATGTTCACGAGATTTCGGATCCGGCTTCAGGCTCAAAGCTCGAATATCAGTTTATAAGGCTTATGGGCGAAAAAATGGACGATTCTCTTATTAAATCCAAGTTAAGCTATGATGAAACATGGCAAAAACTTCCTGAGAATGTCCAAAAGCAAGGCTTGAGAACCGATGCAATAAATACATATTCATACACAGGAAGCGGATTTTCCTCAGAGGAAAACAGCATTGAAGAATTTGCATACGATAATTCAAATTACGATATAGGTACTTTGACAGACAATACCCTTTCACCCAATCATCTTTATTTTTACTATATAAGGACGGTTAGAGTTTCCGATAAAGGGGATATGGCTTATTCGGTTTGGGTTCCTCTTACGTTAACCACAGATCCCGTTAAAGGCCCATATGATTTGGAAGTTGCCTTAGATGAAGACTATGATAAATTGTCTGAAGTTGCCGTAAGATTTAAACTTAAAGATATCGATATGGATAGAGTAGGCAATACATTTGAACTTCAGTATTCCATCAAAAAAGATGGCGAAGCATGGAGCGAGCCGGAGCCTATCGATATGAGCAGATTCAGCTATACCGAAGCCGAAGATGGAACCGTGACCTGCCTTTATACAATCAAAAACCTGGAAGCAGGCTGCCGTTATCAGATAAAATTAAGGCTTTTTGATAAAAATTTGAATGATGCTTCATTATATTCAAATGTTGTTTCTCACAGAACAAATATGGATCAAGATGATTATGATGAAAATCATGAAAAAAATTCTTGGGTTGATCATTATAAAGACCTTGTTAATGATTTGATTAAAGAACCTTATTGGCTTGTTGAGGATACAAACGTTGTTACAACGGCAATTTATCGTCCGGGTCCTTTCAGCGCTCTTATTGCCTCAACCCCCGAAGGAGTTATCGATCTTGCGGATGGAATAGGCGGCCAGAAAAAAACATATTATCTGCCGGGCAGCGCTATCGAGCAGGCATATAATGCAAATAAGGGCTTTAGATTAAAATATGGCGATATGGAAGTTATCTTTGGCCCTAAGAGTATCGATCCTACATTTAACGATGCAATAATAGATATTAAAGATAAGATTAAAACAAACGATGTTAAAGATTATTATGTTAAAATAACGGCGGATTTCAATAATGTATCTTATCAGATAAACGATGAAAATCCAATAAGTCCGGTTGTTAACGTTACCGTTGAAACCGTAGGAAGTAAAAAGGATACTAACATATGGGATTCTGAAATGATTGTAAAGCTTATAGAAAAATCTGTTGATGAAGATGACATGGAAGAGCTTCTTGACGACCTTGAAGATCTTATAAGCGAAGAAGAAGCAAGCGAGGAGTTTGTTAAGCTTATTAAGGATAAAATAGAAACTTACAAGAGAAATTTTGAAAAAACTCTTGATGATGAGTTTGATAAGGTAACAAGGAGCAATTATGTTTCTCTTACTCTTCATGCCAATATGATAATTACATATCCTGCTTCAGCGGATGAAAACGTTAAAGGAAACAGACAGTACAACGGCTCATGGATAAGCCAGGATATAGCTGATTACGGCGCAAGAAAGGCTATATATACATTGTATCCCGGCATATATGCCTTTACTGGTTATGTTATAACAATACCCGGAGTAACAGGTGAACAGGACGGAACAATTATAACCAATCTTGTGGCAAGATTCGGCCTTGAGGACTACCTTGGAAAGCAGGGAAGCATAAACATTAACGCACCGCTTACAAGAACGGAAGTTTTGGGCTGCATAGCCAGAATATCGGGAGCAGCAAAAACTGACGATCCTCAAAATTATTTAATATCCAAAGGAATATCCGTTGTGGGCAGAAGCTCGCAAACAAATATTTCCGCTCAGGAGGCCGTACATTTTACAATGATGGCATACCAAATAAGAACAAATACAAAGATAGATACCATTCAAATAAGAAATTACGGCTTGACTGCTGCGATTAACGGCATTGCGAATGCTTATAAAAAATCGGTGCAGGCGGCTTTCGAAACAGGCATTTACAGCAATGCAAATATGAATCCCAACGGCACTATAACCGTTAAGGAGTTTTTGAATATGCTTGCAAGGTTGGCTGAAAAAGCCAACCTTGTATAAGGAGGCAATTGAATGAAATTAAAGAAAATATTAAAAAGGCTTGCTTCGGTTTGCATTGTAGGCTCGATTTCAGCGTCGCTGCTTCCGCCGAATTTGGTATTTGCCAACCTTCAAAGGCATATATCAAACCTTACAATTGCTTCTATTCCTACAAGCGATACAAATTATAGAATAAGCTTAAGCTGGAATAATCCCAATAACTGGTCTACAACAGAGGACCCTCAGGCGCTTAACGGCGCAGATATCCATGAGCCTGCGGGCTACCTCATAGAGGGCCTTAATGCAACCGCAAACGAAACCAAGTATACCGAATATGATGATATAGACGGAAATAATGTCCTTACGGCTGTTATTAATCCTCAGGTACCTCTTACATCGGGCAGTATATACGAGTTTAGAGTTATGCCTCACCATGAACATACATATGAACTGCCAAATTCAACAACAGTTAAGGAAAATGCTCCTTATGAAAACAATGATCCCGAAAAGGTGCTTTTTATGACGGATATCCAAGTAAATGCATCCGGTTCCGGAAATATTCTTACCGTTAATTGGGATAACCCTCAGTATAAGGGAAGAAATATTTTTAACGGTTATAGGATATACTATCAAAGGGGCGGCAGCATAGTAACCGCTTTTAATACCTATAAAGATATAAATATTGATGATGAAGCTATAAGAACAAGAACAGACAACACAAGAAACGGCGTTCAGATATTATCTTATGATATTTACGATGAAAATCTTATACAGGGCGAATACTACGCCGTAAAAGTCGAGCCGCTTTATAACAGCGTCCCTGTCAGAGATCTCAGCTTGACAGGGCAGAGTTACAGAAATATTTCAATAGGCGACGATACTTACAGAATGTCATTCAGATATATGACAGATAAAGAATACAGAACAAATGAAGCAAGTATTGCCATACCTCTTGAGGTTTATGAAGACGGCAAAGAATTTCTTAAGCTCCATTGGTGGGGAATTTCAAATACAATAGGTTCTATTTCCAGGATAGAAATTTATGATGGCGATTCCGAAACCGATATAGGCAATAAAATAGGTACAATATTTTCTCCTCAGGCAATTTATGTAAATACTTGGCAGATAGATAAGCCTACAATAAAAAAATATTATAAACTTTTGATTTATGTTGATGGGAAAGATACTCCTATTGAATCGGCGGTTGCCGTTTACGATCCATCGCTGGTTAATATAACCCCTAATAAGCCCGATGTTTATGTTGGGGTGGATTTAAGCAATAACAGAGCTTCGTTAGATGTATATTGGGAGGCGTTTGTAAGATCTCCTTACAACGAAAATGAAGAAGCTTTTGTAAGAGAGGACGGAACCTATGTAGATACAAATGTTGTTTATGATCTTTGGGTGGCTGATACCCTTGAGGCCATACATGATGTTAATTTAAACATAAAGGCGCTTTCAAGAGTTCCGGCGGCGGATCTTAATCTTACGGAAAATGAAAATTTAGATCTGCCCTGTTATAACACAGTTTTAAATCAATATGCCACATCAGACGGTCAGGGAGGATACACAACAGCAAGCATAGAAAAAAACAAAACTTATTATATCAAACTTGTTGCAATTAAGCCTTGCGAAGATGTTGATAAAATGGCGGAGCCGGTATATATTTCGGTTTATGTTCCGACAGATGAGGATATTTCATCTCCTCAATCCCTTAATAAGCCTCCGCTTAGAATAAAAAGAAACGAAAACGGCGAAAAGGTAATCGATCAAAGTTCGATTACTGTGGAATGGAATTCTAAATGGTATGAGGTATATGACAGCCAGACTGATGATTGGTATTCCATAGTGAGCCTGAGAGATTCTCAGCTCATTTACGGCGTGGATAATATAGATGAGGATAATGATACTCTTATCAGCCTATATTCCGCAAGAGATGAGGGCGAAGCAAGAGAGCTGTTTAAAGCGGCTGGGCTTGACGAGGACAGCGCGAATAATCTTGAGCTTAGAGAAATCGATCTTTCGGCTGAAAATATAAAATATGAGCTTAAATGCCTTACATTTAATTCCATAAATCAAGAGGGAGGATATATCACATATCTTAAGACCCTTTTAAACAGTGAAGATCAGGGCTGGACCCAAATAGAGCCGGGAACCAACATAAGCGGATACCTTGAATATGCGGTAACAGGGCTTGAAAAAAATACGGCTTATGTAATAATTTTAAGGCCTTACAGAATACTTTCCGATGGAACAAAGCAGGCGTATCCTACTTATGTTATAGGAACAACGCTTCCAGATGAAACTGCTGTTGAAGTTCAGCCTACTGTGCCTACTCTTCAAGAGGTTGAGCATGATGACGTTTCTTTTGAGGTAAAATGGGAAAAACAAGGCTCTTCTATGAGCTATGAACTTGCCGTAAACGAAATACTTCTCGATGATCCCGCTTCAGCCGCTTTGGTGAAAACAAGCGAGGATATTGCGGAAAACGGAATAGAAAAGGTTGAAGAGGAAAGAATTTTCCTGCATTACACCGTAACAAATCTTTTCCCTCAAACAGGCTATTATGTATGGCTTAGGGCAATATCTCAAAGTGATGACGGCGATATGATATATTCGCAATGGTCAAACCCGATTTATATAGAAACCGATGAGCTTCTTCCTCCGGACGCTCCCGATGGCCTTGGCCCTGCGTCCTCCGAAAATCTTAAGATATACAATACGGCAAATTCAACAGAATACATTGCCACAAATTATGACTATCTTATAGTAGAATGGCTTAAGGTTTACGGAGATAAGCTTTATAAAGAAGCCGAAAATAAAAGCGGCGACGGCTATAATGTTTTGGATAATGAAAATTTTGACAACAGCTATATGGTTATGTTCAGCGAGCTTAACCCCAATCAGGTTTATTATTTTAGGGTAAAGACAAGACTGACTGTAAGTATGGATGGTGAAGGCGGCTCTGTTAAGGAGTATTCCTACATACTTCAGATGGCGGATAATTATGATTTTGAAAATCCTGTTGAGGTTATTGTGCCGGAAGACAAAGGCAATAAAACAAACACAGCGGAAAGATTTTATGTTTCGGAATCCGAATGGAGCGATACGGTTAATCTCTATACAGAGCCATCGGATGATGAATATAATTCAGATAAAAATCCCGATTTTTATCCGCTTCCCGATGAGGACTTTGAGGTAATTTACGATTATCCGACAAGAAGCCTTACTTATCGTTTTCGCTCTGATAAAGAAGATTCCGACGGAATGGACGACAATCTTGTTGACCAAAGATTTATATCAAGACTTGCCTCAAATAATGTATTTGTATTTCCGCTTGATTTAACAAGCTATCTTGGCGGCGAGATTAAACAAAGAATAGTTGACATTCCTTATACGGTTATGACAGCTTTTAAAGAAAGAAAAATAAGCCTTAAGGTAACGGCAAACAATGCAACCTTTACATTTAAGCCCGGATTTTTGGATACGGCGCAGTTTGATAATATCAGCAATTACGGCTTGGGCGCAGATGTTAAAATAATTATAACGGAAAAACCATCAGGCACGCCTGCTTTATCAAGCAATCAAGGCTATCTTTCAGCTCCACAGAATGTTTCTGTAACTGTAAGTACGCCTACCAATATAACTATTTTGGAATCCTTGGGAGAAAATCTCGGCATTTCAATGAAGCTTGATAACAGATATTCTTCAATTGACAGCAATGTTGGTTTATATTATGATACTAATACATCTGATTTGTGGAATAGGCTGGAATTTTCGTATGATAATGCGACAGGCTCATATAATGCGGAATCCGCAAGGCTTGCCACATATTCCGTTATTGCTTCGGCGGCTCCTCTTGCCGCAGGCGAGGCTAATTCACTTGCCAACAGCAACATAGGCTCCGTTGCAAGCAGACTTAATATAACCGATATGACAAGTTATAAACCGGACGGCGTGGTTTCAGTTGTTCAGTTTAATAATATTGCGGCGGCTATTGCTGCCGGCAGAAAGGACGTTGCGTTAAGCTCAGCTTTATCAACCGAGGATTATAATGCCTTAAGCAAAAAAGGAATACTTTTAACAGGCTCTGTTGTGAGCCGTGAACAGGCAGTTAATGCTCTGATAAAGCTTTATGAAGCAAAAACCGGCAGACAGATAACATATTATACACCGCTTGAATCAAGCTCATACGCTTCCGAAATAGGCTCCGCAAGCGATATATATCGCATTTCACTGCTTAAGGCGGCGGATTTGGGATTTTTTGATACATCAAACGGCGTAAGGCCTAAAGATGTTATGAGTTTGAACGAATTGTTCTATATGACAAATATCGTTTTGGCGGACAGCAATTATTAAAGTTTTTGGTTTTAAGGTAATGCCGTGTATTGCGGTATTGCCTTAAAATTTGCAGCCGATAAACATTCATCGGCAAAAAGTTATTAACTAATAAATTAATTAAGAAAGGGCTTGAGATTATGATAACTATGAAAGAAGCTATTGCAAAAGTTGTAAAAAGAGAAGATCTGACAATAGAAGAAGCAAAAACAGTTATGGAAATAATGCTTGGAGCAGAAGCTTCTCAGGCACAAATAGGCAGCTATCTTACGGCGCTGAGAATGAAAGGCGAAACTCTTAACGAGATAGTTGGAAGCGCAATGGTTTTAAAAGAAAAGGCTCTGCATGTAAGCCCTAAAACAACAAGAGAATATATGGATATGGTGGGCACAGGCGGTGACGGAACAAATACATTTAATATTTCCACAACGTCAGCTTTTGTTGTTTCCGCCGCAGGCGTTGATATATGCAAGCACGGCAACAGAGCTATTTCTTCAAAAAGCGGCTCTATAGATGTTTTGGAAGAGCTTGGCCTTAATGTAATGCTTGAAAATGAAGAGGTTGAAAAGTGTGTTGATGAAATAGGTCTTGGCTTTATGTTTGCTCAGGTTTTTATAAAGAGCATGAAAAATGTAGGGCAGGCAAGGCGAGAGATGGGTATTCGTTCGATATTTAATATTTTAGGCCCTCTTTCCAATCCGAGCAATGCCAAAAGACAGGTTATAGGCGTTTTCAGCAAAGATCTTGTTGAGCTTTTTGCCCAGGCTATGAAAATGCTTGGCGTTAAAAGAGGCATGGTTTTCAGCGGAAAAGATTGTATGGATGAAATTACGACAACTTCCGATACTTATGTCAGCGAGATAAAAGACGATGAAATTATAAGCTATGTTATAAATCCTAAAGATTTTGGCATGAATATAAGCAAGCCCGAAGATCTTTCGGGGGGTGACGGCAAATTTAATGCAGATATCACAAAAAGAATATTAAAGGGCGAAGAAAAAGGAGCAAAAAGAGATATTGTATGCTTAAATGCAGGCGCCGCCCTGTATATTGGCGATGCTGCAAAAGATATAGCCGAGGGAATAAGCCTTGCCGAAAAAACAATAGACAGTGGCAAAGCATATGAAAAACTTGAAAAAGCAATTGAAATTACAAACAGATTTAAAAATTGTTAAATATTGTTTCGGCGGAAAATTTTATTTTTAACCGATTTATTCCGACGCATATTCGCCGCTTTCACAGCGAAGTTAATGATATTCATACTGCGTTTACGCTGCATAAATGATAATCAAGGTTTTTTATGTTGGTTAAAAAAATTATTTCATTTTTAATAATTTCTTCCAAAAATGTAAATTATGTATTATAATAAGAACGGTAGGTTTGTTTAAAGCTTTTGCTGAATATTAAAAATGATTTAAGCCAACGCTATGAGGTATCATTTTTAAAATTAACATATGCTTCCGATAAATAAAAAGCGAATGTCTGCTCACAACGGATAATAGCGCTTAATCGGTTAAGACAAAACTATTTCCCGCTATAATCGGGATATGCGCTTAAAAGCTGTCCGATAATTTTTAGGATGGATTTAATTGCGTAAACAAATAAAGATGCTGAAAACTTTAAGGAGGAATAAAAATGAAAAAATTTTTAACAGCAGCTTTTGCCGGCGTTTTGATTATGTCAGCTTTAACAGGCTGCGGCAATGATGGAAAGGAAAACAACATACCTGTTGAAACAGGTACGGCAGTACCGTCAAGTGAGGATGAGCAGGCTGAGGAGCTTTCATCAGAGGCTTTAAATGACGGCGCTGCTGTTGGAGAAGAAGAAACTGAAGTTGTTATACCGCAGGAAGATGCCGTTCAAGTTATTTTCCCTGCTTCAGCATTCAGCAATTTGGATGAAAAAGAAATAAATAAGCAGGCAGCCACAATGGGCGCAAAGGCAGTTGTAAACGGCTCTGAGGTTGTTTACACAATGACCAGAGAGGCTCAGCAAAAGGAGATAGAATTAATTAAAAGTGATTTGCTTGAAGACTGTGATACGCTTTCAAGCGAAAAAAGCCAATATCCATTTATTAAGGAAATCACTTTAAACGATGATCTTACAGAAATGACAGTAAAGGTTGACAAGGCTGAATATGAAGAGCAGACTGACATTTCATTTGAAACCCTTGCAAACAGATGCCTTAGCTATCAAAGCTTTAGCGAAGTGGCTCTTGATGATTTAAAGGCGACTGTTCATATTGTTGATAATTCAAACGGCAGCGAATTTAAAACAGAAACCTATAATAAAGATGGGCTTGTTTCATAATATTTATTTATGATTGAGGCGCTTTGTCTGCACAATGCTTATTGAATCTTAATAAATTGATGCAGATAAGGCGCTTTTTATTTGCCCAAACCGTTATTATTATTTGTATACCCCGTGTTTATATCTATGATAAGCGTCTGCCGCCCAAGAAACGGAGCCTTATCGGCAGGTTTAAAAATAATTGTAAATAACGTAAAAAAAAGGATAGCATTTATAAAAAAAATAGTTTATAATATAAATGATAAAGTAAATTGTTTTGTGCAAAATAATGAATTTATATTTTTGGATTTAAAAATTTACGGTTGATTTTGTCGACAATATTGCTGATTTAAAGAGAGGTGTTTAAGTTTGAGAAAAGAAATTTTAAAGGCATTGGGGCTTTTAACTCAAATTGGGATATCTATGCTGGTTCCTATTTTAATCAGTGTTTTTATCGGCTCTTTAATCGATAAATTTTTTGGCTGTTCTCCTGTTTTTCTTATAATTTTTATTATAATGGGCGTTATCGCTTCATTCAGAACATTGTATATGATAACAAAGGATTATTGTAAATAATTTATAAAATTATAAAATATTGGGTGTTTTTATGTTTAAATCTCAAACCTGCAAAAGATTGATTTTGTCGGATATAGCGGTAAGCCTTATTTTTTTTGGAATCGGTATATTTGCCGCAATATTTTTTAATGATTTTTTTAAATTGAATATTTTAAGCTTTACTTTGGGTATGATTTTTGGCACGGCGTTTACTGTCCTAAAAATTATGCTGCTTGAAAAAACAGTGCAAAAGGCTGTTGATATGCCAAAGGAAAAGGCTGTTAATTATACAAGGCTTCATTATACGCTGAGATATATTTTGACGGGAGCCGTTGTTGCCGTTGCCGCCGTTAATACCAAGGTAAGCCTTTTTGGTACGGTTTTAGCCTTGGCAGCGCTTTGGCCGGCTGTTCATGCCGCAGCAAAGCTTGAAAAAAGAGCGGAAGCCGAAAAACAGCAGCCTTAAATATAATGAATGTTTTTTGCTTATTTCGCCGCTTGGCGCAATATCTAACACATTCATAGCTAATTAAAGGCAAGCACAATTTAGGGCGTGTCCGAAAGTTCTTACAATAAATGTAAGAAGTTTTTCAGATGCACCCTAATATTATTAATAATAATTTTTAAAACTGTTTTTGCCGTAAATTATAAAACGGCTTTGTTAGGAGCGTTATATTTGCTCTGTTGTTTTAAAAATATTTGCTGTGCCTTGTAAGTATTATCAATAAGGAAAGGAGGAATATCCTAAATGAATGAAATTGATGTTTATGGCATAATCCATATATTCGGACAGGAGATTTGGATAACTCAGACAATAGTAACAACATGGGTTTTGATGGCAATTTTGATTATTATTGCTTTTCTTGCCAGGCTTCAACTGAAAAAATTCAGCGAAAAGCCTTCCGGTGTCCAAAATGTTATCGAGCTTGTAATAGAAAGTATGGATAATTTTGTTATAAGCGCTATGGGAGAAAAATATTCGTATTTTGCGAATTGGTTTTTCGGTGTCTTTGTTTTTATTCTTATTTCAAACTTAAGCGGACTTCTTGGCTTTAGGCCGCCCACGGCGGATTATGCCACCACAGCCTGCTTGGCTCTTTCAACCTTTGTGCTTATTCATTTTATGGGAATATTAAAGCAAAAAGGCAGCTATTTTAAAGGATATATAGAGCCTATACCTATAATGCTTCCTATGAATATAATAAGCGAAATTGCAACGCCAATATCTTTAAGCTTCCGTCTTTTCGGAAATATTCTTGGCGGCAGCATAATTATGGGTATGGTTTACAGCCTTCCCGCTATATTCAGGATTGCTATTCCCGGTGTGCTTCATATTTATTTTGATGTCTTTGCCGGATGTATCCAAACGGTTATATTTGTTATGTTAAGCATGACATTTATAAAAGATAAAATTGGCGATTAAGCCTAAATATCAATATTATTAAATTATTTTTATGTTTTAAGGAGGATTTTAAGTATGAATGGTAATATTTCAACTTTAAATGCGTATGATGAGGCTACTTTAAGAGCTTTTGTTTTGGGATGCTCAGCCATAGGCGCAGGCCTTGCGATGATTGCAGGTATCGGCCCCGGTATAGGCCAGGGATTTGCGGCAGGCAAGGGCGCAGAGGCTGTTGGACGCCAGCCGGAAGCCAGAGGAACTGTTGTTTCAACTATGCTTTTAGGCTGTGCCGTTGCAGAGTCAACAGGTATTTACGGCCTTGTTATTGCACTTATCCTTTTATTTGCAAATCCGCTTGTTGGCAAAATCAACTTATGATAATCCTACAAGGCAGAATAAATGAAAGGAGGCTTATTCCTTGGACGCAAATTATTTAAAAGGCTTGGCGTACGTGATGAATTTCGATAAGCAGTTTATTATTCAGCTTTGCTGGCAGCTTTTTAATACTGCCGTTTTGTGCTTTATTCTTACAAAACTGCTTTATAAGCCCGTTAAAAAGTTTTTGGCGGACAGAAAAGAAAAAATAGCAAAGCAGATAGACGGAGCAAAGGCACAGCTTGAAGATGCTCAAAAGCTTAAGGCCCAATATGAAATGAAGCTTAGCGAGATCGAAAAGGAACGTAACGCAATTTTAGACAATGCCCGCAGCCAAGGCAAACAGACAGAGCAGCAAATTATCTCCGATGCCAAAAGGGAAGCGGAAACAATTAAAAACAGAGCCATGCTTGATATTCAAAGAGAACAGGAAAAGGCGAAGGATGAAATTAAAAAACAAATTATAGAGGTATCCTCTCTTATGGCAAGCCGCTTTATAGCGTCATCAATGGACGAGGCAACACAAAATAGGCTTGTGGATGAGGTAATCGCAGATTTGGGGGAAATTAAATGGCAAAGCTGATCGCCCGAAGATATGCCAACGCTCTTTTTGAACTGGCTCAGGAAAAAAATCAAATCGACCGTTTTGACGAAGAGGTTAAGGTGGTTTATGGCTCTATAATCAATAATGAAGAATTTCGTGTTGTTTTAAATCATCCTCAGATAAGTATCGAAGAAAAATCAGCTATGCTTAAAAAAATTTTTGGGCAAAGCGTTTGTGAGGATATTTTAGGTTTGCTTCAGCTTGTTTTAAGAAAAAACAGAGAAGCTGAGCTAATTGAAATATTAAGCATTTTTATCGATAAGGTAAGAGAGTTTAAACGTATAACAACAGCTTATGTTTTCTCAGCAAAGCCTTTAAACGAAAATCAGCTTAAAGAAATAAAAGTTAAATTGTCACAAAATTTAAATAAACAGGTTAATATCGAGGCAAGTGTCGATCCGGAGCTTATCGGAGGCGTGCGCATTTTGGTTGACGGGCATGTTATAGACGGCACCGTCAAAAAGCAGATAAGCGAGCTTAAAAAGCGCCTTGCCGATATTCAGCTTGTACAGTAAAGGAGTGTAATCCGTAATGAATCTCAGACCGGAAGAAATTAGTTCCGTCATCAAAGAACAGATTAAAAGCTACAGCGCTAAGCTTGAGGTGTCTGAAGTTGGTACGGTTATACAGGTTGGCGACGGCATTGCCAGAGTATATGGTCTTGAAAATGCTATGAGCGGCGAGCTGCTCGAGTTTGAAAACGGCGTTTTTGGTATGGCTCAAAACCTTGAAGAGGATAACATAGGCGTTGTTCTTTTAGGCTCTGATGACGGCATCAAGGAGGGCGACAGCGTTAAGCTCACAGGAAGAGTTGCCCAGGTGCCTGTAGGAGATGCTATGATCGGAAGAGTTGTAAACGCTATCGGTCAGCCTATCGATGAGAAAGGTCCTATCAATACGACATTATCAAGACCTATAGAAAGAGTTGCTCCCGGCGTTATTACCCGTAAATCCGTTGATGTACCGTTACAGACAGGCATTAAGGCTATAGATGCGATGGTTCCCATAGGAAGGGGGCAAAGAGAGCTTGTTATAGGCGACAGGCAGACAGGAAAGACAGCCATATGTATCGATACCATTATAAATCAAAAAGGCAAAGATGTTATTTGCATCTATGTTGCCATAGGTCAAAAGGCGTCTACGGTTGCCCGTATAGTTAAAAGCCTTGAAGATGCGGGCGCAATGGATTATACCATTATTGTTTCCGCAACGGCAAGCGAGCCTTCTCCGCTTCAGTATATAGCGCCTTATTCGGGCTGCGCAATAGGCGAAGAATTTATGGAAAACGGCAAAGATGTTTTGATTGTTTACGATGATTTATCAAAGCACGCCGTGGCTTATCGTGCAATGAGCCTTCTTCTTCACAGGCCGCCCGGACGTGAGGCTTATCCCGGAGATGTTTTCTATCTTCATTCAAGGCTTCTTGAAAGAAGCGCAAGGCTTGATGAAAAATATGGCGGAGGTTCCATAACGGCGCTTCCAATAATCGAAACTCAGGCAGGAGATGTTTCCGCTTATATACCGACAAATGTAATTTCAATTACAGACGGTCAGATTTTCCTTGAAAGCGAGCTTTTTAACTCAGGCGTGCGCCCTGCTATAAACGCAGGTCTTTCCGTATCGAGAGTAGGAGGCTCAGCTCAGATTAAGGCAATGAAAAAAATTGCCGGCCCTATCCGTATAGAGCTTGCGCAGTACAGAGAGCTTGAAAGTTTTTCACAATTTGGCTCCGATCTTGATAAAGATACCCTTGAGAGATTAAATCATGGCCAGAGAATAGTGGAAATTTTGAAACAGCCTCAGTATAAGACCCTTGCCGTTGAGAAAGAGGTTGTTATACTTTTTGCCGTAACAAATAAATATCTCGATGATATCGAGCTTGATCGAATACAAGATTTCGAAACCCAATTTTTATCCTTTATGGAAGCAAAGCATAACGATATTTTAACAAGCATAAGGGATACAAAGCAAATTTCCGACGAAATGGAAAAGGAGCTTAAAAAAGCTCTCGAAACCTTTAAAAAGGATTTTAAATAACAGAGAGGGAAAGGTGATATTATGGCGTCAATGCGTGATATTAAGCGCAGAATAAAAAGTGTCAATAGCACCCAGCAGATTACAAAAGCTATGTATCTTGTTGCAAGCTCTAAGCTTACGAGGGCAAGAAACAGGCTTAACGATACCCGCCCCTTCTTTAACGAAACAAGAAAGGCTATTGCCGACATACTCAGCGGTTCAAAGGGAATTAAGCATCCGCTGCTTGAGCGCAGAGAGGTTAAAAGCAGCGCAGTTATTGTTTTGGCAGGCGACAGAGGCCTTTGCGGAGGCTATAATGTTAATGTAAGCAAGGCTGCGCTTGAAAGAGCAAATGCCTCAAAAGACGCCAAAATCATTTCTGTTGGCTCAAAGGCAAGGGAATATTTTAAGGCAAGAAATAAAAGCATTGTTGATTCATATACAGGAGTTTCCGAAAAGCCATCCTACGAAACAGCCTCTAAGATTGCAGGCAAGGCGCTTGAGCTGTTTTTAAGCGGCGAGGCTGATGAGGTTTATCTTGCTTATACCGAGTTTATTTCTACCCTTACAAGTGAGCCTAAGGTTATAAAAATTCTTCCCGTTGACGTTGACGAATTTAAAAGTGATAATGCCGCTGCCAAAAGTCATGCTCTTACAATTTATGAGCCTAATGAAGAGGCGGTACTCAATTATGTTATTCCAAAATATGTAAATACCGTTATATTCGGCGCTTTGGTTGAATCTTCAGTTTGCGAACTTGGGGCAAGAATGACAGCTATGGATTCCGCTACCGAAAACGCATCTGAAATGATAGATTATCTTAACCTTATGTATAATAGGGCAAGACAAGGCGCAATTACTCAGGAAATTACCGAAATTGTCAGCGGCAGCGGTATTTATGATTAGAAAAGGAGTGAAAGTTTTTGGCTGAAAAAAATGTCGGCAGGATAATACAGATTATCGGCGCCGTATTGGATATTAAGTTTTCAAATGAAAATATGCCGGCGTTGTATAACGCAATTGAAATAGAACATAACGGCAAAAAAATTGTTGCTGAGGTTGCACAGCATCTTGGCGATGATATTGTTAAATGTATAGCGATGAGCTCTACCGACGGCCTTGTAAGAGGTATGGAGGCTGTTGATACGGGAGCGCCCATTTCGGTGCCTGTTGGCAGCGCTACCCTTGGGCGTATGTTTAACGTAGTTGGAGAGCCTATCGATGATAAGCCTATGCCCGAAACAGAGGAAAGATGGTCTATACACAGAAGCGCACCGAGCTTTGCTCAGCAGGCTACCTCTACGGAGCTTCTCGAAACGGGAATAAAAGCAATAGATCTTCTCTGCCCTTACTCCAAAGGCGGAAAAATCGGCCTTTTCGGCGGCGCAGGCGTTGGCAAAACCGTTCTTATTATGGAGCTTATAAGAAATATAGCAACAGAGCATGGCGGCTTTTCCGTGTTCTCCGGCGTTGGCGAGCGTACAAGAGAAGGAAATGATCTCTATTATGAGATGCAGGAATCCGGCGTTATAAACAAAACATCTCTTGTTTTCGGACAAATGAACGAGCCTCCCGGGGCAAGAATGAGAATAGCCCTCACAGGTCTTACTATGGCTGAATACTTTAGAGATAAGGCTAATCAGGATGTGCTTTTGTTTGTTGACAACATTTTCCGTTTTGTTCAGGCAGGTTCGGAGGTTTCCGCTTTGCTTGGACGTATGCCTTCTGCGGTTGGCTATCAGCCTACGCTTGCAACAGAGGTAGGTACTCTTCAGGAAAGAATTACATCTACAAAAAACGGCTCTATAACATCTGTACAGGCTGTATATGTGCCTGCGGATGACTTGACAGACCCTGCGCCGGCAACTACATTTGCCCATCTTGATGCAACAACGGTTTTGTCAAGATCAATAGTTGAGCTTGGTATTTATCCGGCTATCGATCCTCTTGAGTCTAATTCTCGTATTCTCGACCCAATGATACTTGGCGATGAGCATTATCAGGTAGCAAGACGAGTTCAGGCTATGCTTCAAAGATATAAAGAGCTTCAGGATATTATCTCAATTCTTGGTATGGATGAGCTTTCCGAGGAGGATAAGGTTACGGTAAACAGAGCAAGAAAGGTACAAAGATTCCTTTCACAGCCTTTCTTTGTTGCCGAGAAATTTACAGGCTATGACGGTAAGTATGTGCCTGTAAGCGAAACCGTAAGAGGCTTTAAAGAAATTCTTGACGGAAAGCATGATGATATTGCCGAAAATTACTTCTTAAATGCAGGAAGCATTGACGAGGTTGTTCAAAGAGCTAAAAAGTAAGCGAAAGGAATGATTTGTTATGGCAAAAAAAACTCGCTTGCGTATTGTTACACCCACCGGTGAGCTTTACAACGATGAAGCGGAAATGGTGATTATGCGTACATCTGTAGGTGATATCGGCATTCTTGCCTCTCATCAGCCCCTTACAACAACCTTGGATTATGGCGTTTTAAGAATAATAAACGGTGACAAGGAGATAAAATCAACGATTTTTGGAGGCTTTGTCAGCGTTACTCCCGAAAGCGTTACTCTTCTTACCGATGCTTCGGAGTGGATTGAAGATATTGATGTTGAAAGGGCAAGAGCGGCTAAGCAGCGTGCCGAAGACAGGATTAAAAGCGGCAGAGATGATATAGATATTTTGAGAGCTGAGCTTGCGCTCAGAAGGGCATTGATACGACTTGAATGTAAAAATGAAAAATAAGATACAATAAAATGCTGCCTCAAAAATATTTAAAAGGAACTGCCCGCTTATGTCTGTTAATCGGCAAGCCCGACAGCTTATGATGATGGGCAGTTCAAAATTGTATCGTGCCGATAAAGTCGGCACGCTTTTTTACATAAATAATAGGATATAATATAAGCCGCTTTGCGGCAAAATAATATGGATAAAATAAAAAATGCTCTTTAGGAGGATTTATAAATGGGTAAATATTTCGGAACAGATGGCGTAAGGGGCGTGGCAAACACCGAGCTTACGCCGGAGCTGGTTTTTAAGCTTGGAAGAGCAGGCGCTTATGTGTTAACAAAAGAAAAATGTCATGCACCTAAAATTATCGTCGGAATGGATACGAGAATATCGGGTGATATGCTTGAGGCGGCGCTTACGGCAGGAATGTGTTCTGTCGGCGCTCAGGTTGTATGCCTTGGCGTTATACCTACCCCTGCTGTGGCTCATTTGGTTAGGGAATATAATGCCGACGCCGGTGTCGTTATAAGCGCAAGCCATAATCCCGTTAAGGATAATGGGATAAAATTTTTTAACAGCAGTGGCTTTAAGCTCAGAGATGAGCTTGAGTATGAAATTGAAAAGGTTATGGACGATGCGCCTGATGAGCTTCCACGTCCTATAGGTGTTGAGGTAGGAACAAAAACGGTATCTGAAAATGCCGTTGAGGATTATGTAAAATTTCTTTCATCTACAACCGATGTTAAGCTTGAAGGCCTTAAAATAGCCATAGACTGTGCAAACGGCGCGACATATAAGGCGGCTCCGCTTACGTTAAATGCCCTTGGCGCCGAGATATACGCCATACACAGAGAGCCTGACGGAACAAACATAAATTTTAACTGCGGCTCAACTCATATGGAAAGCCTTGTGGAATATGTTAAAGAAATAAAAGCAGATGTAGGAATAGCATTTGACGGTGACGGCGACAGATGCCTTGCGGTTGATGAAAACGGAGAAATTGTCGATGGCGATCAAATAATGGCTGTCTGTGCAAATTATCTTAAAGAGATTGGAAAGCTTAAAAATAATACCGTTGTCGCTACCGTTATGAGCAATTTGGGGCTTTTTATAATGGGCAGAGATAAAGGCATTAATATAGAAAAAACTAACGTAGGCGATCGCTATGTTCTTGAGCGTATGCTTGAGGGCGGGGAATGTCTTGGCGGTGAACAGTCCGGGCATATAATATTTTTGGAGCATAATACAACAGGCGATGGAATATGTACGGCAATCCAGCTTTTAAGCATCATGAAAAAAACAGGGAAAAAACTTTCCGAGCTTAAAAAAATTATAGAAGTTCTTCCTCAGGTGCTTGTAAATGCAGAGGTTGACAACAAAAAGAAGAATGATTACCTTTCTAACCCTGTTATAAAAGCGGAGATTGATAAGCTTGAAAAAAAATTTGAAGGAAACGGCAGAGTTTTAATACGTCCTTCCGGTACAGAGCCTATTGTAAGAGTTATGATCGAGGGCAGAGATAAGGATGTTTTGCTTAGAGAGGCTCAAAGCCTTGCTAAACTGATTGAAGAGGAGCTTAACTGACGGCTTTATAATAAGCCGTCGGTTGTGAGGCGTAAGCGATGAATATCATTAACTTGATTTAGGAGGTTTAAAGTATGTGTGGTGTTGTGGGTTATGTAGGTAAAAATAATGCTATTCCCATTTTGATAAACGGCCTTTCAAAGCTTGAATACAGAGGATATGATTCCGCCGGAGTGGCTGTTTTTGATTGTGGCAAAATAAAAATCTGCAAAACTAAAGGACGTATTCAAAATCTTCAGGATAAACTTTTTGTTAACCCCCTTAAAGGTAAGATTGGCATAGGGCATACAAGATGGGCAACGCATGGTATACCGTCTTACAGAAACGCTCACCCTCAGTTTAGTGACGATTCAAAAATTGCCGTTGTTCATAACGGTATTATAGAAAACTATATGGCAATTAAAGAAGAGCTTGAGCAAAAAGGTTATAATTTTATTTCTGAAACGGATACGGAAAGCGTCGCTCATCTTATAGATTATTATTATAAGAGCGGAATGGATATTCTTGATGCGGTGTTTAAAACTGTCGAAAGAATAGAAGGCTCATATGCTTTGGGCATTATATGCAGAGATTTTCCAAATCAGCTCATTGCCGCAAGAAAGGACAGCCCGTTGGTTATAGGTATCGGAAAGGAAGAAAATTTTATAGCATCCGATATGCCTGCCATACTCAATTATACCAGAGATGTATATCTTATAGATGATAATGAGGTTGCTCTTTTAACTGCCGATGAGATAAAGATTTTTGATCAAAACAAAAATGAGATAAAAAAAGAAGTATTTAAGGTGGATTGGGATATTGAAGCGGCTGAAAAGAGCGGCTACGATCATTTTATGCTTAAAGAAATTTTTGAGCAGCCAAAGGTTGTTAAAGAAAATTTGAGCAGAAGATTTAAGGAGGATGACTCCGGCGTTCAGCTTGATACAATTAAGCTTGATAAAAAAGAGCTTTTGGATATTGGCCAAATTTATATAGTTGCGTGCGGCACTGCTTACTATGCCGGCCTTGTAGGCAAATATCTTATAGAAAGGGTTGCAAGGATACCTGTAAACAGTGAACTTGCAAGTGAATTTAGATACAAGCAGCCGCTGATTGACGAAAAGACTCTTGTGATAGTTGTTTCACAATCAGGCGAAACGGCGGATACCCTTGCGGCTATGCGTCTTGCCAAGGCAAACGGAGCAAGAGTGCTGGGGGTTGTAAACGCTGTGGGCAGCAGTATAGCAAGAGAAGCCGACGATGTGCTTTATACCTTGGCAGGGCCGGAAATTGCCGTAGCTTCCACAAAAGCATTTTCAGCTCAGGTTACGGCAATGTTTTTATTGACGCTTCATATAGCTATGGAGCTTGATAAAATCAGCCATGATGAGTTTTTAACCATAAAAAATGAAATGGAAAATCTTCCTTCGCTCGTAAACAACATTCTTACAAAAGCGCCGGTCATAAAAAGGTTTATGCAGAAATACATTAATTCAAAAAATGTGTTTTATATAGGAAGAGGCCTTGACTATATAGTATCAATGGAGGGCAGCCTTAAGCTTAAGGAAATAGCTTATCTCCATTCGGAGCCTTATGCCGCCGGAGAATTAAAGCATGGTCCTATTGCCCTTATTGAAGAATCAACATTGGTTATAGGCGTTGTAACTCAAGAGGAGCTTTTTGAAAAAACCGTAAGCAATATAAGAGAAGTTAAGGCAAGAGGGGCGAAAGTGCTTGCAATTGCTATGAAAGGCAACAGAGAAATAGAAAAATATGCCGATGATGTGTTTTATATACCGAGAACCCATTGGATGCTTGCTCCGCTTTTGGCAAATATTCCCCAGCAGCTTTTTGCTTATTATGTTGCGCTTGGGCTTGGCAATGATGTTGATAAGCCCAGAAACCTTGCAAAGAGCGTAACTGTTGAATAATTGCGCTTACGATAAGCCGGTTAATATAATTATTGGGAGGGCTGAAAATAGAAGCGTCATTAGCATACAAAACAAAGGAAATAATAAAAAAATACGACTTTATTTTTAAAAAGCGTTTCGGTCAAAATTTTCTTGTTGATGAAAGGGTTTTGGATAAAATTATAGCTTGCACCGAACTTACAAAAAATGATACCATTATAGAGGTAGGGCCGGGAATCGGTACTCTTACAAGGGCGTTGGCTGCTTCGGCAGGAAAGGTTATTGCGGTTGAGATTGATAAAACCTTAATACCTATTTTGGAAGAAACCTTAGAGGGCATTGATAATGTTGAAATTATCAACAACGATATATTAAAAACCGATATTAAAAAAATTGCAGAAGAAAATAATGCCCAAAAGATAAAAATTGCCGCCAATCTTCCTTATTATATAACTACTCCTATTATAATGGGGCTTCTTGAAGAAAGGCTTCCCATAGATACCATTACGGTTATGGTTCAAAGGGAAGTTGCATACAGAATGAAGGCTTTGCCAAATTCAAAGGATTACGGTGCATTAAGTCTTGCCGTTCAGTATTACAGCGAGGTATATCTTGCGGCGAATGTTCCTCAAAATTGCTTTATGCCAAGGCCCAACGTGGATTCTGCACTTATACAGCTTAAGGTGTTTGATAAGCCTGCCGTGGATGTGTATGACAAAGAGCTTTTCTTTAGGATTATTAAAGCGGCGTTTTCACAAAGAAGAAAAACTTTGCTTAACTGTATTTTTAACAGCAAAGAGTTTAATTTTGATAAAGCAGAAATTGCCGAAATATTGGCAAAAGCCGGCTTTGATGAAAAAATAAGAGGAGAAACGCTTAATTTAAAAGACTTTGCGTTATTAACTGAAATAATAGGAAAACAGCTTTAAGACGATAAAACATCATAAATTAAAGGAGAGGTTAAAATTATGAAAAAAATTATTGCAGTTATGTCGGCTGTTTTAATTTCAGCCTTAGGAGTGAATACTCTTGCTTCCGTTGAAGACAGTAATGATCATTGGGCAAAAACATATATAGAAAATGCCAATGCCGAGGGCTGGCTTGATATTAAGGAAGGAAATCTTTTTTATCCCAATGATAATGCTTCTCGTCAGGAAGTTGTTTATATGGTTTATATGTCAGAGCTTGAAAACTATAAGATTGACAAAAACAAGACTAAGAGCGTAAAAAGCTTTACAGACGGAGCAAATATAGACGCAAAATATAAAGATGCTGTTGAAGTTTTGGCAGGCAACTCTCTTATCAGCGGCTATAATGATGCTTCTTTCAAGCCCAACGGAGATATTACAAGAGCAGAAGCGGCAGTAATTGTATCTCAGCTTATATATGACGCTCCTCTTACAAATGATTTTTACGGCTTTAAAGATGAACTTCCGCCATGGGCATCTGTCAGCATTGAAAGATGCGCCAGAGCAGGTATTATCAAAGGCTATGCGGATAATACGTTTGGCGCAGACAACAATATAACAAGAGCAGAAATAATTGTAATGCTTAATAATCTCTCTGAATTTAATGAAGCTGCGATTAAGCAGGGGGGAATATCTTTACCTTCTGAAAATGTTGGCAAAGAAACAACAACCGAGAAAACCACAGAAAAGACTACAGAAGCAACAACTGACGAAATAACCACAGAAACAATTACCGAGCAAACAAGTGAGCAAACAACTGAAACCGACAAAACAACAACCGAAAAGACAACGAAGTCAGATGACAAAACTTCTGATGACGAATCCTCAGACAGCGAAACAATTACCGTTGATAAACAGAAAGCTGAAGAGCTTTTAGAGTGCATTAACAACAAAAGAAGTGAAGAAGGAATCAATTCATTAAGATTAGAAGACGATTTAAATGAAATAGCAATGCTTAAGGCTGTTGAAATGGCTGAAAAGAATATAGATGATATAGTTTCCCCAACATATGGCACAATAGATAATATGCTTATTGAAAAGGGAGTAAAATATGCCGCTGTCGATCAATTCAATGCAAGCGGAGTTACACGAGGTGAGGATGTTATATCTATTTTGGAATCTAATAGCGATAAATATGATAAAATGATGATGCCAAACTTTGAAAGAGCGGGAATAGGCTATTACAACGGCAGATGGTGCGTTATTTATGTAAGATAATAATTATTGAATAAACCTTCGGAATAAAGCATATATTCATATAAAGCTTTATTCCGGAGGTTTTTATGATTTATTCAAGGAGCTACAGCAGGCTTTTTATAGACCTGAAGCAGGACAGAGGTGATTTTTGCTATGATTTAAGGCCGGCAATGGGCAGATGTATTATAGAAATAAGAAATAACAGCGGCAAGCTTATGATTTTTGCGCAGGGGCTTAAGCCGGGCGTATTATACAGAATAATTCTTGTTAAAGCTGAGGCTGACGGTTCAGTTGGCATAAATGCCGGTCTTATAAATATTGATGACAGGGGGAAAGGAAATTTAAGCATTGGATTTGACCCGGATGATGTGCTTTTAAGCGGCGCAACGATAGAAAGCATAGCAGCAATATTAATTATTGTAGATGGAATAGATGAAATTGCAGCCCCCTTAGTAGGCTTTACGGGTGAAAACTTTGTTTGGAAAAATAATTTTAAGATATTACATAATACAAATAAGACTGAATATGAGAATAATAAAACAAACAGCGCTAAAGACAGCGAAATTACAAGCGAAGCCTTTAATTGCGAGGAGCAAAAAGAAGATGAACAAGATTTTAAAAATAATTTATCTTCTGATGAAAAACCGGATAATTTGTTATCTCCGGATGATTGTAAAACCGAAAAGGATACCTCGGATGATGTTAAAGATGAAAAATTTAAGCTGACAGACAAAAACGGAAAAATTGCGGATTTTGATTCATTTTTGGAAAAATTCCGTCAAAATATGCTTGAGCTTGAACATTATGCGCTTATGACCGAGGCTGATAAGCCTATAGTAAGAGGAAAAGGTATTCATGGCATAGATTATATAAAAAATTACAATAAAAAAATAAAGCCGTTTGAAAACTGGGAATCAGACGTACAATGGTATAAAATTTTACCCTGTGAATTAACATCGGTCAGCTCTAAGCTTTGGCGTCATTTAAACAGCCCTTTTATAAACGGCTGCTTTAAAAAATATAAGCATCTTATTTTAGGCGTAAAAAATGATGGAGAATATATAATAGGCGTGCCTGAAATATATGATGAAAGCTTCTCTGACGAAGCAAAAAAGCAGGGCTTCGACAGATTTATGCCAAAAAGCTGCAAAAAGCTTGAAAATGGCGATATGGGCTATTGGCTTTTGGACGTTGACTGAAAATTTGACAGAAAAGTCTGATTTTAGTATAATAAATTTGCTTGATAAAACGATAATCGGCAGCAATGCCGGCTTATAAAATAATAATTTTTTAGGATAAATCTCAAAAGGAGTTTTTAAAATGCGTTTAAGAAAAAAGCCATGGGCGGATAAAGAGTTTGAGATAAACGATAAGCTTATTGAAAATCCAAATGAGTTTAAGGGCAAATGGAACGAGCTTTTTGGCAATGATAATCCTATTCATATTGAAATAGGATGTGGCAAAGGACGTTTTATTTCAACAATGAGTATTAAAAACCCCAATATTAATTATATCGCAGTTGAAAAGCAAAGGCTTGTTATAGTTTTTGCCCTGAGAAAAAGCAGACAGATGCAGACAAATAATAATTTAAGATTTATTTGTGCCGATGTAAGCGAGCTTCTTCAATTTTTTGAGCCTAATGAAGCACAAAGGCTTTATATAAATTTTTGCGACCCATGGCCCAGAAAAAAATGGGCAAAAAGAAGACTTACTCACAGCAATTTTTTAAGCATATACGAAAAGCTTTTTTTAAACGGAGGAGAAATAAATTTTAAAACCGATGACAGGGGGCTTTTTGAATTTTCACTTAACGAGTTTGAAGCAAGAGATGGCTGGAGAATGAAAAATATTTGTTTGGATCTGCATAAAAGTAATTTTGAAGATAATGTTATGACAGAATATGAAGAAAAATTTTCTTCAAATGGCATGCCTATTTATAGACTTGAAGCATATTATAAAAAATAAAGCGAGTTGATTATTGTATGAAAAATTACATCATAAAAAATAAGCTTTTGCAGATTCTTTACAAACCGTATAAATGCAAAATAAATATTGGCGTTGCGATAAAAAAGCTTAACGAAATAGAGAAAGAGCTTGAAAAGTGCAGGCCCAAACATTAAAATGTTACAAAAAAACCGTTTTTTTGAGTGTCGAAAAAGTCCCTGCGGGACTTTTTCGAGAGAAAACAGATGTATAAACAGCTCATTCCATCGGGATTAAAAATCCCTTGAAACTCGCTGTTTTCCTCGGCGGAAGTGAATTCCGCCTGCGGATTATAAGTCTGCGACGCTTTAAGTTACTTAAGCAAAATAGGATTTATTGACAGTCTGAAACCGTTTTTAACGGTTTTTTTTATTTGAATAATTTTTTTGAAATAATGCAATATAAATTTAGGAAAACAAGTTAATGATATTCATACTCAGCTTACGCTAAGTATCCGCCGCCCAAGAGGCGGAGAACTTACTTGTTGGTTAAAGTTATTGTCGGTTTTTACAAAAAGCTAAAAGAGGTGAGATTTTGAATATTTATAAAAGTTTAGATGAAAATATTAAATATCTTGAAGAAATATTTTCAGACTGCGGAGATATTGTAAAAAGGAAATTTCCGCTGGGCCTTAACAATGATGTATGGCTTTATGTTATATATGTTGATGATATGACAAACAGAGCTCTTATAGATACCGCAATTATGGACAGCCTTATGATGGAAGTAAGAAAGGTTCCGCCTAAGGCGTCTGATATTAAAACGGGAATATACAATACTCTTAAAAACGGCGCTCTTACAACGGCTGATTTTAAAGAAACAAACGATATGGATCTTGCGGTTGTAGAGATTCTATCAGGCAACACTTTACTTTTTATAGATGGCTTTAGTGAAGCGTTTATTGTTTCTACTAAGGGCTTTCCAAAAAGGAGCGTATCGGAATCGGATACAGAGGTTGTTGTTCAAGGCTCTAAGGAGGCGTTTACAGAAACAATAAGAGTGAATACTGTTTTAATAAGGAGGAGAATAAGAGATAAAGGACTTAAGGTTAAGCAGCTTAAAATAGGAAAACGCTCGAAAACTGACATTGCCCTTATGTATATAGAAGATATCGCCAGAAAGGAAATTGTAGACGAGCTTGAAAAAAGGCTTGATAAAATAGATATAGATGCTGTGCTTGACAGCGGATATATAGAACAGTTTATAGAAGATGACTGGATGTCCGCCTTTCCCCAGCTTCAGATGACGGAAAGACCGGATAAGGCGGCATCTGCAATATTGGAAGGCAGAATAGCCATTGTTGTGGATAATACTCCGTTTGTTTTGATAGCGCCTGCGATTTTGGCGAGCTTTTATCAATCGGCGGAGGATTATTATCAGCGTTGGGAAATAATGAGCTTTGTGAGGATTTTAAGATATATTGCCGGTTTTTTGGCAGTGAGTCTTCCGGGGCTGTATATTGCCACGGCTGTGTATCATCCGTCTATGATACCTATGGAGCTGATATTTAAAATGTCTTTGGCAAGGCAAACCGTGCCTATACCTGCCGTTATGGAAATCCTTTTAATGGAGCTTGCCTTTGAAACCCTCAGAGAAGCGGGAATAAGGCTTCCTGCCGCTGTCGGAAGCACTCTCGGCATAGTAGGCGGGATAATTATAGGGCAGGCGGCTGTTGATGCAGGCTTGGTAAGCCCGTTGGTGGTGATAATTATTTCGATGACGGGAATATGTTCTTTTGCCATACCTAATATAGCTCTTGTTTCGGGGTATAGGCTTACTAAATATCTTGTTATATTTCTTTCGTCTTTGCTTGGGCTTTTTGGCTTTTGGCTTGGTATGCTGATTATGCTTATTCATCTTGTAACGCTTAAAAGCTTTGGAATACCATATCTTTTTCCGTTTACATCGATAACCGAGGGTAATTATTCCGATCTGAAAGATACAATTTTAAGGCTGCCTATCTTTGCTATGAAGAAAAGACCTATTTTTTCAAATCCCAATCAAAGAACAAGGATGAAAGTTAAAAAGCGCATTAAGCCATAAAAACGTAAAGGAGAAGAAAATGTTTTCAACAAATAATAAAATTTCCGTAAGACAGCTTCAGACTCTTTTGATTTTAGATATTTTTGGCATGGGAATAACCTCTCTGCCCGGAAAAATGACTGAAACGGCAGGGCAGGACGGCTGGCTTGCTTTAATAATAGGCACTCTGCCGGCTTGTTTTTCGGCTTTTTTGATAACAAGGCTTTGTTCTGTGTTTCCGGAAGAAGGTTTTGTACGGTATTCAAGAAAACTTTTGTCATATCCCATAGGCACTCTGTTAAGCTTGGGGCTTGTTTTAAAAATAATTGCCGCATTGTCTATGCAGCTTAGAATATTTTCAGAAATTATAAAGCAGCTTATGCTTTTTGAAACCCCGATATGGCTTATAAGCCTTTGTATGCTGCTTTTAGGCTCATACGCCGCAAGCAAGGGTTATGAGGCAAGGGGAAGAATTGCCGAAATATTAATTTTTGTTGTATTTATACCTCTTATATTTGTATTTTTAATTGCTTTAACCGATGTTGATTTTTCAAACCTTAAGCCTGTTTTTGCCTCTGATAAAATAAAGCTTTTAAAGGCAGCTTTTATAAGCTGTCTAAGCTTTTCGCCGATAGAATTTATTTTGCTTGCTTATCCCTATTTAAATAAGGATAAGCAAAAGGCAGGAAAAAGAATTATATTGTGCGTCTTTTTATCAGGTATGATTTTAAGCGTTATAACAGCATTAACCATAGCCAGGTTTGGAATATTCGATATGCTGCATCAGATGTGGCCCGTGCTGGAAATAATGGATACAATAGATTTGCCCGGCTCTTTTATAGAAAGACAAGATGCTCTTATTATGAGCTTTTGGATAATTTCGATATTTATAATTATTAATGCGGGTATGTTTTTTTCTTCACTTGTTTTAAAGGATATTGTACAAAAAGGAACCCATACTTTTTTTATTGTTTTAAGCCTTATTTTGGTTTATATAATCTCATTTATACCGCCAAATATATCATCGCTTTATTATTTTTTGGATAAAATGAATGTATGGACAGGATGGATATATACATTTTTAATTCCTATTGTGCTGCTTATTGCAACAAAAATAAAAGGCATAGGGGTGAATGAAGATGAGATATAAATTTTTTAAGCTTTTTGCGCTGTATTTGCTTATTCCTGTTATTTTAACCGCCTGTTATGATAAAATTGAGCTTGAGGACAGGGCTCTTGTTATATCTATGGGCATAGACAGGCAGGACGACGAATTTTTGCTTTCTATGGAAATACCCAAAGAGCTTGAGAGCAAAGATGAGGATAATGCAGAGAATTTAAAGCTGGCGGCATCGTCTTCCGTAAGCTCCGCTATGAGAGAAATAGACTCTTATTCCGGGCCTAAGCTTTATTATGGCCATACAAAGGTATGTATAATCGGAAATGATGTTATAAAGGATCCTAAGCTGTTTAAAGAAACGATAGATGCCCTTGAAAGAAACAGAGAAATAAGCAGAAAGCTGATTATTATGTGTTCCGACAGCTATGCCAATGAGATATATTCGGCAAAGACTGACAATAATATTCCGACAGGCATTTTTATAAACGATTTTTATAAAAATAATATAAAGTCGCTGAGCATAACCTTTAGGCAGGATTTGGAGGGCGTTATTAAACAGCTTTTGGAATCCTCCAATACAGTTTTGCCGATAATAAAAAATGAAGATGAAAAGCTTAAAATAAGCTCTATCGCTGTTTTAAAAAACTATGAGCTTGAAGGCTTTTTAAATGAAGAGCAAAGCAGAGGGTTTTTATATCTTGGCAATTATCCCGCAGGGGGAGAGATAACAATACCGTTTGAGGATACCAACACAGCGCTTAAGATAACAAAAAAAACTTCACATATTAAGCTTGATAAAAATGATTTGGGGAATTATATATTAAATTGTACTGTTGATATAGAGGGTAATATTGAAGAATATACTCTATCGGAAAATGTATTTTTAAACAGCGATAAATATAAAATTTTGCAGGATGAATATGCAGAGAATATAAAAAAAGAAGCGCAAAGCGCATTTGAGCTTATCCAAAAAAAATATAAAGCCGATGTTTTGGGCTTTGGCGAAATGCTGAGAAAAAATTATTATAAAGATTATTTATATATGCAGGAGGATACCCAAAAAGCATTTGAACAGGCTAAGCTTGATTTGGATGTAAAAGTAAAAATCAAATCGGCAGGCTCCAGTCGATAAATAAATGCAACTGTTGACTTTTTCATTTTAAAATATTAAAATGACCTTATATTGTAAAAATAATGATTAAGGCTTTTATTAAAAGTTAAAATCAGGAAGAGAGGTTAAAATGAAAAATTCACTTGAAATAAAAAATAATATTTTTTGGGTAGGTTCTCTTGATTTTGATATAAGAACCTTTGATATAGTTATGCATACAGATTATGGCACAACATACAATGCATATATAGTAAAGGGCGCAGAAAAAACAGCTCTTATAGAAACAGCTAAGGATAAATTTTTTGATGAATTTTTGGAAAGAGTAAAAACAGTAACCGATGTCGAAAAGATAGATTATATAATAGTAAATCATACAGAGCCGGATCATTCCGGTTCGGTGGAAGCTCTTCTCGATATAATACCGAATGTTACCGTTGTAGGCTCTGTTTCAGCCATAAAATTTTTAAAGGAAATAGCAAACAAAGATTTTAAAAGTATGATTGTTAAAGAGGGCGACAGCATTGATTTGGGCGGCAAAACATTAAAATTTGTTTCTGCGCCGTTTCTTCACTGGCCGGATTCTATGTATACTTATGCCGAAGAGGATAAGGTTTTGTTTACCTGTGATTCTTTCGGCTGCCATTACTGCGATGAAAAAGTGTTTAATGACAAAATCGAGGGTGATTTTATTGATGCATACAAATACTATTTTGACTGCATAATGGGCCCTTTTAAAGATAATGTTTTAAAAGCTCTTCCAAAGGTAAGAGCACTCAGCCCTGAAATAATATGCCCGGGTCATGGGCCTGTTTTGAGAAAGAATATAGATAAATACTTAAATCTTTATGAAGCTTGGTCTGAGGTTAAAAAAGAAAATAAGGTTGTTATCGCCTATGTTTCTGCATACGGATATACCAAGGCAATGGCACAGGAGATAAGCAAAGCGATTGAGCAAGAGGGCTTTGAAGTTAAGCTTTTCGATCTTGAAACCGCCGATAAATCTGTCGTTATGGATGAAATTTATACGGCAAAGGGGCTTTTGCTTGGCTCTCCTACGATTGTAAATGATGCTCTTGCGCCTGTTTGGGCAATTTTAACATCTCTTAATCCTACAATAAACAAATCTCTCATCGCAGGCGCATTTGGCTCATATGGCTGGAGCGGAGAGGCTGTTGCAAATATAGAGGGAAGATATTCACAGTTAAAATTTAAGGTGCCGGTTGCAGGGCTTAAAATAATGTTTAAGCCATCCGATGAGCAGAAAAAGCGCTGCTGCGAGTTTGGAAAAAGCTTTGCCGAAAGCTTAAAATAATAATATAAAAGGCCTGTGGGTTATAAGTGTTTAGCGTTGGCGGACAAAATTAATCTTAGGCGAAAAAAGGTGAGTTTTAAGGGCTTTTAGCCCGATGGAACTCACCTTTTATACTTTTGGCTGATGCCGAAAAAGAATGAATGTTTTTTTCGACACGTTTTTTATGTTGTATACATGCACAAATCACTTTCGAATGAAATATTATATAAAATGATGTGTCGGAGGTGTTTATGTGTTATTATCCCTGCTTCATTTCTTTTTTTTATTTTCTTACATTTCCGAAGTCAATTCATTTCCAAAGCCTTTAACCGCCAAGGAGGAAGAAAAATATATACAACAGCTCCAAAACGGAAGCGAAGAGGCTAAAAACATACTGATAGAAAGAAATTTACGTCTTGTTGCTCACATTGTAAAAAAATATACCAATTATAACAAAGACAGCGAAGATTTGATTTCTATAGGAACGATCGGACTTATTAAGGCTATAATGACATTTAAAAGCACAAAGGGAACAAAGCTTGCCACATATGCCGCCAGATGTATAGAAAATGAAATCCTTATGAGTCTTCGCTCAAGCAAAAAGCGTCAAAATGATCTTTATCTTCAGGATACGGTAGGGATTGATAAAGATGGAAACGAAGTAACTCTTCAGGATAAGGTAGCCGATGAAAGCAGCGACGTCGATGAGCAGGTAAGCCAAAAGCTTTTAATAAAAAATATGTATGAAAAGCTTCAAAGCGTTCTTAAGGGAAGAGAAAGAGAAATAATAGAAATGAGATATGGAATAAAAACAGGCGAGGAGCAAACACAAAGAGAGATTGCAAAAAAAATGGGAATATCAAGAAGTTATGTTTCAAGAATAGAAAAAAAGGCTCTCTCAAAAATGAATAAGGCTATGGATGATTTTAGATGAAAGGTATTGCTAATCTGTGTTTGAGTGTCGAAAAAGCTCTAACGGGCTTTCAGACTGTCAATAAACCTAAATTTTGTTGAGCTTATAAGTTTTTAGGAGCTATACATCAAATCCGCAGGCGGAAATCGCATTTTCGCCGAGGGAAAAGGCGAGTTTCAAGGCTTTTAAAGCCGCTGGAATGAGCCTTTTGTTCATCTGTTTAACTTCGAAAAAGTCCGAATGGACTTTTTCGACAGTCAAAAAGCCCTAACGGGCTTTTTCGATTTGCTTATAAAACCTTATTCAAAAATTCTTTAAGCCTGTCTGTTTTTGGGCTGGCGAAAAATTCGTCAGGCTTGTTTTGTTCGATAATAGTGCCGTTTTCCATAAATATAACTCTTGTTGCAACCTCTCTTGCAAAGCCCATCTCATGGGTAACTACAACCATAGTCATATTTTCTTTTGCAAGAGCTTTCATAACCTCTAAAACCTCTCCTACCATCTCGGGATCAAGAGCAGATGTAGGCTCATCAAAAAGCATAACCTCGGGCTTCATACACAGTGCTCTGACGATGGCTATTCTTTGTTTTTGACCGCCGCTTAACTGGTTGGGATACGCATCGGCTCTGTCTGCAAGACCTACTCTGCCCAAAAGCTCCATAGCATATTTTTCGGCATCGGCACGGCTTACAGATTGAAGCTTCATAGGGGCTATAATGAGATTTTTTAAAATAGTCATATGCGGAAAAAGATTAAATTGCTGAAATACCATTCCCATCTTTTGCCTGTGTTTGTTGATATTGTTTTTTGGGTCTGTAATATCTGTTCCCTCAAAAAAGATTTGCCCCTTATCAGGCTCTTCAAGCAGATTAAGACACCTTAAAAATGTGCTTTTACCCGATCCGGAAGGGCCTACAACAACAACGACCTCACCTTCTTTTATTTCGGCTGATACATTGTTAAGAGCCTTTGTTTTGCCGAAAATTTTATCGACATTTTTTACCTCTATCAAAGCTCGGCTATCGCTCATCTCTTCTCAATCTCCTTTCAAGGATTCCAACCGCCCAGCTTAAAAGCATAACCATTGCAAGATAAATGAGAGCTATTGCAATTAAAGGCATAAAAGCATCATATGTGCGGCTTCTTATGATATCGGCTCCTTTTGTCAGATCTTCAAGGGCAATATATCCCGATATGGAGGTTTCCTTTAAAAGCACAATAAATTCGTTGCCCAAAGCAGGGAGAATGTTTTTAACCGCCTGTGGAAGTATTATGTATCTCATAGTGGAAAAATAACCAAAGCCCAAGCTTCGTCCGGCTTCAAACTGACCCTTGTCTACGCTCATAATTCCGCTTCTTATAATTTCAGCAACGTAAGCGCCCGAATTAATGCCAAATGCCACAACAGCGACAAATACTTTATCAACGGCTACATCTCCGAATATTACAAAATAAATAATAAGAAGCTGAACTACGCTCGGAGTACCCCTTATAACGGTTAGGTATATTTTGCATATAATATTTAAAACGCTTAAAATAAACTGATAAATTTTTTGGCTTAGCCCCGAGCATTTTTTTGTATGCGTTAAATCGTAGCTTGAACGTATAACCGCCGCCAGAGAACCCAAAATAAGACCTAATATAAGGGCAAAAATTGTAATTTCGACAGTGAGCCTTAATCCTCTTGTTATATACTGCCATCTGTTTTTCTTAATAAAGTTAAGTATAAATCTTGCCTTAAAATCTTCAAGATTAAGCAGCATAATTTTAGTTTCAAGATTGTAAAACCAATTCATAGCTTACTCCTTTTTGTATAGTAAAAAAGGTACGGCAACAAAAATTTAACTTCATTGCCGCACCTCTTGCTTAAATCGGCTGATTAATACAGCTTTAAGCTAACCTTAATAAATTTTATTCTTCGTCTGTTTGTTCTATTTGTGTTTCGGTTTCTTCGTTGGCTTCTTCATTGGTTTCTTCGTCGGCGGTATCTCCGCTGTTTAAATATTTGTTTGATATTTCGGTTATTTTGCCATTGTCTTTCATTTCTGTAAGAATAGAATTAACTGCATTTAAAAGAGATTCATTATCTTTGTTTACTGCAATTGCATATTCTTCTTCCGTAAGCTGCTCGTCAAGAATTTTAATAGCGCCTTCATTTGCTTTTACATAAGATTTTGCAGGCTCTCCATCTATAACAACAGCATCAACCTTATCCTGTATAAGAGCCTGAACAGCCTCAAAACCTTTGTTATAACGCTCCGGGGTTGAGTTTTCGATATTGTCTGTAACATAGGAATCACCTGTAGTGCCAAGCTGAACTCCTATTGTTTTATTTGCAAGATCCTGTGCGGATTTAATATCGGAATCATTTTTAACAATTATAACTTGTCCTGCATTTACATATGGTATTGAAAAATTAACACTTGCAAGTCTGTCCTCTTCAATAGTCATGCCGGCTATGCCAAGGTCAGCTTTTCCGCTTTGAACAGCCGCAACGATAGAATCAAAATTCATATCTTCAACTTCAACCTCAAGGCCAAGCTGATCTCCGATATATTGTGCTATTTCGGCATCTATTCCTGTAACTTTGCCGTCATCGCCCCTAAATTCATAAGGCGGAAATTCTGCGTTTGTTGCCCAAATAAGCTTACCCTCTGTGTTTGTAATAACTTTTTGGGTATCCGCAGAATCGTCCTGCTGAGAGCTTTCAGAAATCTCTTGAGAGCCTGCCGCATTTTGTTCGTCTGTTTTGGCGCCGCAGGCGGACATAGATAAAGCCATAACGCCTGCCGCAAAAAGCAGAGCCAAATTTTTAAGCTTCATTAAAATATTCCTCCATTCAACATTTATTCAATATTAATTATCTTATATAGTTTAACACAATTTACATAAAAAATAAAGATTAAAAATAATAAAACTCATGGAAGAGTAATTGTCGAAAACAGATGTATAAACAGTTCGTTCCATCAGGATTAAAAATCCCTTGAAATTCGCTGTTTTCCTCGGCGGAAGTAAATTCCGCCTGTGGATTATAAGTCTGCGACGCTTTAAGTTACTTGTTCAAAGCAGGTTTTTTTGACAGCCTGTGTCCACGCCTTAAAGGCGCGGACCTTTTAAGTGTCAATAAATTTTATATACATCATACATTGAATTTAAAACAAGCCAATTTTGCGGGAAAAATTTCATCAAGTTCCAATAGCTTGCTCCTGCTAAAGAATATTCATTTATAAGTGAAAGCTTTGCAAATATGCTTCTGGCATCTTCAAAATAAACAATATGCTCGTTTCCGTATTCATCATAATAATTAAAATAGGGGCTTTGCCATAGCTGATCATACTTTATTTCGGCTCCGTAATCGGAGGCAAGCTTTACCGCCTCGGTGGGCGAAAGAGATTTTGCGGCGCTCTCTCCTCTTATATACGGAAGAGTCCAGTCGTAACCGTAGTTTGGTATACCCATAAAAATTTTGCTTGATTCTATTTCGGATACGGCATAATCCAAAACTTCTCTTACCTTATTTATAGGCGCTACAGGCATTGGAGGCCCGTAAGTGTAGCCCCATTCGTACGTCATAATCAAAACGGCGTTTGCGGCTTCGCCGATGGCGGCATAATCATGGGCTTCATACAAAAGACCGGGCTGTTCGGCATAGGTTTTTGGCGCAAGGGCAACTATAACAGGATAATCAGAGGCATTTAGCCTTTGTGTTATTTTGGCTATAAAATCTGAATAAAGCTCTTTATCCTGCTGAGGGACAAATTCAAAATCGATATCAAGGCCAAAATAACCTTTTTCCGAAAGGGTTTGAAGTATATTATCTATAAGAACATCCTGAAGATCGGGATTGTTTAGAAGAGTGTGAGCAAGCTCGTTGCTGAAAACTCCCTCCGAGCTTAGGGTAGAGATCAGCATAATGGGAGCAACGCTGTATTGTTTTGCTTTGTTTATAACGTTTTCGTCATATATTCCTATAAGCTCACCCTCGTCTGTAAAGCCATAGGTAAATATTGTTATCATAGAAAGATTTGGCAAGGTTTTATTGAGAGTACTTTCCGATACATTGGGATAAACATATCCATTTATGGTTACGGAGCGAAGTTTTGTTTCATTAGGCTCTTCTATTACTATTGTCTGCCCAACAACAAGTTTTTCCGGGTCTGTTATTTCATTTTCTCTTATAATGGTTTCGGGATTTTGATCATACTGCTTTGCTATCGAATAAATTGTCTGACCTTTTTCAACAACGTGTATAATCATAAAATCACTCCTTAAAGCTTGATGTTATATTTTATTCAAAGCATTAAAAAAGTGCTATAATTTTGCCGCAGCAAAAGAGCCATGCAGTAAGATTGTTATTGTCGGCGAAACAAACATTTCCGTAAATACGGCTAAAAAAATAAATATTAATGAAATTACAAAGCAAAATATATAGCTTTTAAGAGCAAGCTTCTTTTTAATAAAATTAACGGCGGCTTCGCTTAAAAAAAGATAAGCCGGCATAACGGCAAGGCTTGGCATAAATATATAAAAAAACGAATAAAATACGCCGGTTAAGCCTTGTCCTGCCCCAACAGCGGCGGCGGTAAAACTTAGCCCGGCCGCTTTTATTAAAATTAAAAAGCAGATAACGGGCATACCGATTTTTGCAAAAGCGCAGAACCATATTGCCAATGGAAGCTTTAAATATTTAAAGCAAAGAGAAAAAAAGCTTGAGAAATCAGCATCGGCTATAAGCTGAATATTATTTAGCTCAAGCTTTTTTTGAGATAAAAAAGCGATTGAAGTACCCAATAATGCTCCTGTAACAAAAATTAACGAAAAAATATTAACAGAAACTTTATTGGGCGTTTTTATTTTTTTTCTTTTCATTATTCCTCCGATAATAAAAGCATGAATGTTATAAGCTTATCTAAAATATATGAAAGAAAAAATATAATATTCCTTTGATTGAAATAAACAAGTCCCCTTCTTTTATAAGGGGACTTAAAAGCTTCTGCTTTACCATAATATATTGTTTATTATATATTCTTTTGCCTTTGCGGCGCCTGATTTTACAGCGGCTGAAGCTACTGCCTTTGCCACATCGGAGCTTATGTTTTTGTTGAATGGAGATGGTATTATTATGCCGTTTTTAAGATCATCTTCCGTAACAAGACCGGCTATGGCATTGGCTGCCGCAATTTTCATTTCTATGTTTATGTCGTTTGCCCTTACATCCAAGGCGCCTCTTAATATTCCCGGGAAAGCAAGAACATTGTTTATCTGATTGGGATAATCGGAACGGCCCGTAGCGATTATTGAAGCGCCGGCATTTTTTGCGGTTTCCGGCATAACTTCGGGTATTGGATTTGCCATTGCAAAAATAACAGGCTCACTGTTCATTGTTTTTATCATTTCTTCCGTTAAAATATTCGGAGCCGAAACGCCGATAAATATATCCGCTCCCTTAACGGCATCTTCCAGCTTTCCGGCTTTGTTCTGAGGATTTGTAGCCGCCGCAAGCTCTGCAAGGTATGGGTTTCCTACGCTGTTTTGCTTATTTATTATACCGTCTATATTGCAGATTGTTATATTTTTAAAGCCTGCGTGAATTAGAAGCTTTGCCGTAGCTGTGCCTGCTGCGCCTGCGCCTGAGATTGCTATTTTTACTTCGTTTGGTTTTTTGTTTTTTATCTTAAGCACATTTTTCATTCCGGATAATACAACAACTGCCGTGCCGTGCTGATCATCGTGGAATATCGGTATATCCGTTGCTTTTTTTAATTTTTCTTCAATTTCAAAGCATCTGGGAGCTGAGATATCCTCAAGATTTATTGCGCCGAAAGAGCCTGCAATAAGGCTTATCGCCTTAACAAATTCATCAGGGTCTTTAGAACGCACACAAAGAGGTATGGCGTCAATTCCGCCAAATTCTTTAAAAAGTACGCATTTTCCCTCCATAACGGGCATACCTGCTTCGGGGCCTATATCGCCAAGGCCCAAAACAGCGGAGCCATCTGTAATAACTGCTACCGTATTCCAACGCCTTGTAAGCTTATAGGACAGATCGGGATCTTTTTTTATCGCTATGCATGGCTCGGCTACGCCGGGGGTGTAAGCTATAGCAAGATCCTCCGCAGTTTCAAGTTTTGGTATAGAAACGACCTCTATCTTTCCTCTCCATTGGGCGTGTTTTTCCATTGCTGTTTTCCTGTAATCCATTTTTAATCTCCTTTCCCAATAATATACTTTACTGCCAAGCGTATCGGCAAACATTATTTATTTGTATTATAACATATATTTTTTGTTAAATAAATCTATTAATAAAACTTTTGATATCCTTTGCAGATTGCGGCTGTTAAATTTTATTTGTAATAAAAAGCAATATTTGCTATAATAAAAAAATAGATTTTTGTTGAAGTATTAAGAAATAAATTTTTAAAGTCAGGCGAATCCTGAAACAGAAAGGAAATTCACTGTTATGGATGATAAAAAAGAAGAAGCAAAAGAATTAAAAGCGCTTAATAATGCGGCAAAGGAGGATAAAGAAAATAAAGAAAATAAAAAAGATGAATCTTTAAAGGCGGATAAAAAAACAAGAGAGGGAAAAACCGGCGCAAAGCAGACCAAAAAAGCGCCTTCTTCAAAAAATGCCGCTCTTTCAAAGAGAGCATTGGCACAAAGAAAAAGTGAAGAAAAAAATAAAGAGATAGTTGCAGAGGTAGCTTCGATAGCGATTATAGGCTTGTGCATTTTAACTGTGATAGGCGTTTATTTCGGCGGCGGAGGAATTGCCGGGCAGGTTATAGGAGGAGCATTAAAAGGCTTTCTCGGCTTTGGAGCATATATTCTTCCGTTTATTTTGATAGGATTTTGCATCTATATGTTTTTTTCGGAAAAAAAAGTATTAAGTGCCAACAAAACGATATTGATTTTTGTTATGTTTTTTTTGCTTATAGCGTTTTTGCATATAATACAATTCGATCATCAATCGGAAAATTTGAGCTTTGGCGCTTTTTCAAAGGCAATGTATAAAAACGGAAGCTATTTTAACGGAGGTCTTTTTGGCGCATATTTGGGAAGCCTTTTATCCAAGCTAATAGGCAGGGTTGCTTCCATTATTTTGATAATACTTGCCTTTATAGGCATAAGCGTATTTATAACGGGAAAATCATTTTTTGCTGCCGTTAAAAACCTTTGGAATAAAATTTCGCAATATTTTGTTTTTGAATCCGAAAACGAAGAATATTATGAAGACGAAGAAGAACTCCTTCAAGAAGAAAAACAAAACAAAAGTTTTGATTTTTTATCTTTTTTTAAAAAAAGAAACAAAGAAAAAGAAGAAGATATACTTTCCGATACACCGGAAATTAGCATAAGGCAGAAGGTTAAAAGCGAAAGAGCGCTTGAAAATGAAAGAATGATTTTAAATGAAAGGGCTCACGCCCAAAAAATGGCAAAACAAAAAACAGAGCAAAGAAACATTCCCAAGCCTACCGTTATAGAAATTAAGCCGAACGCCGCAAATAATAAGCCTCGCAGAAAAATAGAGCTTGCATATGACACCGTTATGGCGGCTCAGCATGAAAATATGGAGCCTGCCAAAAGTAAAAAAATAGAACCTAATCTTCCCTCTTTTATAAAAAACAGGGAAAGGTTTGAATATGAAAAGTTTCTTGAAAAAGGCCAGCAGGGGAATGATGGAGAAAATGACTTATATATCGGCGAGCAATACAACATACAAAGTGATATTGACAACAATATGTATTCAGAGCATTATTTCGATGATTTCAGAGAAACTGATTTTGCCGAAGATAAAAACAGTATTTACGAATATGAAAAGGAAAATATTGAGAATACCGCAGGAGAAAATGTCGTTAATTTGGGCGATCGCTTCGATGCCGAGCAGGAGATTGTCTTAGATGTAAGCTCTATAAGCAGCGCCAATGAAGAAACAGAAAGAGAGCCTTATTATGATGAAATCGAAGAGGATTATTACAATAATTTTGAAAAGGCTTTGCATAGCGAAACGGTTTTAAATGAAGAAAATGAAATAAAAGAAGAAATTAATGAGCCTGAATTATACCCTAAAGAGCAGTTCAGCCCCAAATTAAAAAATGAAATTGAAAACATTGCACCGAAACAGCAAACGGACAAGCCTGAGCAGGCTCCTCAGCCTATAATAATAAAGCCCGATGAAGCAAGGATAGTAAATGATAGTGAAAAAACGAATGATAACGCTGAGTATATTTTTCCAAAAACAGAGTTTTTAAGAAAAAATCCTATGCTTGCCGCTGCAAGAAATGATGATATAGAGCTTTTGGAAAACTCAAAAATACTAGTCAGAACCCTTGCAAGCTTTAATGTTGAGGCAAGCGTTATTGAAATAAGCAAAGGCCCTGCCGTTACCAGATATGAGCTTAGCATTGTAGACGGCATTAAGGTAAGCAAAATATTATCTCTTGCAGATAACCTTGCGCTTAGCCTTGCGGCAACATCTATAAGAATTGAAGCGCCTATACCGGGCAAATCGGCGGTTGGCATAGAGATACCCAATAAAGAGGTAACAAGCGTATATCTTTCAGAGGTTATTTGCGATGAGAAATTTCGAAAATTTCCGTCTAAACTGGCATTCGGCATAGGCAAGGATATTGCGGGCAATGTTGTTGTTACGGATATTGCCAAAATGCCTCATATGCTTATTGCGGGCGCCACGGGTTCGGGAAAATCGGTTTGTATAAACACCCTTATAACAAGCATAATCTATAAGGCGGCTCCCGATGAGGTAAGGCTTATTATGATTGATCCGAAGGTTGTTGAATTAAGCGTATATAACGGCATACCGCATCTTCTTATACCTGTCGTAACAGAGCCCGATAAAGCATCGGGGGCTTTAAACTGGGCTGTCAGCGAAATGATGGAACGTTATGATAAATTTGCCAAAGCATCAACAAGAGGCTTGGAGGCATATAACGAATTTTTGGAATCAAAGGGCGAAAAGAAGCTTCCTCAGATAGTTATAATAATCGATGAGCTGGCGGATCTTATGATGGTTGCGGCAAAGGCTGTTGAAGCAGCTATAATCAGGCTTGCTCAATTGGCAAGAGCGGCAGGCATTCATCTGATTATAGCTACACAAAGGCCGTCTGTTGATGTTATAACAGGTCTTATAAAGGCAAACATACCATCAAGAATTGCTTTTGCAGTTTCAAGCGGAATGGATTCCAGAACAATAATAGATACTGTAGGAGCAGAAAAGCTTTTGGGAAAAGGCGATATGCTTTTTAAGGCTGTTGATATGAATAAGCCTTTGAGAATACAGGGCGCTTTCGTTACCGATAAGGAGATTGAAAGAATAGTAGCTTTCCTTAAGGAAAATAACCCTGCCGAATATGACAACGAGGTTATAAATAAAATTTCTCAGCTTAAGGACTCTGACGGCTCTTCCGGATCAGACAGCTCCGGCGGCAGCGACGAGCTTATAGATGAAGTAATAAGCTTTATAGTAAGAAGCAAAAAATGCTCTACATCGCTTATCCAAAGAAAATTCAGATTGGGCTATAACAGAGCGGCAAGAATAGTTGAAGAGCTTGAAGACAGGGGAATTATCGGAGCGGAAAACGGCTCCAAACCAAGAGAAGTTTTGATGGATAAGTATCAGATGGAAGAATATTTTACAAGAAATGCACGATAGCTGACAGCTGTCCGATTATTGAATACGGCTTTTTGACAAAAAGGAGGATTAAAAATGAAAACTGATATTGAAATTGCTCAACAAACGCCTATGCTTCCTATTGCCGAGGTTGCCGAAAGATTTGGAATAGATTCGGATTATCTTGAATTTTACGGAAAGTACAAGGCTAAAATTTCCGACACCTTGTTTGAAAAAACAAAAAATTGCCCCGATGCAAAGCTTGTTTTGGTTACTGCCGTTAATCCTACCCCTGCAGGAGAGGGCAAAACCACCACTACCATAGGTCTTGCGCAAGGCCTTAATAAGATAGGCGTAAAAACAATAGTTGCCCTCAGAGAGCCTTCGCTTGGGCCATGCATGGGGGTTAAGGGCGGAGCCGCAGGGGGCGGATATTCTCAGGTTGTGCCGATGGAGGATATAAATCTTCATTTTACCGGTGATATTCATGCCATAACAACAGCGCATAACCTTTTAAGCGCAATGATTGATAATCATCTTCAGCATGGCAACAGCCTAGGTATTGACCCAAAAAACATAGTTTGGAAAAGGGCTATGGATATGAATGACAGGGCGCTTAGGAATATTGTATCGGGCCTTGGCGGAAAGATGAACGGCGTACCGAGAGAAGAAAGCTTTATGATAAGCGTAGCATCAGAGATTATGGCAATAATATGCCTAAGCGAAGATATAAGAGATTTAAAAAACAGATTAGGCAAAATTATAATCGGCTACAGCTATGACGGCGAGCCGATAACGGCGGCTGATCTTAAGGCTGACGGCGCAATGTGCGCACTTTTAAAGGATGCCTTAAAGCCAAACCTTGTGCAGACATTGGAGCATACGCCGGCTATAATTCATGGAGGGCCTTTTGCAAACATAGCCCATGGCTGCAACAGTATTAAGGCAACAAAGCTTGCCATGAAGCTTGCCGATGTTGTTATAACGGAAGCGGGATTTGGCGCTGATTTGGGCGCAGAAAAGTTTTTTGACATAAAATGCCGCAAAGCAGGTTTAAAGCCCGATGCGGTTGTGTTGGTAGCTACTCTTAGAAGCCTTAAATTCAACGGCGGCATTAAAAAAGAGGATTTAAGCAAGCCTAATCTTGAGGCTGCGGCAAAGGGATTTGCCAATCTTGAAAAGCATATAGAAAATCTGCGCAAATACAATGTTCCTGTTATTGTTGCCCTTAATGCCTTTGCGGAGGATACTATTGATGAAATTGTATATATCAGCAATAAATGCGCCGAAAACGGAGCCGAGTTCGCTCTTTCCGAGGTATGGGCAAAGGGCGGTGAGGGCGGCAAGGCTCTCGCTGATAAGCTGATTAAGGTTTTAAATGAAAATAAAAGCGATTTTAAGCCTTTATATGATGAAAAACTGCCCATAAAGGAAAAAATAGAGATAATATGCAAAGAGATTTACGGCGCAGATTCGGTTGATTATACATCAAAAGCCGAATCGGAAATTAAAAGGATAGAAAAAATGGGCTTGGACAAGGTTCCGGTATGCATAGCCAAAACGCAGTATTCTCTTTCCGATAATCCTCAGCTTTTGGGAAAACCTCAGGGCTTCAGCGTTTCAATAAAGGAGATAAGGCTTAGCGCAGGGGCAGGCTTTATTGTTGCTTTGGCAGGAGATATTATGACTATGCCCGGTCTTCCTAAATCTCCGGCGGCGGAAAATATAGATGTTGATGAAAATGGAAAGATTACAGGTCTTTTCTGATAAAATGGGAGGGTTTTAAAATGAGTGCAGTCATAATAGATGGCAAAAAGATTTCAGCGCAGATAAAAGATGAGGCAAAAAGCCTTGCGGCTGAATTTAATGCCGATGGAATACAGCCGTGCCTTGCTGTTATTTTGGTTGGAGATGACCCTGCAAGCCGGGTTTATGTAAGAAATAAAAAAAGAGCCTGCGAATATGTGGGCATAAAGTCACTTTCCTATGAGCTTTCGGAAAAAACATCTCAGCAGGAGCTTTTAGAGCTTATAGAAAAGCTTAACAATGATAAAGAATGTAACGGAATTTTAGTTCAGCTGCCTTTGCCGGAGCATATCGATGAGCAAAAGGTGCTTCTTGCTATCCGTCCGGATAAGGACGTCGACGGTTTTCACCCTTACAATGTCGGCCTTTTAAGCATAGGCAGCGCAAGGCTTAAAGCCTGTACTCCCGCCGGCTGTATAGAGCTTATAAAAAGAAGCGGAATAGATATACAGGGCAAAAGCTGCGTTGTTGTGGGAAGAAGCAATATTGTAGGCAAGCCCGTTTCGATGCTGCTTTTGGCTGAAAACGGAACGGTTACCGTTTGTCATTCAAAAACAAAAAATATAAAGGACGTATGCCTTGGCGCAGATATTATAGTTGCCGCCGTAGGAATACCTAAATTTATTAAAGCCGACATGATAAAAGATGGAGCGGTTATTATAGATGTTGGCATAAACAGGCTCGAAAACGGAAAACTTTGCGGTGATGTTGATTTTGAGGCCTGCAAAGAAAAAGCGGGCTTTATTACTCCCGTTCCGGGCGGCGTAGGTCCTATGACAATAGCAATGCTTATGAAAAACTGTCTGGAGGCTTGCCGTATTCAAAGGATGGCTTAATTAAAAAATTTTTTGGGGTGATTTTTGGGAGGTGATCTTTTGATATCCGAAACAAAAATAGCTTTTATATCTCTCGGCTGTGATAAAAATCTTGTTGACAGTGAAATTATGCTTGGCATTATCGATGAGTATGGCTATAAAATAGTGCCAAATGAAGAAGATGCCGATATTGTGATAGTAAATAGCTGCGGTTTTATTATGAATGCCAATGAAGAGGCCATAGAAAATGTTTTAAGAATAGCCGATTACAAAAAATCAGGAAAACTTAAGGCGATTATAGTTACAGGCTGTATGGCTCAAAGATATGAAAATGAGATTTTTAAATCTCTGCCCGAGGTTGACGCTGTTGTGGGAACAGGTGATTTTGAGCGTATAGGAGAGGTTATAAAAAGACTTATTGACGGTGAAAGACAAATAAAAATTGTTGAGGATAAAAATAAAAGACCTGATGAGAATAACAGCTATAAAAGAATTATCACAACAGCCGGAGGCTTTGGCTATTTAAAAATAGCCGAGGGCTGCGACAATTTCTGTACTTACTGCACAATACCGAGCCTTAGAGGAAAATACAGAAGCAGAAATTTTGAAAGCCTTGTGAAAGAGGCGGAAATTATGGCCGAAAAAGGTGTCAGAGAAATAATACTTGTTGCTCAGGATACCTCGCTTTACGGAACTGATCTTTATGGCAGAAACAGACTGCATGAGCTTATTTGCAGTATATCCGAGATTGAGGATATACAATGGATAAGGCTTATGTACTGTTATCCGGAGCATATAACGGAGCAAACCATAGAAGAGATGGCGAAAAACCCTAAGCTTTGCCATTATATAGATATGCCTGTACAGCATGGCGATGATAAAATATTAAAGGCAATGGGAAGAAAGACAGACAGAAAAAGCCTTGAGCTTATTATAAAAACGCTCAGGGAAAAAATACCCGATATCTGCATAAGGACAACTCTTATAACGGGCTTTCCCGGAGAGGGAGAAGCTGAATTTAACAGCCTTGTGGATTTTGTCGAAAAAATGAAATTTGACAGGCTTGGCGTTTTTGCGTATTCAAGGGAAGAAGGAACTCCTGCGTATAATATGCCAAATCAGGTTGATGAGGATATTAAGCTTAAGCGAAAGGATTTTATAATGCAGCTTCAAAAAAACATTTCAGCCCAAAAGGGGCTTGATTTTGTCGGCAAAGTGCTTAAGGTTATTATAGAGGGCAAAATTGAAGGAGAAGATAATATTTACTGCTCAAGAAGCTATAGGGATTGCTATGAAATTGACGGCTTTGTTTTTTTTGAAAGTGAAAAAGAGCTTATCGCAGGAGATTTTTATAATGTTAAAATTACTCAGTCGTCTGATTATGACTTGATTGGAGAGATTTGCGATGAATTTGCCGAATAAAATTACTGTATTCAGAATAATTTTAATTCCTGTTTTTTTGGTTGTGCTGCTTTGCGATGCTTTGCCGGCGGAGCCGGAAATAAGACGTTATATTTCGGCTTTAATTTTTTCTGTTGCCGCCGCATCCGATGCTGCGGATGGATATATAGCCAGAAAATACAACCTTGTTACCAATTTCGGAAAATTTATGGATCCTTTGGCTGATAAGCTTTTGGTAAGCTCCGCCCTTATAGCTTTAACCTCTCTTAAGGATTCATATGTTGTTTTTCCGGTGTGGGCTGCGATATTGATTATTGCAAGAGAATTTATGATAACAGGCTTTAGGACGCTTGCTGTTGAACAAAATATAGTTATAGCCGCAGGTTTTTGGGGAAAGCTTAAGACAATTGCTCAGATGATTATGATAATTGTGCTTTTGCTTAATTTTAAAGGCAAGTTTTTTATTTATACAGGCTATGTATTGGTTGCGGCATCTGTTTTGCTTACCGTTATTTCGGCTGTTGATTATATGGTTAAAAATAAAGATGTGCTTAAGGACCAAAGATAAAATAAACTTTTATAATATTCAGACTGCCGAAAAATTAATTGGCATATAAATAAAGCCGGATTATTGACAGTCTGAATATTTTTTCTGTATATTTAAGCCTTTGCTCTCGCCCGTTTTGGGGCAGGAGTTTTTTACTTTTAAAAGCTGAATTAAAAAGCCTGCAATTTTTTATTAATATCAAAAATTGATTTTTGTAAGCTTAAGAAAAATAAAAATTTTATAATATAAAAATGGAGGTTTTAAAATGGAAAAGGAAAAATTTTATATTACAACGCCAATTTATTATCCAAGTGATAAGCTTCACATAGGACATTCATATTGTACCGTTGCTACGGATACAATGGCAAGATACAAAAGAATGAGGGGCTATGATGTTAAATTTTTGACGGGAAGCGATGAGCATGGTCAAAAGATAGAAAGAATAGCAAAACAAAACGGCATAAGCCCCAAGGAATATGTTGACGGTATAGTAAAGTGGATAAAAGAGCTTTGGAAAACTATGGATATAAGCTATGATTATTATATACGCACAACAGACGAAAAGCATATTAAGGCTGTGCAGAAAATTTTTAAAAAGCTATATGATAACGGTGATATTTATAAAAGTGAATATGAGGGCTGGTACTGTACGCCATGCGAAACATTTTATACACAAACTCAGCTTGATAAAGACGGAAAATGCCCCGACTGTCATCGTGAGGTTGAAAAGCTTAAGGAGGAGAGTTATTTCTTTAGATTAAGCAAATATCAAGACAGAATAATAGAGCATATAGAATCAAACCCTGATTTTATTCAGCCGCCGTCAAGAAAAAATGAAATGATTAATAATTTTTTAAAGCCGGGGCTTGAAGATCTTTGTGTAAGCCGTACTTCGTTCAAATGGGGAATACCCGTTGAGTTTGACCCAAAACACGTTGTTTATGTTTGGGTAGATGCGCTTTCAAACTATATATCCGCCCTCGGTTATGGCTCCGATGACGACTCTGATTTTAAAAAGTATTGGCCCGCAGACGTCCATGTTGTCGGCAAGGAGATTGTTCGTTTTCATACCATTATATGGCCTGCTATGCTTATGGCGCTTGATCTTCCTCTTCCCAAAAAGATATTCGGCCATGGCTGGCTTGTTATAAATGGAGGCAAAATGAGCAAATCAATAGGAAATGTTGTAGACCCGAAAATTTTAGTCGATAAATACGGAGTGGATTCTATAAGATATTTCCTTTTAAGAGAAATCGCTTTCGGTCAAGATGGAAATTTTACAAACGAAGCCCTTATAAACAGAATAAATTCAGACCTGGCAAACGACCTCGGCAATCTTATTTCGAGAACAGAGGGAATGATTGAAAAATACTTCAACTCTAAGCTTCCTGCCGAGCAGGTTAAAAACCCTCTTGATGATGAAATAATTGAAATTGCTTACCAAACAGCGCTTAGGGTTGAAGAAAATATGGATAAAATGTTATTCAGCAATGCCCTCGTTGAGATATGGAATTTTATAAGACGTCTTAACAAATACATTGATGAAACAACGCCATGGGTTATGGCAAAGGATGAAAGCAAAAAAGCGGAGCTTGCCGATGTTATGTATACCCTTGCCGAGGGGCTTAGGATTATTGCCGTGCTTATAAGCCCGGCTATGCCGAATACTCCCAATGAGATATACAGCCGATTATCCATAGATGATGAAAGCCTTAAGCAGTGGGACAGCGCTAAAAAATTCGGTATGCTTAAAAGAGAGGTTAAAATTAATAAAGGAAACGTTATTTTCCCCAGAATAGACATAAAAAAAGAGCTTGAAGAGCTTGAAGCATCTTTGAAGCTTAATGAAAGCCCGGAGAACCCTGAGAAAAAAGCCGAGCCTAATAAGCAGGAGATTGAATTTAAAGATTTTGAAAAGCTTGAAATGAAGATAGGTGAGGTTATTGAATGTGAAAAAATTAAAAAAAGCAAAAAGCTTTTAAAATCACAGATTAAAATAGGAGATGAAACAAGGCAGATTGTTTCCGGAATAGCCGATTATTATTCACCCGAAGAGATGAAAGGCAAAAAGGTGGTTGTAGTAACAAATCTTAAGCCCGTTAAGCTTTGCGGGGAGCTTTCTCAGGGAATGATACTTGCGGCGCAGGATAAAGACGGAAGCCTTAAAATAATCACCGCAGACGGAGAAATAGGAAACGGAGCTGAGGTTAGATAATGTATTTTGAATCACATGCTCATTATGACAGCGAACAGTTTGATGGTGACAGATATGAGCTTATAGAGCAGCTTAAAAAAAGTGGTATCGATTATATTATAAATATAGGCTCAGATATAAAATCCTCCGAGGTTAGTGTAGAATTAAGCAAAAAATATGATTTTGTTTATGCCGCCGTAGGCATCCACCCGCACGAAGCTCAAAATGTAAGCGATGAGGATTATGATAAGCTTATTAATTTTTTAAAGGAAGATAAAACAGTTGCGGTTGGAGAAATAGGGCTTGACTATCATTATGATTTTTCTCCGAGAGATATTCAGCGACAAGTTTTTAAAAAACAATTAAAAATTTGCGAAAATGTTACAAAACCTGTAATAATTCATTCAAGAGAGGCATCACAGGAATGTTTTGATATAATTAAAGACAGCGGTATCAGAAAAGGCGTTATTCACGCCTTTTCCGGCAGCGTTGAAATGGCTGAAGAATATATTAAAATGGGCTTCTTTATAGGGGTTGGAGGAATTGTAACATTTAAAAACGCCAGAAAACTTATCGAGGTGGTTGAAAATATCCCTCTGGAGCGAATTTTAATCGAAACAGATTCACCATATTTATCTCCTGTGCCTGTGAGAGGTACTCGTAATAATTCACAAAATTTGAAATATATAGTGGAAAAAATTGCACAAATTAAACAAATTTTACCCGAAAAAGTGGCGGAAATAACTCGAAAAAACTCAATCAGCTTATTCGACATAAAATAATTGTTGCATAATTGTTGCAAATATGTTAATATATATACTGTAAATGTTAATTAAGGATATGAAAAATTTGAATATATCCTTAAAATTTGCGTAATATATTAAGAAAAGAGCTTAATATAACCGCATAAGGACAGAATTTCATTTCATCGAATGAAATTATTATCTTTTTATTAAGGATTGCTGTCCTAAGGAGGAAATATTAAAATGTCTAAACAATTACATGCAATACCGAAGCAATTAAGAGTGGCAATCTTTCTTGTATTGATTTCTTCAATCTTTACAGGGGTTGCAAAAGCCGCAGAAGTACCCGTAAATAATGTAAGAGTTATTGTAGACGGAGAAAGCAGGTTTTACAGAACCTCTGAAATTACAGTCGGCGAGCTGTTGGAAAATGAAAACATTGAGCTTGATTCTAATGACAACATTAATTATGCCCTAAACGATAAAATAGATAATAATATGAGAGTTATAATCAACAGAGCTGTGGCTGTAAAAATCGTTATTGACAACAGTGAAGAAAGAATCTTTAAAACAGGCGAAGTTACGGTAGGAAGAGTTTTGGTTGAGCTTAAAAAGGAAGATGGCATAGACTATAGGCTTTGTGACGGTCTTTCATCATCATCCAAAATTGAAAAAGATATGGTTATCAATGTTATGACTGTAAGCGAAGATATTACGGTTGAAAAGGTTCCGGTTGATTTTGATGTAAATGTTGTGGAAAATGAAAAGCTTCCCGAAGGAACAACAAGAGTTTTAACAGAGGGTGTTAAGGGCGAAAGAGAAATTTCTACACTTAAAACCTATATAGGCGGCAGCCTTGATTCTACAAAGGTTATAAGTGATGTTTTAACAAAGCAGCCTGTTAATGAAGTTGTTGAAAAGGGTACAGCAAAGGTTATAAAAACAGACAGAGGAAGTTTTTTAACAACAAAAACAATTTCTATGAGATCTACAGCCTACACAAGCGCAAGCGCCTGTACAGGCAAAAACCCCGGCGACAGAGGTTATGGAATAACAGCCTCAGGAATGAAAGCTCAATACGGTGTCGTTGCCGTAGACAGAAATGTAATACCTCTTGGAACTAAGCTTTATATAGAGGGTTATGGCTATGCTGTTGCAGGTGACACAGGCGGCGCCATTAAAGGAAACAAAGTTGATTTATATTTTGACAGCTACAGTGAATGTATAAGATACGGAGTTAAAGACGTTACAGTTTATGTACTTGGCGAACAGATTGCATAATTTGTTAAACAAGTAAATCACCGCCTGTTAGGCGGTGGATAACGGATAGGTAATAGCGTAAATGAATAATAATTAACAAAAAGATACTGATTTTTTTCAGCATCTTTTTTTTGACAAGAATGTAAACTGTATATTTAATCATAGTTGACATTTATTTTTTTTTATTTTATAATGTTATTGCTTTTATTGTGAAATAATTTGCGGCAAAAAGCATATTTTTCACGGTAATTGGCAAAAAATAAACATTCGGGAGGATATTAAAATGAATAACTCTAAAATCAGAAACATGACATTCACTGCTCTTATGAGCGCTGCGCTGTGTATAATAGCTCCATTCAGTATTCATTTGCCGTTTTCGCCTGTGCCTATCTCTGCGGCGTTATTTGTTATTTATTTGTTTTCGATAATTTTGGGAGCAAAAAAAGCTATTGTCGGTGTTGGGCTTTATTTGGTTTTGGGGGCTGTGGGCCTGCCTGTTTTTACGGATTTTTCCGGAGGCTTGGGCAAGCTTATGGGTCCTACGGGAGGGTATGCAATAGGTTATATTTTTATAGCTCTTTTTACGGGAATTTTTGCCGATATATTTAAAGATAAGGCTTTTATCAATATTTTAGGCATGATTTTGGGTACCGCTATATGTTATGCGTTAGGAACGATATGGCTTTCATTTTCTGCGCATATGAATTTTATGCAGGCATTTTTTATAGGGGTTATTCCTTACATACCGGCGGATATGATTAAAATTATAATAGCTTATACTATAGGGCAAAGAATAAAGAGATATATAAGAAATTAAGCAATAAAAAAACCGCCAGATATCTGGCGGTAGCGGAGAAGGGGGGATTTGAACCCCCGCGCCGCGCAAACGACCTACTCCCTTAGCAGGGGAGCCTCTTCAGCCACTTGAGTACTTCTCCTAAAAAAATGTCAAAAGATGAGTTAAAATCAACTACAAGATTATTATATAACGACATTTTAAATAAGTCAAGCATTTTTTTTAAAAAATATAAATTTATTATAAATTTATATTTCGCAAAAGTGTATCGGTACAATTATTGGTTTTTGTGTTTTTTGCTATTAAACTGTGATATATTAAGAATATCATATTTTAAGGAGGCAATATTATGAATGACGATAAAACAGTAAGACTTTGTAAAACGGCTGTTATGGCTGCTCTTGTTTTTTTGGGAACATATTTTTTTAAAATCCCATCGCCAAATGGATATACACATCTTGGTGATTGTATGATTTTTATTGCCGTTTTGGTTTTGGGAGGAAAAGATGCCGCTTTGGCAGGAGGAATAGGCGCTGCTCTCGCTGATGCCTTGGGCGGTTATATGATTTGGGTTGTGCCGACGTTTATAATCAAAGCCCTTATGGCTGTCATCATGTTTTATATATGCAAAAAGGGCGATAAAGGTTTTGGATTAATCACAATGGCATTAGGCGCTTCGGTAGGAGGAGCTTTTCAGGTTATTTGCTATACATTGGTTAAGATACCTATTTTTGGAATGGCTTATGCCATGGTTAGGCTGCCGGGGCTTATTGTTCAGACCGTATGCGGTATTGTGATATCAATAGCAATTGCCGCTGTTTTAAATGGATCCGGAATAATAAAAAAAATAAGGGAGGTTTAGGGAATGAAAAAAATAGATGCTCATTCACATATCGGCAGCTTTGGCGGCTGGGCAGGGGTTGAAACGGATATTGGGTCTTTAATAAATAAAATGGATGAATATGAAATAGAAAAAACTGTTTTATGCTCTTCGGGGCCGGAAACAAATGACGAGGTTTTGGATGCATACAAAAAATATACTGATAGGGTGCTTCCTTTGGTATATCTTTCACCGTTTGACGGCGAAAAGGCTGTTGAGCAGCTTAAGCGTTATATTGACTATGGCTTTTTGGGAATAAAGCTTAATCCGCTTAAGCATGCCTATGTAGCCGATTCTGAAATTTTAGATCCAATTATGAATGAAGCGGAAAAAAAAGATATTCCTGTTTTTATACATAGCGGGCATCCGCCTTATTCTCTTCCATGGAGCATAGCTATGCTGGCTGAAAGATTCCCAAATGTTAAGGTAGTTATGATACATATGGGGCATGGCCATGGAGTTTATATAGATGCGGCATTAAAAATGGCGAAAAAATATGATAATATTTACCTTGAGATGAGCGGTATGCCTATGCCGTCCAAAATAAAAGAAGCATACGAAACTGTCGGAAGCAAAAAAATTATGTTTGGAACGGATATGCCTTTTCATCACCCGAGCGTAGAGATTCAAAAGGTATTAACCTGTGGGCTTGATGAAAAAAAATTAGAGGATATTTTTTATAATAATGCTGCGGCATTGATGAAGCTTTAAATAAAATTTCCTCCGTTTGGGGAAATTTCAGACTGTTAAAAGCCCTGCTTTGAATAAGTAACTTAAAGCGTCACAAACTTATAATCCGCAGGCGGAATTCACTTCCGCCGAGGAAAACAGCGAGTTTCAAGGGATTTTTAATTCCGATGGAATGAGCTGTTTATACATCTGTTTTTTCTCGAAAAAGTCCCGTAGGGACTTTTTCGATATTAGTTGTTAATAGCCAAGCTCTTCGCCCACAATGATTACTTTTATTCTTCCCGGTCGGCTTGCTCTTCTTGTTACAACGATGGCGCTGCAAATACATTCATCACTTAAGCAGTCAACACAAGAGCCTGTTTTTGAACATGGCGTATTTAAATTTAGCCTGTAAGCGTTCATAACAGCGGCTTTGTTTTTTACTCTTTTTAGGGCGTCGGCTTCGTCATCGCATACTTTGTTTATTCCTACTATTAAAAGAACATTGTCGGGGCCGAATATTATTGCGGAAACTCTGTTGCCTATTCCGTCTATGTTTACGAGCTTTCCGTCTAATGTAACGGCATTGGAGCTTGATATATAAAAATTGCATGAAAAAGCTTTTCTGTAAATTTCATCAAGCTGAGCGCTGTCTTTGGCTTGAGCCCTGTCATAAAGCTCGTATTTTCCGTTTTTAAGGCTGTCGCAAAGTCCTATTTCAGCGATAGACTGAGAGCCTCCCCATGTTACGGAGCTTCCCTCGGGAATAATCTCGAGAGCCTTTTTTAAAGCCTCGGCTTTATCAGCGCAGTAATAGCCTTCGATATTTCTTTTCTTAAAGGCTTGTATAACTCTGTTTGCGGTTATTTCGTTATATTTTTGCTTGGGTGTCATAGCTAACAACTCCTTTTTTATTGATAGGTTATAACTACATCATCTTTATGTATAACGGTTTTTCCTCTTGGTATGATAGTTTCATCTCCTCTTCTTACCATAACTATAAGAGTATTTTCGGGTATATCCAAATCGGCAATCTTTTTTTCACACCATTCATGGTTTTTATCTATTTTTATTTCATCTAAGTTTGCTTCACCCGAAGCGTCATAGCTTGGTACGCTCAGTATAACGCTGTCGCCCTCGAGAATAATTGTATCGCCGTTTGGGATTACGGTTTCACCTGCTCTTTTTATCATAATTGCAAGAGAATCTGTCGGAAGGCTTACATCTTTAATAGGTCTGTTTGCCCAGTTATGCCCTTTTGGCACAAATATTCTCATCAATGTGATAGCGGATTCCTCCTGATAGTCGTTAAATGTTTTTCTTACGTCGCTTTCTTCATCAACCATATCCAGCTTTTTTGCAACAAGAGGAAGAAGAGAGCCTTGAAAGGCAACTGACAAAAGTGAAATCATAAAAACAATATGGAATATATCATAATGAACACTTTGTATTCCGCCTCCGGATATAACCGATATTGCAAAAACAATTGAAGCCGCACCCCTAAGCCCTGCCCAAGATATTAAAAGGCATTGGCTGTTTGTTGCCTTAAACGGCTTAAGCAGCAGAAATATAGCGGCAGGCCTTGCCACAAAAAGAAGAAAAAGCGCAATAGCTATAGCCGCAGGCAAAACTTGCGGGAGCCTTGAAGGAAAGGCAAGAAGACCAAGCAGGAAGAAAAGAATAATTTGCGCTAAGCCTGTTATTCCGTCAAAAAAGAGGACAAGATCTTTTTTATTTTTAATTCTGCAGTTTCCTAAGATTATTCCCATAAGATATACGCTTAAGTAGCCGTTTCCGCCTATTAAATCAGCCGCACCGTAACCCAAAAGCGCCAGCCCTATCATAAATATGTTTTCCATTCCGCTTGGAATAAGCTTTTTTTTGCATAAAAAGTAATTTCCGAATGCGGCGACAACTATACCTGAAGAGATACCGAAAATTATTTGGCTGAATATCATAAACAATATATTTTTTTCACCGCTTGTGTTTATAAGAGATAAACCGATTGTTGTAAGCATAAATGAAACGGGGTCGTTGCTTCCGCTTTCGATTTCCAAAAGAGAAGCTGTTCCGTATTTTAAGTTAAGCTTTTTTGAACGAAGTATAGAAAATACGGACGCTGCATCTGTTGAGCTTATTACCGCTCCGGCAAGAAGACTTCCTATAAATGTAAATTTTAACACAAAAAAACAGAATACCGCCGTTAACAGAGCGGTTATAACAACGCCGAATGTGGAAAGTACGGCTGCCCTTAACGCAACAGGCTTTGCCGTAGACCATTTTGTGCAGAATCCGCCATAGAACATAATAAATAAAAGAGAAATATTACATATCCATTGTGCCAGATTAAAATTATCAAACGGTATTTTAAATATGCCGTCGGAACCGAATATCATACCGAGAGCCATAAATAAAATTAAGGCGGGCATACCCATTTTTGTTGAAAAACGATTTGCCATAACACAGCAAATAATAACGGCTGACGCTATAATAATAGGAAATGTCATAATAAAAAACCACCTTGTATTTAAATTGATTGCTTAATCAATAAGTAAATCCCTCACATTTTAGGAGGAGGGCAAATTTAGCTGTTAAGCATAAAAACCCAAAATCAAAGCATTTCGTCAAAGCTGTAAATATAATTATCGGCAATACGCATAATCTCAGCCTTATCTGCTTCGCTTTGCTTGTCATATACGGCGCATACATCCATTCCTGCTGATTTTGCGCTTTTTACAGCTTTTAAAACATCTTCAAAAACAATGCATTGATTTGTTTTAACGCCCAGCTTTTTGGCGCATATAATATATATATCACCAAAAGCCTTGCTTTTTTTTACTTCATCACAGCAGGTAAAAGCATCAAAATAATCATATATTTTGTTGTTTTTAAGAGCCGGTATATACAGCGTGGGCGGAGATGCCGTGGCAAGGGCGATTTTTACTCCCGATTTTTTAAGCTTGATTATATAATTATAAACCCCTTTTTTAAGCTTTACGTTATTTGCATATTCAAATGCAGCCATATCAAACCATTCATTTTTTATCTGCTCTATGCTTTGAGCAAGACCATATTCGTCTTTTGTAAATACAGCTGCCTGTTCAAAGCTTAAGGCGCTTATTTTTTTTGTGTAGTCCTTTGGGACGGGCATATTAAGTTTTTTAAAAAAATCGATGTCTACCTTTTTCCAAACATAGGCAGAGTCTATAATTGTTCCGTCAAGATCAAAAATAACAGCTTTATAATTCATAAGCTCTCTCCGATATATTTTAATATTTCAGCTTTCATTTCTTTTGCAGCCGCTTTAATGTCGTTTTGCGCCACAACGGCGGAAACAACGGCGGCGCCTTTAACTCCGCTGCCCTCAAGAATATATGCTCTTTCTTTGTTTATGCCGCCTATTGCGACAACGGGAATACTTACGGCTGAGCATATATCCTTAAGAAGCTCTTTTGAAACACTGCGGGTGTCTTTTTTTGTTTCTGTTGTAAATATGGCGCCAACCCCAAGATAATCTGCGCCAAGCCTCTGCGCTTGAACAGCTTCTTTCACGGTGGCGGCCGATGCGCCGATAATGGCATTTTTACCCATTATGCGCCTTGCTGTATCCACAGGAATATCCTTTTGCCCTAAATGAACTCCGTCGGCATCGCAGGCAAGGGCAATATCTATTCTGTCATTTATTATAAGCGCTGCGCCAAGCCTTGAGCATATAGCTTTTGCATTTTTTGCCGTCAGATAAAATTCTTTTGAGGTTATATTTTTTTCTCTGATCTGAATTATGCCGGCTCCGCCCAGTATGGCATCTTCAATGCTTTGTTCTATGCTTTCGCTTGTCATAAGCTGTCTGTCTGTTATAACATATAAGCTGTAATCGATTTTATTTTTCATTTAAGATCTCCCATAGATTTTCGAAAATTGTAAAAATGATCCAAAGGCCCGTAACCGGTTCCTATTGCCGGAGAATTTTTAATGGCGTTTGTTATATATATTTTGCTTTTTAAAACAGCCTGAGATATATTCTTTCCCAACGCCAGATTTGCGGCTATCGCAGAGGAAAGCGTGCAGCCTGTTCCATGAGTGTTTTTGGTAAAAATTCTTTCGGCTGAATAGCTGTGAAAATCTTTTCCGTCAAATAAAATATCGGCGCAGTTATCATCGTTTGAGTGACCGCCTTTTACAAGAACAGCTTTCGCCCCCATAGAATGAATTATATCTGCGGCTTTCTTCATATCGTTTATATCTGAAATTTTAATGTCCGAAAGCCTTTGGGCTTCCGGAATATTTGGCGTTATTACATCCGCAAGCGGAAGAATTTCATCTATAAAGAAATCTGCGGAATTTGGATCCATAAGAGGGCTTGAGTCTTTTGCATACATAACCGGATCTATAACAATATTTTGGGGTTTGTATTTCTTTAAGCTTTCACATACGGCAAGCATATGCTCCTTATCAGCCAACATTCCTATTTTTACGGCATCGGCTCCTATATCGTCAAAAACAGCTTCGATTTGTTTTTTTATCATATCGGGGCTGATATTTTCTATGCCGATAACCCCTTTCGTATTTTCGGCAACAACAGAAATTATAACGCTCATGCCAAAAACACCATGCGCCGAAAAAGTTTTTAAATCAGCCTGTATTCCGGCGCCTCCGCTGCAGTCCGAGCCGGCTATGCAAAGGGCTTTTTTAATCATTTTAAATAATCTCCTTATATTCGTTTATTCCGTAACGGCTTAATTACTTAGCGCCGATTTTTAGTCGGGTTAACAAAAGCCACAAAATGCGATATCCGCCTGCGGCTTTTATTAATGTTTTTTATAAATTTAAGCTTTGATAGAAATAAAATGACTTACTAAATCTTCAAGACAATCTCTTTTGCGAATGAGTATGGCACTGCCGTTTTCTCTTATAAGCACTTCTGCGGGCCTAAGTCTGTTGTTATAGTTTGAACACATTGAATATCCGTAAGCTCCAGCATCCAAAACAGCTATCATGTCACCCGTAACAATCTCCGGCAAAACTCTGTCTTTTGCCAAGATATCGCCGCTTTCACATATATTTCCAACAACGGTGATTTCTTCCTGCTTATCGGATTTAAAATCTGATTGTCTGTAAATCTCGATATCATGATGAGAATCATACATAATAGGTCTTTGCAGAACGTTAAATCCTATATCTGTTCCGGCAAATTTATGGCTTGCGTTGTATTTAACGGCGGTAATCTTCCCTAAAATCAATCCACATTCGGCTGATATGTATCTTCCAGGTTCTATTTTAAAGGTTATTCTTTCTCCGTATTCATTGGCAAAGCTTTCAAAAACTTCATCAAGCATAGCTGAGAGAGATTTAAGATCAAGCCTTGGCTGAGACGCCTGCTTTTCGTAAGGTATGCCGAATCCTCCGCCGAGGTCTACAAATTTAATGTTTTCAAATTGTTTTGCTATATTAAGTATAGCCTTAACGCCTTCTATGTATTTTTCGCCATCCATAAAAAGAGAGCCTATGTGCTGATTTATGCCGACAAGATCAAGATTATATTTTTTTATTATGGCTTTAAACTCAGGTATATACTCGGGGTTTATGGCAAATTTTGTCTTTTTGCCGGCAGTTATAACCTTTTCGTGATGGCCTGCGCCTATTCCGCCGTTGAAGCGTGCGGCAATTTTTCCGCCGGGGTTAAGCTTTCCGTATTGTTCAAGCTGGGCGAGAGAATCAACGCTCATTAAAATATCTCTGTCAATGGCAAAGCGCATTTCTTCTTCGGAAACATTGTTGCTTATGTAAAAAATCTGCTCCGGTTTAAAGCCTGCTTTAAGCTCTGTATAAATTTCTCCGGGTGACATTGCGTCAACATTAAGACCTTCTTCGTTTACAATTTCAAGAAAAGCAAGATTGCTGTTTGCTTTTGCGGAATAGTTTACCGAAAAATTTTCGTATGAAACAAGATTTTTCATTTCTCTGCATCTTTGTCTTAAAATTCTTTCGTTGTAAACATAAAGAGGCGTTCCAAATTCTTCGGCAAGTTTATAAGGGTCATTTCCCTCAAAAAAATTTAATTCATCTGTTACTTTGGAATTAAGCTTTTGCATATTATATCTCCTCTGTATAGTTATTCTGACTTTATATTAGGATAACAAAAATAATTTATTTTTGCAATATAAGCAAAATAATTTGTATTATTTGATCGACAAGCAAGCACCGCCTTTTAGCCGTTGGTTATGAGTACGAAGCGTAAACTGGACAGAAATATCATTGAATTGAATCATAAAATTTTTTAACATTTTCCATTTTTGAACACATATTAAGAAGAATGAGATCCGCAAGCGTTATGGCAGTCATGGCTTCAACCACAATAACGCCCCTTGCCACAACTATAGGATCATGGCGGCCTTTAATCTCAACAGAGGTGTTTCTGCCGTCTGAGGTTACGGTTTTTTGTTTTTGAGCAATAGAGGGCGTAGGCTTGAATGCGGTTCTGAAAACAATAGGAGCGCCGTCCGATATACCGCCCAGTATACCGCCCGAATTGTTTGTGTATTTAACAATTTTTTCGCCGCTCATAAAAAACTCATCATTGTTAAAGGAGCCGCTTACCCTTGATGCATCAAAGCCAAGCCCAAATTCTATACCCTTTGTTGCGCCTATAGATAATATTGCTTTGGCAAGGCAGGCGTCAAGCTTGTCAAAAACAGGCTCTCCTATTCCGGGTTTTATGCCGGATACTTCGCATTGGACTATACCGCCTGCCGAATCCTGATTTTTTACAGCCCTGTCCAAAAGAAGAGCGGCTTTGTTTGCCGCCGCCATATCGGGCATGGCAAATGGATTTTCAAAAATTTCGTTTTTATCAAAATTTGCTTTATCTATTACAATGCTTCCGATAGAAAGCGTATAGGCTGTTATGCTTATGCCGAGAATTGACAGAAGCTTTTTTGCAACGGCGCCTGCCGCTACCCTTGCCGCTGTTTCTCTTCCGGAAGATCGTCCTCCGCCCCTGTAATCTCTGAATCCATATTTTGACTCATAGCCATAATCGGCATGACCGGGCCTAAATATATTTGAGATTTCGGAGTAATCCTTAGAGCGCTGATCGGTATTCATAATAATGAGAGAAATAGGAGTTCCCGTAGTTTTTCCTTCAAAAACTCCTGACATTATTTCAACTCTGTCGGCTTCTTTTCTTTGGGTCGAGTATTTGTTTTGTCCGGGTTTTCTTCTGTCAAGATCTTTTTGTATATAATCCTCAGAGATTTCTATTCCGGCAGGGCATCCGTCTATTATAACTCCAAGAGCTTTTCCGTGGGATTCGCCCCAGGTTGAGATTTTAAATATATTTCCAAATACTGAGCCTGACATATTTAGCTCCTTTCTTGTTTAAGACTGCCATATTATTTTATGTAAAAAAATAAGTAATTTTATTTTATCATTTTTTTAACCCCATTACAACTTTCATAAAACATTTTTGCAAAATATATTTTTTATGATAGTTGTTTGTGATATAATGTAAGCGACAATACTCGTACTTAGCTTACAGTCAATGTGAGTAATCACCGCCTAAGAGGCGGGCGCTCGATTAAACGAAGTTATAAATTAAAAAAATTAATAAAAAATTAAAGCCGGTGTAAAAAAATGAATATAAAGATAAAAATGTTTTTTCAAAAAATAAGATATAAGTTTAATCCGACTCAGATAATTGTTATGGGTTTTGCTTTTGTTATTTTTATAGGCGCTGTTTTATTAATGCTGCCCTTTGCCGACAAAACCGGAGAATCCCCAAAATTTGTCGATGCTCTTTTTACGGCTACATCAGCCGTATGCGTAACAGGGCTTACAACTCTTTGCACAGCTTCACAGTGGACGTTTTTTGGCAAGGCTGTTATACTTATACTTATACAGGTTGGAGGGCTTGGATTTGTAAGCATAATGATGAGCATACTTGTTTTTTTAGGCAGACAGATAACCCTTAGAGATAGAATAATTATACAAGAATCTTTTAACCTAAATACAATAAGCGGTATGGTTTCATTTATCAGAACTGTTATTAAGGCAACTTTTTTTATAGAAAGTATAGGCGCAGCTTTTTTGACGGTCGGCTTTTTAAAGGATTATGGTTTTAAGGATGCGCTTATAAACGGAATATTTCATTCTGTATCAGCTTTCTGCAATGCAGGCTTTGATATTTTGGGCGAAAATTCCCTTATAAATTATTCGGGTGATTATATAATAATGCCCATTTTAATGATTTTAATAATATTAGGTGGCATAGGTTTTCCGGTGCTTTTGGATGTAAAAAATAATTTTCACAGTGTGCTTAAAGATGAGTGCAGGCCTATTGTTGCTGTAAAAAGGCTTAAGCTTCATTCAAAGCTGGCTGTTCTTATAACAGGCATAATGATAATATCCGGTTTTCTCTTTTTCCTTATTATAGAATACACCAATCCGCAAACCTTAGGAAAGATGGGCTTTGCAAACAAAGTTGTGGCGGCGTTTTTTCAAAGCGTTACACTGAGGACGGCAGGTTTTTTTTCTGTAAATCAGATGGGCTTAAAGGATGCCTCAAAGTTTATATCTATTATATTTATGACAATAGGAGGTTCTCCGGGAGGAACGGCAGGAGGAATAAAAACTGTTACACTAGGTATTGTTTTGATGGCTGTAGCATCTGTTGTAAGAGGAAACGACTCTATATCGGCATTTAAAAAAAGCATAAGTTTTTATACGCTGCAAAAAGCGCTTGCTGTTTCAATAATGCTTCTGCTTTTTATATTTGTTTCAACAATTCTTGTTTCGATAACGGAATCCGGATCTGATATTGAGTTTATAGATATACTTTTTGAAACGGCTTCGGCAATGGGTACAACAGGCCTTTCAACAGGAATAACGCCGCAGCTTCATACATTTAGCAAAATTGTTCTTATAATTTGTATGTTTGTCGGCAGGCTTGGGCCTATAACGGTTGCCGTTGCCATTGCAGCAAAAAACGGCGCTAAAAATCTTCTTCATTATCCGGAAGAAAAGATAATTGTTGGCTAAGGAGGATAAATATGAAAAAAAGAAAGCAATTTGCCGTAATAGGCTTGGGAAGATTTGGCAAAAGCATAGTTAATACACTTGTTGGGCATAATTGTGAGGTTATGTGCTGCGATATAAAGCTTGAGGCTGTAAACGAGATGAGCAGCGTTGCAGATCATGCCGTTCAGGTGGATATAATGGAGCCTCATGCCGCAGATGCCTTGGGTCTTAATAATTTTGATGTTGTTATAGTAGCCATAGGTGAAAATCTTGAGGCAAGCATAATGGCTACTCTTGTTGCCAAAGAAAAAGGCTGTCCTCTTGTTATAGTTAAGGCAAAGGATGAAATGCAGCGCTCTATTTTGGAAAAGCTTGGCGCAGACAGAGTTGTTATGCCGGAAAGGGATATGGGAATAAGAATAGCCACAAATCTTGTTACATCTAATGTAATCGATTATATAAATCTTTCGGATGAATTTACAATAGCCGAGATAGAGCCGAAAAAGGTTTGGCTTGACAAGTCGCTTCAAAAATCAAATATTCGTGCGGAATACGGGCTTAATATAGTTGCAATAAAGAGAAACAACAGAAAAAAAATAATCGTTTCTCCACGCCCAGATGAAATAATAAAAGAGGATGATATACTTGTTGTAATAGGAGAGAGCAAAAGCATTAAAATGTATGTAAATAATTAAATAAGCAATATTTTTCGCAAGTATTTTTATAAGAGGTATGTTTATGATAATAAAGAGCGCCCAAAATAAAACAGTTAAACAGCTTTCGGCTTTAAAACAAAAAAAAGAAAGAGATAAAAGCTCTCTTTTTGTTTTGGAAGGCGAAAGGCTTGTAAATGAAATACCGCCCGATTGGGAGGTTATTTATTATGCTGTGTCCAATAGTCGTATTGAAAAAACCGATATTGCCAAATTAAAAAAAAGGGGCGAGGTTTTTATTATAGATGAAAAAATTTTTTTAAAAATTTGCGATACGGTAAATTCTCAGGGTATAATAGCCGTATGCCGACAAAAGAAATTTGATATAAACGCAATAATAAAAAATAAAAATATATTTTTGGTTATGCTTGAAAAAATAAATGATCCGGGTAATTTAGGCTCTGTTATAAGGACTGCCGATGCTGCCGGCTGCGACTGTGTCGTTTTGTCGGAAGGCTGCGCCGATTTATATAATCCCAAAACAATACGCTCTACTATGGGTTCTGTATTTCATATTCCGATTGTTACAAATGTCAATCTAAATTTTATTATCGATAAGCTTAAGGCGCAGGGAATAAAGATTTATGCCGCCCATTTATCGGGAAAATCTTTATATAAAGCGGATTTAGGTTCTTCAGCGGCTGTTTTAATCGGCAATGAAGCAAACGGCTTGTCGGATGAGATTTCCGAAAAAGCCGATATGCTTATAAAAATACCTATGATAGGCAAGGCTGAATCCATAAACGCCGCCGCCGCTGCCGCTGTTATAATTTATGAATGTTTAAGACAAAGGCTTGTATGAAATGGAGGTTAGGCTATGAGCAGAATAAGCTGGGATGAATATTTTATGGAAATGGCTGTGCTTGCCGCCAAACGTTCAACCTGTTTAAGGAGAAAAGTTGGAGCGGTTTTGGTTAAAGATAACCAGATATTGGCAACGGGATACAACGGAGCCCCAAAAGGGCTTAAAAATTGCTGTGATATGGGAGAATGTTTAAGAGAACAGCTAAATGTTCCGAGAGGTCAGCGACAAGAGCTTTGCAGAGCGGTGCACGCAGAAGCAAACGCAATAATTCAATGTGCGGTAAATGGAGTATCTTGTATGGGCGCTTGTCTTTATGTTACCGCAAGCCCATGCTCTATGTGTCTTAAGCAGATTATTAACGCCGGAATAGTTAAAATAATAGCTCTGGAAAAATATCCGGATGAGCTTAGCCGTAAGCTCATTAAAGAGAGCAAAATAGAATTTGAAGAATACATAAAAAAAGAATAAAATGTAAAAAAAGACATAATTTTGACGAATATAAAAAAATTTAAGAGTAATAATATAAGTGTAACATCGCAGAGTTATTTATCTCAAATAAGAAAGCTTGATTTAAATTTTATGGCGATGTTAAAAATATCAGCCGATTCAGCAGTTTAGAATAGGTAAATTTGTATTCCGCTTACGCTGCGTGATAATAACCAACAATTTTTAACGAAGTACACATCGCCTTAGGAGATGAGTACCTACTTGTTGGTTAAATTACAATTTAGTCTTTTGATAATAGGGGCTATAAAGCCCTGACAATAAATAAGCTTAATAATGGAGGCGATTTTAATGTCCAGCTCAAACAGAAAAGCAGTGCCGGAGGCGAGAGCCGCCCTAGATGCCTTTAAATATGAGGTAGCCAATGAAATCGGTGTACCGTTAAAGCGAGGCTATAATGGTGATTTAACAAGCTATCAAAACGGATCTGTAGGCGGTTATATGGTTAAAAAAATGATAGAATCTTACGAAAGAGATATGGCAAATAAACATAATTCATAATATGAATTATGTAAAAAAATTAAAGCTGCTGCAGATTGCAGCAGCTTTTTCGAAGTTAAACAGATGAACAAAAGGCTCGTTCCGGCGGCTTTAAAAGCCTTGAAACTCGCCTTTTTCCTCGGCGAAAATGCTATTTCCGCTGAAGAAAACAGCAAGTTTCGAGAGATTTTTAATCCCGATGGAATGAGATTTTTATACATCTGATTATAGTACATAGCGTAAGCGAAGTACGAATATCATATACAGTATCCGATATTTTATTTGTTTTTGTTAAATATTTTCGGTAAGCTTTTCATAAAGCCTGCTGTATTTTTCGGAAGAACTTTTCCATGAAAAATCCATATTCATTCCACGCTTTACAATGTCGTTCCAAGCTTTTCTGTCGTTATAATATACGCTTTTTGCATAATTGACTGTGTTAAGCATTTCATCAGCATTATAATTTTGGAATGAGAAGCCGGTTCCGGTTTTTTCATATTCATTATATGCTTCAACGGTATCTTTAAGCCCGCCTGTTTCTCTTACAATAGGAACGGAACCGTATCTAAGCGCTATAAGCTGAGTTAATCCGCATGGCTCAAATTTTGACGGCATCAAAACAGCATCGGATGAAGCATAGAGCTTGTGCGCCAATTTATCGGAAAATCCTATATTTGCAGAAACTCTTTTTGGATAAAGCCATGCAAAATGCTTAAACAGATTTTCATAATTGCTTTCACCTGTTCCCAAAACGACGAATTGTACATTTTCGGTGCAAAGTCTTTTTATAACCCAATCTACCAAATCAAGGCCTTTTTGGTCGGTTAATCTTGATATGATTGTGATCATAAATATGTCTTTTTCCTCAGCAAGACCCAGCTCCTTTTGAAGGGCAAGCTTGTTTGCGGCTTTTGCCTCGACAAAATTATCGGAAGAATAATTTTTAGTTATATTTTTATCTGTTTTAGGATCGTATATTGTATAGTCGATTCCGTTTAAAATTCCGGATACAAATTGACTTTTTGCCCTAAGCAAGCCGTCAAGCCCCTCTCCGTAATACTGCATTTTTATCTCATCGGCATAAGTTTCGCTTACCGTTGTAATATAATCGGCATATACCAAGCCGCCTTTAAGCATATTTGCATCGGAATAATATTCAAGCTTATCATTAGTAAAAAGATAGTCATCGAGAGCGGTGTAAAATTTTATAGTGTCTATATCCCAAACTCCCTGAAATTTTAAGTTATGTATGGTCATGATTGTTTTTATATCTCTGAAAAATGACATACAGTTAAATTTTGTCTTTACAAAAACAGGAATAAGGCCTGCCTGCCAGTCATGACAATGTATTATATCAGGCTTAAAATCTATAACCGGAAGAATAGCCAGAGCAGCCTTTGAAAAGAAACAGAATTTTTCTATATCAAAACGAAATGTGCTGTAAGGGTAGCCTCCTCCAAAATAATATTCATTATCTATAAAATAGTATTTAATGCCGTCAAGCTCATATTCCATTATTCCTACATGGACATGATCAGCCTTATAACCCATATCCATATAAAAATGAGTTATATATCTAAATTTATCTCTATGCTCTTTATTTATGCAGGTATAATTGGGCAGTATAACTCTTACATCATAGAGGTTTTTATCCATCATCTTAGGAAGGGCTCCAACTACATCGGCAAGTCCTCCTGTTTTTATAAATGGTACACATTCGGATGCAACAAATAGTATTTTTTTCATAATTTTCCTCCGTTTTTCATAAATTTATTAGGCGTTAATAAGATTTTCCCCAATTTAATTATATTATATCATATAAATCAAAAATTTTATTAATAATTTTTGAAAATTTTATATTTTTGATGTCGAAAAAGTCCTTTCGGACTTTTTCGACGGTTTTGCAAGCTTATTTGCATTTTTTGCAGCCGCAGTTTTTATCATTATTCATAAAATTAGGCTTAGGAATAACAAAGCATCTTTCCGAATCAAGATAATCCTGTACTGTTCTCAAAGCTTCTCCAAAGCGTTGGAAATGAACAATCTCTCTTTCTCTTAAAAATTTTAAAGGCTCTGCAACATCAGGATCATCTGTAAGATTGAGTAGATATTCGTAGGTTGAACGAGCCTTTTGCTCCGCCGCCATATCTTCATAAAGATCTGTAATTGGGTCGCCTTTTGATTGAAGATATGCCGCCGTAAACGGTACGCCGGACGCGGAAGCGGGATATATTCCCAAGCCATGGTCAACATAATATGAGTCAAAGCCTTGATTTTTGATTTCTTGCATATCGGCATCTTCTGAAAGCTGCATAACAATGGAGCCTATCATCTCAAGATGAGCCAGCTCTTCTGTACCTATATCGTTTAAAGTAGCCTTTGCTTCGGGCGTGACTGTGGTAAATCTTTGGCTTAAATAGCGAAGAGATGCCGCAAGCTCGCCGTCAGGGCCGCCGTATTGAGTGAGAATACATTTAGCAAGAGCGGGATTGGTTTTTTTGATTTTTACGGGAAACTCCAATTTTTTTTCGTAAACCCACATTTATTATTCCTCCCCTTCAATATAATAATTAAATTTGCGGCTCCAAGGCCATGGGTTGTTTATCCAATTAAAATGGTGTTCGGAGCTTGCTGAACGGAATGAGCATAACGGAGCAAAATTTTTTTCATATTCATAGCGTACCTCTTCGGCTTCTTTTATAATTTCGTTGTATTTTTCTATAACTTCTTTGTCATTAGGATGTGTGTTCAGATAAAGATGAAGATCTACAGCCATAAAATCAAGCATAGTAAGTCGATTTAAAATGCTGTCTCTTTTATTGTTCATTTTCTGAGCCTCCTTTTATTGTATAGATTTGAAATTATTTGCCACAGTTACCACAGTTTTCATTTTTTTTAACATAAGGCTTATACAGCCCCGGGAAAACAGTTCCGCTTAAAAGGCTTTGCTTTTCACCGTATATTGAGCAGTAAATCTGGAAAGGAACATAAGCTCTTGACAATGATGACGGCTCTATAGGCGTTTGATAGGGTATACAATTAGATGGACAATTTTTGGCGCTATACATAATTTCACCTCCGCAAGCTTATAATAAAAACCGACTTAAGATATTGTTTTTTTGTCGGTATAATGTTATATTATTCTCAAGCAATACTTATGTTACAGAAACTGCCAAAGATAATTTATGTACGCTAAGCGGCTGAATTAATGCAAAATGAGTTTTTTAACCCGAGTAAATCCTTACTCTTAGGCGGCGGCTGCTTCCGCTTTAAGTGTAAAGCAAAGGAGAAAAGGCGATGATAAAATTTTATAAAAACAATAAAGAAAATATAGATAAAATACTGATGTTTTTAATTTTTTTATTTATAATTTTTATTTTTTTTAGGTTTGTTGCCAAATATTTCGCCCCTTTTATTTTTGGCTATATTCTTTCTGTGCTTTTGTTTCCTATAGCTGAATTTCTGCATAAAAAATTTAAAATATCCAAGGGCTCATGTTCATTTATTGCCATTTCAATTTTGCTTATTTTTGTAGGCTCATTGGGAACTGGCATAGTTATGAAAATAATATATGAAGCAAAGGCTTTTTCTAATGATGCGCCGGGATATGTTCAGTCCGTTATAAAAAATGTTGAAAATTTAAGGACTTTTTTTGAAAACAGAACAGAAAATTTGCCGTCTTGGCTTAAAACTCAGGTGAGCAATAATTTTGACAACATAATATCTATTTTAACATCTGTGCTGGGGGATGGAGTAAAAAGCGGATCTATGGGGATATTTAAAAAAATTCCATCTGTGATTATGACGGTTGTTTTTGGTTTTATTTCATGCTTTTTTATACTAAAGGATAAAAAAGAAATAGATGCTTTCTTTTTAAGACAGCTGCCAATGTCAATACAAAAAAGGGCAAAGGTTATAAGGGTTGGAATTATAGAGGCGGTAAGCGGCTATGTAAGGGCGCAGTGCATAATGATGCTTATAAGCGGAAGTATATGTGCGGTTTTTCTTTCTATTTTAGGCTCTCCATACGCTTTGTTTTTGGCTGCCGTTATTGCTGTTATAGATGCTCTGCCTGTTTTTGGAAGCGGGGCAGTGTTTTGGCCATGGGCACTTTATTCCTTTTTAAACGGCGAATATAAAAGAGCTATATATTTGATTGTTGTAAATATTACCGTTCTATTGGCAAGGCAAATGCTTGAGCCGAGGGTTTTGGGAAGCCAAATAGGCGTAAATCCCCTTGTAACTTTAACTTCTGTTTACTGTGGGCTTAAGCTTTTTGGGGTTTTGGGGATAGTTATAGGGCCTATGTTTGTTATTGTTGTAAAAGCCATGCAGGAAGCGGAGCTTTTGCCAAATTGGAAATAAAAAGATATTATAGGCTTTATGTGATAAAATCGCCTATAATATCGGTTTTTGCAAAAGATGAATATATTTTAAAGCCCGGGCTTACGGCTGTAAAAGGCGGTTTTTCCATTCTTCCGACTTAAAGCCTATCAAAACAAAATCTTCGCCTATAATAAGAGGGCGCTTAACAAGCATGCCGTTTGTTGAAAGAAGCTGAATTTTTTCATCATCACTCATATTTTCAAGCTTGCTTTTAAGCTCCAATTCCTTATACATGATACCGCTTGTGTTAAAAAATTTTTTGATAGGCTGAGAGCTTTTTTCTATCCAGCCTTTAAGCTCATCCGAAGTGGGATTATTCTCGACTATATGCCTGTCGCAAAAGTCAACCCCGTTTTCGGTAAGCCATAATTTAGCTTTTTTGCATGTGCTGCATTTTGGATATTCCAAAAATAATACTTTCATATTAATTCTCCTTTGTTATTATTTATGTTTTTTTATTGTGTAAATTGAGCTATTCCGTTTGCTATGCCTATGGCACAGTTTTGGCGGAAAGTGTTGGTTGATAAAAGCAATGCTTCATTAGGGTTTGAAATAAAGGCAAGCTCTACCAAAATTGCAGGCATATAGGTTTTTCTCAAAACGGCAAAATTTGCAGCAAACACGCCTAAATCTTTAAGCTCTATTTGTCTTACAAGATTGTTGTTTACAACAATGGCAAAGCTTTCGGCGGTTGTGCCCCGGCGATAAAAATAAGTAGAGGTGCCTGTTATATTTGGGTTTTCATTAGAGTTGCAGTGAATACTTACAAAATAATCGGCTCCCCATTCATTAGCCATATTTGCTCTTTGGGTAAGGCTTACTGTTATGTTGTCTGTTCTTGAATATTTTACCTCATAACCCCATGTTGTTAATATTCTTCCAAGCTTGAGGGCAACATCAAGGTTAACATCCGCTTCTTTAAGCCCTGTTTGAGAAACTGCGCCGGGATTATTTCCTCCATGGCCAGGGTCTATGAATATTTTCATTTATTTTCCTCCGTTTTTTATGATGTTATAAATAATATTGAAAAAATCGGAGAAATATAACATAATAATAACATAATTTATATCTTTTGTTAAGCATAACAATATTGGTTAAAAAAGCCGTATGTATAAACAGCTCGTTTGGGCGTATAAAACCTTATAATCAATAATAAAAATTTTTTACAAATAATTTTTATATATTTACATTTTCTTAATATTTTGTTCAAATTAATTGAGTATACTTAATACTGTAAAAAATAAATAATAAAAATTAAGGCATAAAAGTTTACGCTTTAATTATAGCTTATTTATAAGCTTCTGCCTTAACATATAAAAATTATTATAATTATCATAGGAGGAATACTTATGGATGAATTTAAAGAATTTAACAATGATTTTGATTTTAACGAAAAAGAAAATGAAAGCATAGATTATACAAAAGAGCTTGTAGATTGTACAAATACAGATGAAGCAGCATATAGAAAAGATGAAGAGCAGGAATATAAATATGAAGATGCTCCTATGGTATTTGACGCCGACAGCAAAGAATATTCTGGTGCTTCTGATTTGACGAACAAAGGCATAGGAGATGAAATAAAAGATATTTTGTATTCTGATTCCGATAAATCTTCTCAAAAATATATAACAATTAAAAACACAGATTTTAATGAAAAGCAAAAGAATAAAAACAAGTTTTCAAAGGCTGTAAAAAAAGTATCTGTTCTTGCTCTTTGCTGCGCCTGCATCGGAGCAGGGGCGGGAATCGGCTTTAACGTATCAAACAGATATGCCGACAAAAGCAGAACGGGTGATTTTGCTTTTCCGGAAACAGTTTCAAAGGATACCGATAAAAATTCTTTGCAGGATGAAAATATTATCTTTACAGGAACAAATACAATTGCTCCTATTTTAGATAAGGTTAAGGACAGCGTTGTAAATATTTCAATAAAAACCAAAGAAACAGGATTTTTTAATCAGGTATATGAGAGTGAAGGAGCGGGCTCCGGCATTATTTACGATCAGGATGATGAAAAGGTTTATATAGTTACCAATAATCATGTTATAGATGGCGCAAGCACTGTTTCAATCTCAATTACAGGCACTGAGCAGGTGCCGGCAAGCCTTGTGGGAAAAGACGCAAGCTCCGATTTGGCTTTGATAAGCGTTTTAAAAACAGAGCTTGCCAAGGCAGGCATAAATGAAGTAAAAACGGCTGTATTTGCTGACTCCGACCAAATGGAAGTAGGAGAATATGTGCTTGCGCTCGGCAATGCTTTGGGTCAGGGCAAAACAGTTACACAGGGAATAATAAGCGCAAGCAACAAAGAAATAAATATTGACGGCAAAAAACTTACGGTTCTTCAGACAGATGCGGCTATAAACCCGGGAAACAGCGGCGGAGCTTTGATAAATACAGATGGAGAGGTAGTTGGTATTAATACGGCAAAGCTTTCAAGCTCATCTATAGAGGGAATAGGTTATGCAATCCCGTCATCATACGCAAAAAGTATTATAAATGAATTAAGACAAAACGGAAGTATAGAAAGACCTTATTTAGGCATTGTCGGCTTTACAATAAACGACAGCTTTAAGAGAACATATAACATAGATATTGACGGTGTATTTTTAACCTCCGTTGAAGAGGGAAGTGCTGCAGATATTGCAGGGCTTAAAAGGACTGATATTATAACAGGTTTTAACGGAAAAAAGATATCTACAATAGAGGAGCTTTCAAATGAAATTTCAAAATGCAAGGCAAATGACAGCGTTTCTGTGGATATTATAAGAAATGGCTCTGTTGAAATGACATTGACAGCCGTTTTGAACAATTATAACCAAACATTCTGATAAAACTGCCGTTTATTAAGACGGATATTATCGGTTTTATGGATATATTTTTAAAATTTGTTAATTATTAATAAATTTTAATAAATTGTTCATACTTTATTCATTTTAATGCTTTATAATATTATTAAAGTCAGGAAGCAATGAATGGCACAGATTAGACAGATTTGCAAAATATAAATCTTTGCCTGTTCTGCTTCTTGACCTGCGGAGGTTTTAATTGTGGGCGAATTTGAAAAAAATACTGATTATTACCAAAATGATTCAGAACAGCCTTATTCCGAAAATAACGGGGGTGCTGCCCCTAAAAAACGCACAAAAAAAATTTGGAAAATATTTGCAGCCTTTATAGGCTGTACACTCTTGGGTTTTTTGATTGGCAGCGGTATCGTTTTTATTCAGTCCGGTTTAAAAAATTTAAAAAATATCGATAAGGCTGGATTAAGCTTTAATGACAACGCTGATGATGTTAAATCAAAAGATTTTAAAAACTCAAAAACAAAAGATTCTTCGCTGGGATATGCTTCGGCGGTTAATGTTGATATAATCAAAAAGGTAAAGCCTGCTGTTGTCTGCATAACGTCTACAACTCAGACGGAAACTTTTTTTGATATGTTTTATGAATCTGACAGCTCCGGTTCAGGCATAATTTTTAGCAAAAATGACGAGAATGTTTATATAGTCACAAATAATCATGTTATTGACGGCGCAAAAAAAGTAAATATATCATTTGATTCCGATGTCTTTATACCTGCAAAGCTTGTGGGGAAAAACACAGCAAGTGATTTGGCTGTTATTTCCGTAAGCATTGAAGATTTAAAAGCAAAAGGAATAAAAGATATAAAAGCGATAAGTTTTGGAGATTCCGACAATCTTATCGAGGGTTCATCAGTTATAGCCATAGGAAATGCCTTAGGAGAGGGAAATATTGCTACTTCAGGCGTTGTAAGCAGGGTTAATAAAGAGATAAACGTAAGCGGAAGACAGCTTACCGTTATTCAGACAGACGCAGCAATAAATCCCGGAAACAGCGGCGGAGCATTAATAAACTCAAAGGGTGAGGTTGTGGGCATAAATACTGCTAAGCTTTCAATGAATTCTGTTGAAGGTGTCGGCTACAGCATAACTGCCAATTCAGCCAAGCCGATTATAGAAAAAATTATGAATAATCAAAGCGCTCCGTTTTTGGGGGTTTATATTTCGGATATATCAGAGGATTTTGCCACTGCGTACAATCTTCCCCAAACAGGCGTTATGATAACCCAGATTGTGCCACGCTCAAGCGCTGCAGCTTCGGAGCTTAAGGAAACCGACATAATAACGGGAATAGATGATAAGCCGATTTTTACAAAAGAACAACTGACCGATGCCATAAGCAGCTATAAGATAGGTGATGAAATTTCCGTTAAAGTAATAAGAAACGGCAGAAGTATGAAAACGATAAAAGTTAAGTTGCTTGCCGAGCCAAACTCTAATTTTTAATTAAGCGTACAAGTTTTATATTGATATAGATACTCCTCTCACATTATGATGGGTTTCCCCGCCCATCATATTCCAAAACTCCTTTATTTTAAAAATGGCTTCGCATTATAATGCGAAGCCATTTAACTTCGAAAAATTTCAAGTGGACTTTTTCGAAGAGAACAGATGTATAAACAGCTCATTCCATCGGGATTAAAAATCCCTTGAAACTCGCTGTTTTCCTCGGCGGAAATAAATTTCGCCTGCGGATTAAAAGTCCGTGGCGCTTTAAGTTATTTTGTTAAAATAAGATTTTATTTACAAACAAAAGGCTTCGCATTATAATGCGAAGCCTTTTGTTTTATCAAAATTATTAAACCTTAAAGCCTCTGTTTGTTTTCATATCAACATATTCGTTAAGGCTTCCGTTTTTTCCGTAGGTTAAGCCTGCATAAAGCTGTTGGGCATTTTCCATAACAGGAGTTTTGTCTTTTTCGTTTGTTTCAATTTTTTTCCAGCCCTCAAGTAAAGAGTTTAAAATTTTAATAGATTCGTCAATGTGTTCTGTGCGGCTGTTAAACTGACAGTATGCTATTTGCTGATCAACATAGAGATAAAGCCGCATGAGGTATTTTGACAATGTATACTGCATATCTAAAGAAACCCTAAGTTCGTTTAAAAACTGTCTTGCTTTTTCAAGATTAAAATCAAAATCCTTTTTTTTATTTACGCTTCCTTTTGCCGCATTAAGGTAATCTATAATAATTTCATAATTAATTATGACAAGCTGTAATTGAGTAGCGTTGGCAATCCTTGCAACATAATCCTCTGTAGATATTCTCATTTTTTCAGCCCTCAATTCTTAAAAATTATTGTAACAGTGAAAGAAGCTGATTAGGCCTTTGGTTAGCCTGCGCAAGAACAGATATCGCCGCTTGGGTAATAACGTTATAGGTCGTGTATTCTGTCATTTCAGCCGCCATATCGGTATCTTCTATGCGTGATAATGAAGATTGGGCATTTATGGTTGATGTATCAAGGGAAGCTGAAGTATAGTCCAATCTGTTTTGGAAGGAACCAAGCTTAGCCCTAAAAGATGAAACAATGCTGAGTGCATCATCGCAAATATCAATGGCATCTTCACAGCCTGTTATACTTTTATACATCTCGTCATCTTTAAATATTTTAACATTAAGAGTTTCGGAAGTAATGCTTTCCATTTGAAATCCAACTTTATTTTCCATATTTGCGCCTATTTGGAAAACAAATTCTTCGGCATCCGCATCAAAAAGAGTTTTGTTGTTAAACTGTATTTTTTTTGATGTTTCTTCTATTTCATCAACAAGCTGATTAACCTCTGTTTGGATTTTTTCCCTGTCACTGTCGGTTACCGCATCGGTTGCGCCTTGCACTGCAAGCTCTCTTACTCTTTGGAGCATATTTGTAATTTCGGCAAGACCGCCTTCAGCCGTTTGAATAAGAGATACCGCATCGTTACAATTTCTGTTGGCAAGTTCCAAGCCGCTTACCTGAGCTTTCATTTTGTTGGCTATGGCAAGGCCTGCCGCATTATCTGCCGCTGAGTTTATTTTAAGACCGGTTGAAAGCCTTTTAGATGCTTTATCAGCTCTTGTGCCGGCTTTAGCCAATGAATTGTTTGTAACAAGAGCAGCAACGTTATGGTTAATAATCATACTATCACCTTTTTCCAAAATTTTATAATATTTTTAACGTCCTGTTAATTTTTATCCTAAATATATTTCGGCAAAAACCCATCTAATCTTAACGGTAAAATAATAATATTTTAACCGACAACCGACTTCGTCAGAAGCCGTCGGTTATGAGTAATTTAGCTCAGCGAAGTATGAATATCATTGATTCGGCAAGTAAGTCCTCGCCTTTTTTTCAAAATTTATTGAATAATTTTTGCATAACGTGTATAATTATATTTATTTATTCAAACAAATTATCATCTTTAAAAGCGGCTGTCAAAAAATTGAGCCGATAGGAGGATTAATAATGTCAGAAAATGTATTTGATATTCTTGAACAAAGAGGATTTATAGAGCAGACAACACATGAAAAAGAAATAAGAGAGCTTTTAGGCAAAGAAAAGATAAGCTTTTATATCGGCTTTGATCCAACAGCGGATAGCCTTACGGTAGGTCATTTTCTTACAGTAATGGCAATGAGCCATATGCAGAAAGCTGGGCACAGGCCTATAGCGCTTATGGGCGGCGGCACAGGTATGGTAGGAGATCCTACAGACAGAACCGATATGAGAAAAATGATGGATGATGATACGATAGAGCATAATGTTGAATGTTTTAAAAAGCAGTTTTCAAGGTTTATAGATTTTAGCGATGGAAAAGCTATTATTGTAAATAATGCAGATTGGCTCAGAAACCTTAATTATATTGATTTTATAAGAGAAATAGGAGTACATTTTTCAGTAAACAGAATGCTTACTGCGGAGTGTTTTAAAACACGAATGGAAAGAGGGCTTTCGTTTTTTGAGTTTAATTATATGCTGATGCAAAGCTATGACTTTCTTGAGCTTAATCGACGATATAACTGTAAGCTTCAGATGGGCGGAAATGACCAATGGTCAAATATATTGGGCGGAGTCGACCTTGTAAGAAGAATGGAAAATGAAAACGTTTATGGCGTAACGTTCCGTTTGCTTACAACCTCAGATGGCAAAAAAATGGGTAAAACCCAAAAAGGGGCAGTTTGGCTTGATCCGAATAAAACATCTCCTTATGAATTTTATCAGTACTGGAGAAATATAGATGATTCTGATGTAGGAAAATGCTTGGGGCTTTTAACATTTTTGCCTATGGAGGAGGTTAATGAGCTTTCGGCGCTTAAAGACAGTGAAATAAACAAGGCTAAAGAGGTGCTTGCTTTTGAGATTACTCAGATTGTGCATGGAAGAGAAGAGGCTAAAAAGGCTCAAAATGCCGCCCGCTCTCTTTTTGGAGGCTCTGGAGCAGAGGGCTCTGTTCCGACAACTGAAATAAGCGCTCAGCAATATGGCAATGGAATGACTGTTATCGATCTTTTGGTTTTAACAAAGCTTTGTCAATCAAAGAGTGATGCAAGACGTATGATATTTCAGGGCGGCGTTAAAGTGAATGATGCAAAAATAGAAAGCATAGAGCATATACTTGCTCCATCGGATTTTAATCAGGATAGTACGGCTCTTATACAAAAGGGAAAAAAGAGTTTTCATAGAATAAAGCTCGTATAATTTGGTTTAAAAAAGCCGGAGTTTGATTAAAAAAAAGGCTCATTCCAGCGGCTTTAAAAGCCTTGAAACTCGCCTTTTTCCTCGGCGAAAATGCGATTTCCGCCTGCGGATTTGATGTCTGCGACGCTCTTAAAAACTTATAAACTCAACAAAATTTAGGTTTATTGACAGTCTGAGGCTTTTGATACCTTATCAAGAGCCTTTTTTATCATATTTTAAGATAAATTTTTAAGTTCCTGTTCAACCTGTTCATGGGTTACTGTGTTTAGGGCTGAAATATCACATTCTGACGCTTTTGTGAAATATTGTTTAGCAAGATTTTTATTATTTTCTGCCAGCGCTATCTTGCCCATATAAAAAAGGCTGTCTGGCATCCTGCTGTTGTAATTAAGGGCAGTATTAAAAGCTGATTTTGCTTCTTCCAGTTCATTTTTTGCATAATATATTTGCCCCATATTATCCCATGCGGCACTGTGCTCAGGGTTGTCTTTTATAGCCATTTGGCTGTATTTCTCGGCAAGCTCGTAATCCTTTTTAAGAAAATAAAGATAACCTATTGTTGTTAAAACAGAAGCATTTACGTATGTGTATTTTTCCATAAGATCTTCTATTGTTTCAATGGCTTTATCGATATTTCCCATTGTCCAATAACAGCTTCCCATTGCAAGCATTATGTTTTTATTCATAATAACTCTTGTGTTTATTCTTTTTGCTTTTTCGAGAAAGACAAGAGCCTCTTCTCCTTTTCCACTTTGAAGCAGCCTTACAGCCCAGTGATACAGCGCGCTTACATTTCTGGTATTTTTCTTGATTGCTTTTTCATAAAGATGAAATGCCTTATCTGTTTTGCCCCTGTAAAGAAAATAAGTGCCGGCAAGGCCTAAAAAATAAGAGTTAAATATTAGTGCGTTTATTATCAAATATATTATTATAACAGGCAGCATTATCAAATGACTGAATCTCATCTGATGCACCAAAATCAGCCAAAATACTGCAATTATAGCCAGTGACCACAGTATCCAATAATCGGTCAGATTTACCTTTTTTTTCATTTTTATCCCTCGCTTGATAGTTTTGTATTGCAAAACTATTCATCGGCAGCTTTATCCCGCCGACAGATAAGGAAATCCTGCCAAGTTAAAGCGAGGATTTCCTTTATTAAAATATTTTTTAAATTGAAGGTTTGATTATCTTAACAAACAAATCTATAAGTTTTGGATCGTAAAGAATATCTTTTCCGTCGTTAAGCTGATTTACCACATCGTTAAGCGAGAGCTTTTCAGGTTTGTTCTTAAGATAATCAAATTGGTTTGATATGGCTATAATCCTTGAATGAAGCGGAATTTCGGTCCCTGCGGCATTAAACGGACCTGAGCCTATAAATTCTTCATATTGATATTTAATGGCTTCAAACAATTTATTAAAATCAGGCAGAGTTTTTAAAAGAAACTCTGTATTTTCTATTTGTTTTTTCCTTATTGCGGTTGATGTAACATTGCTGTCTTTACATTCGTTTATTTCGTTAATATCTTCATCGGAGAGCATTAATTTACCTACATCGTGCAGAAGCGCTGCCTTTGAAAGCTCGGTAATTTCATTTTTATCAAGCTTTAGGGCATTGCCCAAAAATACGGCAAATTGAGCAACTCTTTTGCTGTGTCCCTCTTTTGCGCCGGAGCGGGAATCGGCTGCCGCCGCCAAAACCTCAACTATGCTTGAAACGGCTTTGTTGTTTGTATCCACAAGCGTTTGATATTTTGCATTAAGCGCCTCGTATTTATGCGCAAGATCCAATGTGATATTTTCATGCTCATAGCTTTTTATGGCTTCAAGCAGGGTAAGCATAAGATCTTTGTTATCCCAAGGCTTTGATATAAATCTGTATAAGCCGGCTTTATTTATTGCGTTTATTATACCCTCTATGGAAGAATATCCTGTAAGCATTATCTTTTTTATCTTAGGGTCTTTTTCTTTTATTTTTTCAAGCAGCTCATCGCCTTTCATAACAGGCATGATATAGTCGCTTATAACAACAGATACATCTCTGTGCTCTTCAATGCAGTTATCTATTATCTCCAGACATTCGGCGCCGCTGAGGGCTTTTTCTATTATATAATGTTCGCCGAACCACGACTGAAGCTGCTCGGCAAGAACATTTAAAAGAACTTTTTCATCATCTACACATATTATGGTTGAACGCATTGTTTAATCCTCCTTAACAGGGGCAGAGTTTTTATTTAAAGGCAGCGTAACAAAGAAAGTTGTACCTTCGCCAAGCTTACTTTTAACTGAAATGGAACCCCCGTGATTATTAATAATATTTTTACATATATCAAGACCTAAACCGCTGCCTTCTCCCAATGATTTTGTAGAAAAGAGCGGTTCGAAAATTTTATCGAGATTTTCTTCGGCAATACCACAGCCTGTATCGGCAAAGTCAACATAAATATTTTCATGGTCGTATTTTATTGTGATTATCAAGGAGCCTCCGTCTTTTAAGGCGTAAAAGGCGTTTTGAATAATATTTGTACATACCTGACCCAATCCTTCGGGATTTCCGATTATAGGAGGAATATCATCCTGATATATTTTTGATATTTTAATCGATGGATTGAATTGGCTTGCATAAAGCGTTAAGACACTGTCGATACATTCAACTATATTAAATTCGCCGATAGAATCGGAAGTAACAATATTGGAGTAGGTTCTTAAAGCGAACATTATTTTTGAAACCTTATTTGTGGCAAGCTGTATTGTGTTTGTGCCGGTTATAAGGAAGAATATATCACAAATTATTTTTAAAATATCTTGAATATTATCTTTTTTCAGCATATTCATAGTTTCTTTTATTTTATCCAGATCGCAAATTTCGATTCTTGAAAGCATATTTGCAACGTGGTATGCCTTATCATCTTCAAAGCCCTCTTCAAGCAGCATTTTATATACTTTATTTTTGCCTTTTCTTAAATCGGATGTGGTAAGCATTTTTTTTACCGAATCAAAAGAGAGATTTATAAATGTAAAAAGGCAGTTTAAATCATCGGGCGAAAAATTTCTGGTGTTGTTTGCTATTATATCCAAGGCGTCGATAAGCCTTGAGTTAAAGGTATCGGCGGAGGCTTTAATAGCGCCTATAGGGGTGTTTATTTCGTGAGAAAGACCTGCCATAATTCTGCCCAATGCGGTCATTTTTTCGTTTTGCACAAGGGTTGACTGAGTGTCGTTTACCTTATCAACAAGAATTTTCATATTGTTGTGGTTTAAGTCGTCAAAATATTTAAATACTATGAATGCGGAATTTACAAACAAGCTTACAAAGGCGGAATAAGCCGTAAATATAAGCGTATCACGATCCACGCCTTTTTTCCAAACCAATATACCCAAAACTTGAGCGATAAACATAGAAGTCATGCTAAGACAGTAAAGGTTCATACTCCTTGAAAGGTTTGAGCAAAACATTTTTGTAATAATTATAGATGTTGCAAAAAAGAAAATAAGCATTGTTGAATAATTTTCCTGCATGGGAGAGAAAAACAAAAAAGCGGCAGGTATTAAAACAACGCATATATCTATTATGTATTCGGTTTTTTTATTTAGCTCGTCAGGCTTTCCGGCGTTTACATCGGAGTTATGAAGCTTAAAAAATTCAAGTATGCCTATGGATATTATCATGGATGGAAGATAAAATCCGCTTCGGCTGAAAAAGCCGTATACAAAAGCCACAATTGTTGTAAGCAGAATAATCAAAAACGCTATATGATAAGTTTTATGCTCGATTGCTATTTTTTGTGATTCCATGCTTCCGGCATCGTTTACATATTTGCAAATGTTTAATATTATGTCGTTTTCTCTGCCTTTCATTATTTGGTACATAAAGAAGCAGACAAGAAGAATACAGGAAACAAAAATTATGATGGCATTGCCTGCTTTTTGAAGCTCAAAAATATTGGCTTGACAAACCAGTGTTAAATTATCGGTTAAGCTTTCATACATAAAAGCGGTATGTCCGACTTTTTTGTTTGATATTGTTTCGCTATTTGTATTTTCGAGTATTTCTTTGAATATATCCGACTCTTTTTGTTCGAGTTCATTTATACTTGCGTATTTTCCGTATTTTGAGCTAAATATAAAATTGCCGTCGCTGTCCAAAAACGACAGCTCAAACGCTTTGTTGTAATTATCCCTAAAAAGAGAATTTTGGGTAAAATACATATTTAAGACGGCGCCTATATATCCTATTCTTTCATTATTTAACTCTATCGGCACAACATAGATAAGAACGTTGGTTCCGGCGGAGTTTTTAAAATAGAGCCATTTGTTAAGCTCGACGCTTTTTAAAATGTCATCGCTGTTTTTAATCTGAAGATCTGTCAGCACACCGCTCGATGAGCTGTAAAACCAGCTTTTGGCACTGTTTTTGCCTTGTATTGTATAAAAATATCCTGTAAATTCCTTTCCGTTTACAAAATAATTTTTGGGAAAGCTTGACAGATATTTGTCACAATCATATTCGGAAAATTTGCCGTTGTTGCTCAGCACATTTAAAGAGTCAACACATTTGTTTAATGTTTTCTCGGTGCTTTCAAGCATATTCTTAAGCCTGACGAAATCATCGTAAAATTCGCTTTCCATATCCGGTTTTACCGAACTGAAAAGGTTATTGAATAAAAGAGCAAAAACCATACAAAGCAAAATAATAAAGGAATAAATTTTAAGAGTTAAACTTATATTTTTTTTTGCCGAGACAAGCAGATTTTTTACCGTTGGAGTATTAATAAAAATCACCTTCTATCTTGTTATATGTTAAATATTGCGCTCTTTTGCTTTGGAAGAAAAGCTCAAAAATATCGGCATAACCTTAAAAAACGATGAAATTATCAACTCGGCTGCAATTACACAGCGTAAGGTCAGTACAAATATGCTTAATTATTTTTAGTTTAACATAAATTAAAAGCTATTTCAATTATAAAAAACAATTTTTGCATAAGCTCAGCGCTGCCAAAAATCCTTAAGAGAATCGTAAAGATTTTTAATGTTAACATAATTAACTTTATCCCAATGTCCCGGGAAAAGATTTTTATATTCGTTATCTGCATATCTGCTGTCCATAAGCAAAACAACGCCTTTGTCGCTGTGGGTCCTTATTACTCTTCCCGCCGCCTGAAGAACTTTGTTCATGCCCGGGTAGCGATAAGCGTATTCAAAGCCCATATTGTTTTTTGAATTATAATAATTTGATATAATATTTTTTTCGGTACACAGCATAGGCAGGCCGACTCCAACAACAGCGGCGCCGATAAGCCTGTTTCCCGTAAGATCTATACCCTCTGAAAATGCTCCTCCCAAAACAACAAAGCCGACCCTGGCGACGTCGTTATTTTCACTGAAAGAAGCTATAAAATCAGCTTTTTCGGCTTCCGTCATATTTTTTCTTTGAATAATTACGCTTATATTATCATATTTTTGGCTGAAAACGGAGTAAACTTCATTTAAATATTGATAAGACGGGAAAAATGCAAAATAATTTCCTTTTTTTGCATTAACCATGCAATATATACTTTCGGCAGCCAAAGAATAACTTTCGTGTCTTTTTCGGTATGTTGTGTGAATGTTTGGATTTATGGCGACAAAAAGATTTTTTTTATCAAACGAAGAAGCAGCCGCCATATAATTATCATCGCTTTTTCCGCCCAAAACTTCTATAAAATAATTAAGCGGCGTAAGGGTAGCCGAAAAAAATATTGTGGATATAAAATTTGCTTCTTCATTTTTAAGCAGATATGACGGATCGATGCAAAAAAGTTTTATGGAGGCTGAATAATCTTTTTTTTCAAGCACATAAACAAATCTGCTGTCGTAAAGATCGGCTATTCTCAAAAAATCCTGTGCCTTAAAATAAATTTGCAAAACAGTGTCATATGCTTCATTTCCTTCGTTTTCGCTAAGCCAAAAGTCCGCATCATATATAAAATCCGATATAACATTAAAAAGCTCTTGGTTTGCGGCGGTTTTAACTAAGGCGCTTTGCTCGTCGTCAAGCTGCGAAAGCCCGTCTGCAAAAAAAGAGTCTATTTTTTTCACTTCTTTAATTATTCGGGATGAAGATTTTTTAAAAACAGCTTTAAGCTTTGCAAAATCATCTTCGGATATTTCGGCTGAAAACATTTCTCTTGCTCTATCAACAAGGTTATGCGCTTCATCAACAAGGGCAATATAATCACCTTTGTTTTCTGAAAAAAAACGTTTAAGCTTTACTTTTGGATCATAGGCGTAATTATAGTCGCATATGATTATATCGGCAAAAAGAGCTATATCAAGACCAAGCTCAAACGGGCAAACGCTGTATTTTTTGCAGTAATTTGTTATATCCTCAAGGTTTATCACATCAATAGTATTTAAAATATCCAAAACGGCGTTGTTAACCCTGTCATAATGTCCGCAGGCATATTCGCAGCTTGACGGCTCACAAGGAATTTTACCGTTAAACGGGCAGGTTTTTTCTTTTGAGGACAAAACAACAGCTTTTATCTTAAGGCCGTTTTTTACCATTGCTCTTACACAATCTTCGGCAATGGTTCTTGTTATGTTTTTTGCCGTAAGATAAAATATTTTGCCGGATGAATTTTTTATTTGCGGAAGAAATTTAACGGCAGGGAAAAGGGTGGATACGGTTTTCCCCGTGCCGGTCGGCGCCTGAGCAAAGAGCTTCTTTTTTGAAAACAGGCTCCTGTAAACTGCTGCGCAAAAATCTCTTTGGCCTTTTCTAAACTCCCCGTAAGGAAATTTAAGCTCAAGGCAGGAGGCGTTTCTTTCTTCTGTCATTTTAAATGAAAATTCCGCCCAAAAGTAAAGTCTGTCTAAAATTTTGTAAAAATAATCTTTAAGCTCGCAAAGCTTAAGCTGCTGTGAAAATACTTTTGTTTCGCTGCCGCTGACGTCTGCATAGCAAAGATGGATAAAGGCGGATTCGGCTTTATGCTCCAGGCAGTATAAATAGCCGTAGCATTTTGCCTGAGCAAGATGCAGCTCGTTGGGGGCTTCTATATTTTCAAGCCTTTTTGAAGTGGATTTGATTTCTTCTATATGAATATGATTTTTAACGGCGACTATTGCATCGGCTCTGCCTTCTATTTCAAATTTTATATCTTTGTATAAAATTTCAGCTTTAAGAGGAAATTCGCTTTCATAATCAAAGCCGTTAAGAAGAGCTTCTTTAAAATGCTTTTTTTGAATTATATTATGAATTTGAATACCTTTAAGGGCTTTTTTCATGCTTTTGCGGCGATAGTCAACAGATCCGCTTCTTAAAATAAATTCAACCATCTGCCTGACCGAACAGTGAACGGTATAGCTGTACATAAAAAATCTCCTTTATTTGCATACGCTTAAGATGTTTGCAAAAAACAGCCAATAGTTTTTAATGATTAATCAATTATATCATATATATAATAAAAAATTATAATATATTATTAAATTTATGCTATAATAAAAATAATTTGATTAAAGAAAAATTTACTTGATTTTTAAGGAGGAAATAAAATGGATGAAAGAATTATAAGACTTGCAAAAAATCTTGTCGGTTATTCATGCAAAATAAAAAAAGGCGAAAAGGTACTTATAGGAGCGGGAGGCTTAGATTGTATCCCTCTTGTAAGGGCGCTTATAAAAGAAATTTATGCGGTTGGGGCGATACCGTATGTTGAGCTTACCCACAATTCGATACAAAGAGAATTGCTTATGGGGGCAAGCGAAGAGCAGTTAAAGCTTTTGGCTGATGTAGACGCTAAAAAGATGGAACAGATGGATGCATATATAGGAATAGGTTCACAGCCCAACCCATCGGAAACAGCCGATGTGCCTGCTGAAAAAAATGAGCTTTATGCAAGGGTTTATTCAAAAAAGGTGCATAATGATATAAGGCTTAAAAAGAAATGGGTTGTTTTAAGATATCCGACTTATTCTATGGCTCAGTCCGCCGGAACAAGCCTAGAGGCTTTTGAGGATTTTTATTTTAGGGTATGCTGTCTTGATTACAGCAAGATGAATAAAGCCATGGACAGCCTTGCACAGCTTATGAATAAAACCGACAAAGTAAGAATAGTCGGAGCCGGAACAGACTTAAGCTTTTCTATAAAGAATATACCGGCTGTAAAATGTGCGGGAGAAATGAATATACCTGACGGAGAGGTGTATACTGCCCCCGTAAAAAACAGCGTAAACGGAAAAATTACCTATAATACTCCAACCCATTATAACGGAATGGAATTTGATAAAGTTATGCTGGAGTTTAAAGACGGAAAAATTATAAACGCCGACGGAAGCGATAAAAAACGCATAAATGAAATTTTTGATACCGATGATGGCGCAAGATATGTAGGAGAATTTGCAATAGGAGTAAATCCTTATATCACAAAGGCAATGAAAAATATTCTTTTTGATGAAAAAATAAGAGGAAGTATTCACTTTACTCCGGGCAATGCTTACGAGGATGCCGATAACGGAAACAGAAGCGCAATACATTGGGATTTGGTTATGATACAGACAGAGGAATACGGCGGCGGAGAAATATATTTTGATGACAGGCTTATAAGAAAAAACGGTTTGTTTGTGATACCCGAGCTTGAGGGGCTTAATCCGGAAAACCTCGTTTAAACGATAAGATCGGAGAGGAATTATATGAATGAAGCAAGAACATATGAAACGGGAAAGCAGGAAGAAAGGGTTATACTTGTAGCCGTTGAAAGAGAAAAAGAAAATACAGACGCACAGCAGAGCTTAGATGAGCTTCAGGAGCTTGCCCGCACTGCCGGCGCCGTAAGCGTAGGCAGAATGATACAGCGCCGAGAGGCTGTGCACAGGGCGCATTATCTCGGAAAGGGAAAGCTTGAAGAGCTTAAGGCTTATATAGCTGAGCTTGATGCAAACGGAATTATATGCGATGATGAGCTGACGCCAAACCAAATGAAAAATCTTGAAGATATTTTAAATGTTAAAATTATGAACAGGACTCTTTTAATCCTCGATATTTTTGCATCGAGAGCCGTTTCCGCAGAAGGCAAGCTTCAGGTGGAGCTTGCCCAGCTTAAATACAGTCTTTCTCATTTGGTGGGCTTAAGAAAAAATCTAAGCAGGCTTGGCGGCGGCATAGGAACAAGAGGACCGGGCGAAAAAAAGCTTGAAACAGACAGAAGAAATATATCCGAGAGAATAAGCGAGCTTCAGAGAAGCCTTAAGGATATAGAGCGTCACCGTCAGGTTATGAGGGAAAAGAGAATGAAGTCTTCGGCTGCAATTGTTGCCCTTGTAGGCTATACCAATGCGGGAAAGTCAACCCTTATGAACAAAATAACAAACGCCGATGTCTTAGCGGAAAACAAGCTTTTTGCAACCCTTGATACAACAACAAGAAAAATAGAGCTTCCCTCCGGAGGAGAATATATTTTTACGGATACCGTAGGCTTTATACAAAAACTTCCTCACAATCTTATACAGGCATTCAAAGCCACGCTCGAAGAGGTTAAATATGCGGATATTCTGGTTCATGTTGTTGATGTGTCAAATGCGGCGGCAAAAAATCAGATGGATACCGTTTACAAAACCCTTAAAGAGCTTGGCTGTGAAGGCAAGCCTATAATAACGGTATACAACAAAACAGACAAAGATACGCAAAGGCCTTTCCCAAATGATATCGATGCGGTTAAATGCATGGAAATATCGGCAAAAACCGGAAAGGGCGTCGATGAGCTTTTAAGCTGTATCGAAGATACCGCAAACAGCTTTAAAAAACGTGTTTTTGTAATGATCCCTTATGACAAGGGTTCCGTTATCGATACGATATATTCCCGATGTGAGATCATCGATACACAGCATAAGGCGGAGGGAGTATATATAGAATGTTTTGCAGACGAACAGACAAGAGGCAGACTTAAGAATTATTTTATACAAAAAATATAAAATTTTCGGCAGGAGTGTTAGCTCCTGCCTATTGTAATATCGGCAGGCAGGCTGATTGAAAAGGGCTCAAAACTTATTATTAAAAAATGCTTGACATTATAATAAATATGCGGTAAAATATACCTTGTTGCGTTACAAAATGAGGAATTTAAGGCTTGAATTGTTTTAATCGCCGAATTAATTCGGCAGGCTATGAGTACACAGCGCAAGCAAGGTACAAATATCATTGATATGTGATGCAATGTAAATGTTGTGGCATAAGAGCGATGAAGCGGGAGGTTGCCGTAAATCGGGTTTTTCCTGCAGAGCGATGTCCAGTTCAAGAAACCGGGCGACAAGTCACTGTACTATATTTATATATCTGCCGTTATGCGTTTTTTCGGCCGATATATGCGATGTGCAGTCACCGCTGTCGTACTGAAGTCTAAAAAAGTGCGAAAAGGAGGGGACTTTTTTTATGGCTAATCAAAAGTTAAGAATCAGTCTTAAGGCGTATGACCATAAGTTAATCGACCAGTCTGCTGCAAAAATTATCGAAACCGCAAAAAATTCCGGAGCTAAGGTAAGCGGGCCTATTCCGCTTCCGACAAAAAAAGAAGTTGTTACTATATTAAGAGCGGTTCATAAATACAAATACTCAAGAGAGCAGTTTGAGATGAGAACACATAAAAGATTGATTGACATTTTGATGCCGACAGCCAAGACAATGGATACATTAAGCCGTCTTGATCTTCCTGCCGGTGTTGATATCACACTTAAAATGATGTAAAATCCATGTTCGGTTTATATAAGTTACATCTTATATTAACCTAGAATGATTATCCTTAGGATAATCCGCTGTAGAGTATAGGAGGTGCAAAAAATGAAAAAGGCTATTTTAGCTAAAAAAATAGGTATGACACAAGTTTTTGCCGAAGACGGAACATTAATTCCCGTAACTGTTTTGGAAGCAGGCCCATGTGTCGTAACTCAGAAAAAAACTGTTGAAAACGATGGATATTCGGCTGTTCAGGTTGGCTTTGGCGAGGTTAAGGCAAAACGTGTAAATAAGCCTTCCATGGGTCATTTTGAAAAGGCTAAGGTTGAGCCTAAAAAGGTTTTGAAAGAACTTAAGCTTGAAAATGCGCAGGAAATGGAAATCGGAGCAGAAATTAAAGCCGATATTTTTGCAAAGGGCGATAAAGTTGATGTAAGCGGAATTTCAAAGGGCAAAGGTTTCCAGGGCGCCATTAAAAGACATAACCAGCACAGAGGACCTATGGCTCACGGTTCAAAATACCACAGAGGCCTCGGTTCACTTTCATCAGCAACAACACCCGGTAAGGTTAAAAAAGGCAAAAAAATGCCGGGACATATGGGAAGCGTTAAGGTTACCGTTCAAAATCTTGAGGTTGTAAGAGCCGATGCACAAAAAAATCTGCTGCTTATAAAAGGTGCGGTTCCCGGAAACAAGGGTACTGTGCTTGTTGTTAAAGACAGCGTAAAGGTTTGACAGATACTTTGCGAAAGGAGGAGTAACCATAATGGCAAATGTAAAGGTTTTTAATATGAGCGGAAGTGAAGTTGGCACAATAGATTTAAAAGATGAAATTTTTGCTGTTGAAGTAAACGAACACGTTCTTCATCAGGCTGTTGTTCAGTATCTCGCCAACCAAAGACAAGGAACAAAAAGCGCAAAAACTCGTGCGGAGGTAAGAGGCGGCGGAAGAAAACCGTGGCGTCAGAAAAGTACGGGAAGAGCAAGACAAGGTTCTATTCGTGCGCCTCAGTGGACAGGCGGCGGCGTTGTTTTTGCTCCGAAGCCAAGAGATTTTTCTTTTAAATTAAATAAAAAGGTTAAAAGACTTGCTCTTAAATCAGCTCTCACATCCAAGGTTAACGAAAATAAGTTTATTGTTATGGATGAGCTTAAGCTTGATGAGATTAAAACTAAAAAAATGAAAAATGTTCTCGATAACATTAAAGTTGGCAAAGCTTTGATAGTTGTTGAAGATGGAAACAAAAATGTTGTTCTTTCCGCAAGAAATATTGCCGATGTTAAAACAGCAGGAGTAAATACTATAAACGTTTATGATATCCTTAAGTATGATACCTTTGTTGTTACAAAAGAGGCAGTCGCAAAAATTGAGGAGGTATACGCATAATGGCAGATCTTAAGTATTATGATATTATTTTGAAGCCTGTCGTTACAGAAAAATCAATGAATGACATAGCTTCTAAAAAATATGCTTTCTATGTGCATCCCGATGCAACTAAGGTTCAGATAAAAGAGGCCGTTGAAAGAATGTTCGATGGCGTTAAGGTTGATAAGGTAAACACCATGAACTTAGATGGAAAGGTTAAAAGAAGAGGCTATACCAGCGGCAAAACCAGAAAAAGAAAGAAAGCTATTGTTAAGCTTACCGATTCAAGCAATGATATAGAAATATTCCAGGGAATGTAATATTTTATAAGAATTGATTTTTAAAATGAAACACACGGCAGCGTGTAATAACAAAAGCTTTGAAAGGAGTGTAAAAAATGGGTATTAAGAGATTTAAGCCTTATACACCTTCGAGAAGACATATGACAGTGTCAGACTTCTCTGAGATTACAAAATCCGAGCCTGAGAAAAGTCTTGTTGTTCATATCAAAAAAACAGCGGGAAGAAATGCTCAGGGTAAAATAACCGTTCGTCATCACGGCGGCGGAGCAAAGAAAAAATACAGAATTATCGATTTTAAGCGCAACAAAGACGGAGTTCCGGCTAAAGTTGCCGCTATAGAGTATGATCCTAACAGAACGGCAAACATTGCTTTGTTATTTTATGCCGATGGTGAAAAAAGATATATCCTTGCACCTAACGGCTTAAAAGTCGGAGATGTTTTAACAAGCGGTGAAAATGCAGAAATTCACATCGGAAACGCTTTGCCTATGAAAAATATCCCGATAGGCTCCGAAATTCACAATATCGAAATGAAGCCCGGCGCAGGCGGTCAGCTTGTACGTTCCGCAGGCAATGTTGCTCAGCTTATGGCTAAAGAAGGCAAGTATGCAACCGTAAGACTTCCATCCGGAGAAATGAGACTTTTGCCGATAGACTGCCGCGCGACAATCGGTCAGGTTGGAAATATAGATCACGAGCTTATTAATATCGGCAAGGCCGGCAAAAAACGCCATATGGGCATCAGGCCTACAGTAAGAGGTTCTGTTATGAACCCTAACGATCACCCTCACGGCGGCGGCGAAGGAAGAGCGCCTATTGGACGTCCGGCTCCGTGTACACCTTGGGGCAAGCCGGCTCTCGGTTACAAGACAAGAAAGAAGCATAAGGCAAGCAATAAATATATAATCCGCAGCAGAAGCAAATAAAAGAAGGAGGACCTTTAAATGAGCAGATCACTTAAAAAAGGACCGTTTTGCGATGATCATCTTTTAAAAAAGATTGAAGCGCAAAACGCTGCAAATACAAAAAATGTAATTAAAACATGGTCTCGCCGTTCTACTATATTTCCGGAAATGATTGGTCACACAATCGCCGTTCATGACGGAAGAAAGCACGTTCCTGTTTATATTACCGAGGATATGGTAGGTCATAAGCTTGGCGAATTTGCTTTGACAAGAACCTACAGAGGGCATGGAAAAGATGCTGAAAAGAAATCAAAGGTTAAATAAAAATCGCTTTCGGAAGGAGGGGTAAAAATGGCAAAAGGACACAGAAGCCAGATTAAAAAAGCAAGAAACGAACAAAACAAAGAAAAAAGAGCCCATGCTCATGCCAGATTTGTGAGAGTTTCCAATACAAAAGCTAAAATTATTTTGGACCAGATAAAAGGCAAAAGCGTAGGAGAAGCTATGGGTATTCTTGCATATTCACCCAGATATGCCGCTGAGGTTATCGGAAAGGTTCTTAAATCGGCTGTTGCCAACGCTGAAAATAATTTGGAATTAGACGTTAATAAATTGTATGTTGAAGAGGCTGTTGCCAATCAGGGGCCTACTCTTAAAAGAATCCGCCCAAGAGCGCAGGGAAGGGCTTACAGAATCAATAAACGTACAGCTCATATTTCAATATATCTGAATGAGAGATAAGGAGGTTAACGATGGGCCAGAAAGTAAATCCACATGGATTAAGAGTCGGTATTATTAAAGACTGGGATTCAGTTTGGTATGCCGATAAAAAAAATTACGCTGATTTTTTGGTTGAGGATAACACACTCAGAACATATATCAAAAAGAAATTGGCAAATTCAAGCGTTTCAAAGATTAATATAGAAAGAATTAACGGAGCTAACGAAAAAGCAAGGGTTAAAATTACTATCCACACCTCAAAGCCCGGCATAATAATCGGAAGAAAGGGCGAAGCAATACAGGAATTGAGCAATGAGCTTCAAAAGCTTACTTCTCAAAAAATTTCCATCAATATAGAGGAAATTAAAAAACCTGAGCTTGATTCACAGCTTGTTGCGGAAGATATTGCTCGTCAGCTTGAAAATCGTGTTACATTCAGACGCGCTATGAAAATGGCTATGTCAAGAACAATGAAATTTGGCGCAAAAGGCATCAAAACAACTTGCTCAGGACGTTTGGGCGGCGCTGAAATGGCTCGTACAGAGCATTATCATGATGGAACAATCCCTCTTCAGACTTTAAGAGCGGATATAGATTATGGTTTTGCCGAAGCTAATACCACTTATGGCAAGATCGGCGTTAAGGTTTGGATTTATAAAGGTGAAATTCTTCCTCAAAAGGATAAAAAGGAAGGGAGTGAAGAGTAATGTTAATGCCTAAAAGAGTTAAAAGACGTAAGCAGTTTAGGGGCCGTATGAAGGGAAAGGCTACAAGAGGCAATAAGATTACTTACGGTGAATACGGTATTGTGGCTATGGAGCCAAGCTGGATCAGCTCAAATCAGATTGAGGCTGCCCGTATCGCTATGACAAGATATATCAAAAGAGGCGGTAAAGTTTGGATAAAAATTTTCCCGGATAAGCCGATTACAGAAAAGCCCGCCGAAACAAGAATGGGTTCCGGTAAAGGCTCTCCCGAATATTGGGTTGCGGTTGTTAAGCCGGGCAGAGTTATGTTTGAAATAGCAGGTGTAAATGAAGAAACTGCCAAAGAAGCATTGCGCCTTGCAGTACACAAGCTTCCCATAAAGTGTAAGATTGTGTCCCGTCAGGATCAGGGAATGGATGGTGATAGCAGTGAAGAGTAAAAATTATCTTGAAGAACTTAGAGGCAAATCCGGCGAAGAATTAAATAATGATTTGGTTTCTGCAAAAAAAGAGCTGTTTAACTTAAGATTCCAAAACGCTACCAATCAATTGAGCAATACAGCCAGAATTAAAGAGGTAAGAAAAAATATCGCTCGTATTCAGACTGTAATCACTCAAAAGCAAAAGGGTCTGTAAAAGGAGGGACACTTAGTGGAAAGAAATCTTCGTAAAACTAGAATCGGCAAGGTTGTAAGCGATAAGATGGACAAAACTATCGTTGTTGCCGTTATGGATAATGTAAGACATCCGTTATACAAAAAAATAGTTAAGAAAACCTACAAATTAAAGGCCCATGACGAAAATAACGAATGCGGCATAGGCGATACCGTTAAGGTTATGGAAACAAGACCTCTCTCAAAAGAAAAGAGATGGAGACTTGTAAGCATTATCGAAAAGGCTAAATAATTTCCTTGAAAGGAGGCAGTTACATTGATACAACAGGAATCAAGACTTGTGGTTGCCGATAACTCAGGCGCTAAAGAATTGTTGTGCATCAGAGTTTTAGGCGGTTCAACCAGAAGATACGCTAATATAGGCGACGTAATTGTTGCAACCGTAAAAGATGCAACACCGGGCGGCGTTGTTAAAAAGGGCGAGGTTGTTAAGGCTGTTATAGTAAGAACAAAAAAAGGAGCTTCTCGTCCGGATGGTTCTTATATTAAGTTTGATGAAAATGCGGCAGTTATTATAAGAGATGACAAAAATCCCAGAGGTACCCGTATTTTCGGGCCGGTTGCAAGAGAGCTTAGAGAAAAGCAGTATATGAAGATATTATCTCTTGCACCCGAAGTGTTATAATAAGGAGGTGTGCTGACTGTGAAGCTTAAAAAGAATGACAAGGTTGTTGTTATCGCAGGCAAGGATAAAGGCAAGCAGGGAAAGATCCTTAAGGTTGACGCAAAAAACAACAAAGTTATTGTTGAGGGCGTTAATATTGTTAAAAAACACAGAAAACCAAATGCAATGAATCAGCAGGGGGGCATTATTTCAGTCGAGGCTGCCATTGATGCTTCAAACGTTATGTATTTATATAAAGGAAAGCCTACCAGAATCGGATATAAAGTGGAAAAAAACAGCGAAGGCAAAAATGTTAAAACAAGAATTGCAAAAATAAGCTCAGAAGCAATCGACTGATAGAAGGGAGGTAAATTAAACGTGAACGCATTCAGAGAATTATATGAAACTAAGATTGTTGATGAAATGATCAAAAAGTTTTCATACAAAAATAAATTAGAGGTTCCGAAAATTGAAAAGATAGTTATCAATATGGGACTTGGCGAAGCAAAAGAAAATGCTAAGGCTATTGAAAATGCCGTAAATGATTTATCAATTATCTCAGGTCAGAAGCCTATCGTTACAAAGGCTAAAAAATCAATCGCCGCTTTTAAGCTCAGAGCAGGAATGCCTATTGGCTGCAAGGTTACATTAAGAGGCGAAAAAATGTACAGCTTTGCAAGCAAGCTTATTAATCTTGCTTTGCCTCGTGTACGTGACTTCAGAGGCGTAAGCGCCGATTCTTTCGATGGCAGAGGAAATTATACATTAGGTGTTAAAGAGCAGCTTATGTTCCCGGAAATACAATATGACAAGATTGACAAAATCAGAGGAATGGATATTGTTTTTGTTACAACAGCAAAAACAGACGAGGAAGCAAGAGAGCTGCTGAGATTGTTCGGTATGCCTTTTAGAAAATAAGGAGGAGCAGGAATTATGGCTAAAAAATCTATGGTCGTAAAACAGAAGAGAACTAAAAAATTCTCTACTCAAGAATACTCTCGCTGCAGAATCTGCGGCAGACCGCATGGTTATTTGAGAAAGTTTGGCATTTGTCGTATCTGCTTCCGTGAATTAGCTTATAAAGGTCAAATCCCGGGAGTTAAGAAGGCCAGCTGGTAATCACAGAAAGGAGGTTTTTGAAAATGTCAATGAGCGATCCTATTGCAGATATGCTTACAAGAATCAGAAATGCAAACACTGCTAAACACAATACAGTAGATGTACCTTCATCAAAAGTGAAAGAAGCAATCGCTTCTATCTTAACAAACGAAGGTTATGTTAAAGGTTTTGAAATTATTGAGGACGGCGTAAAAAGAACAATGCGCATTACTCTTAAATACGGTAAAGACAAAAACGAAAAGACAATTTCCGGCATTAAAAGAATATCTAAGCCGGGCCTTAGAGTTTATGCCAACAGAGATGAGCTTCCAAGGGTGTTGGGAGGACTCGGTACCGCTATCGTATCTACAAATAAGGGTATCGTTACCGACAAGGAAGCAAGAAAGCTTGGCGTTGGCGGCGAGGTTATCGCTTTTGTTTGGTAATATTTAATTTTAAGGAGGTGTAAAGAAATGTCAAGAATTGGTAAATTGCCTGTTGCAATCCCTGCCGGCGTGGATGTTAAGCTTGAGGAAGGCAACGTTATTACCGTTAAAGGCCCCAAGGGTACTTTAACAAGAAAATTGGTAGACGATTTGACAATTACCGTGGAGGATGCACAGGTTGTTGTTAAGCGCCCCAGTGATTTAAAGAGATATAAGTCTTTGCATGGGCTTACAAGAACGCTTATAGCAAATATGATTGAGGGCGTTACTAACGGATATAAAAAGGTTCTCGAAATTAACGGCGTAGGCTACAGAGCTGCAAAAAGCGGAAATAAGCTTACACTTACATTAGGATATTCTCATCCTGTTGAGATGTTTGATCCCGAGGGAATTACAACTACTCTTGAGGGAACAAATAAAATTACCGTTTCAGGCATAGATAAGGAAAAGGTTGGTCAGTTTGCAGCCGAAATAAGAACTAAACGTCCGCCGGAGCCTTATAAGGGCAAGGGTATTAAATATGAAACTGAAACTATCAGACGCAAGGTCGGCAAAACCGGCAAGAAATAATAAAGGAGTGAAATCTCTATGATTAATAAGCCATCACGAGCTAAAGCAAGAGCTAAGCGTCACTTTAGGCTTCGCAATAAGATATCCGGTACGGCACAGAAGCCTAGGTTGGCGGTTTTTAGAAGCAATCAGCATATTTATGCTCAGGTTATCGATGATACACTTGGAAATACAATATGCGCTGCTTCCACTATGGAGGCTTCGGTTAAAGAAAAAATTTCCAAAACCTCCAATGTTGAAGCGGCAAAGGCTGTAGGCGAAGAGGTTGCCCGCAGAGCGCTTGAAAAGGGTATTAAAGCCGTTGTTTTTGACAGAGGCGGATATGTTTATCACGGCAAAATACAGGCGTTGGCTGATGCGGCAAGAGAAGCCGGATTACAATTTTAAAAGGGAGGGAGTATTTTGAGAAAAAAAATTGACGCAAGTGCGCTTGATTTAAAAGATAATGTTGTAACTATCAAAAGAGTTACAAAGGTTGTTAAAGGCGGCCGTACCTTCCGTTTTGCAGCATTGGTGGTTGTAGGCGACGAGCAGGGTCATGTAGGCGTGGGCCTTGGCAAAGCAACCGAAATTCCGGAAGCTATCAGAAAGGGAAAGGACGATGCTCTTAAGCATCTTATATATGTTGAAAGAAATGAAGCCGGAAGCATCTATCATGAAACAATAGGAAAATTCGGAAGCGCAAATGTTCTTCTTAAGCCGGCTCCGGAAGGAACAGGCATTATAGCAGGCGGCCCGGCAAGAGCTGTGCTTGAGCTTGCGGGAATTAAAAATATCAGAACAAAATCTTTAGGCTCCAACAACAAACGCAATGTTGTAAATGCAACCATTGCAGGGCTTGAAAGCATTACCACTCCCGAAAGGGTTGCAAGACTTCGTGGAAAGTCTGTTGAAGAAATTTTAGGCTAAGGGGGCTTTTAACAATGAGTTTGAAAATTACATTGGCTAAATCTACTATAGGTTCTATTCCTAAGCATAAAAAAACTGTTGAGGCTCTTGGCTTAAGAAAAACCAACAGAAGCGTTATTAAAGAAGATAACGAGGCTATAAGAGGTATGATTAAGCAGGTAAGCCATTTATTAAAGGTTGAGGAAATTTAATTTTAAAAAAAGGAGGTGCGCCTTAATGAAGTTGCATGAATTAAAACCGGCAGAGGGTTCCAAACACAATTCTTTCCGCAGGGGCAGAGGTCATGGCTCAGGAAACGGCAAAACAGCAGGCAAGGGTCATAAAGGACAAAACGCTCGTTCAGGCGGCGGTGTAAGACCGGGCTTTGAGGGCGGTCAGATGCCGCTTTACAGAAGAATACCAAAAAGAGGATTTACTTGCATCAACCACAAGGAAATTATTGCCGTTAATCTTACTCATCTTAATGTTTTTGAAGACGGCGCCGTTGTTGATATAGCGGCTCTTCAGTCAAAAGGATTGGTTTCAAACCCTAAGGATGGAGTTAAAATACTCGGTGTTGGTGAGCTTAATAAAAAATTAACAGTAAAGGTTAATAAATACAGCAAAAGTGCTAAAGAAAAGATTGAAGCGGCAGGCGGAAAAGCAGAGGTGATCTAATTGTTTGCTACGTTCAGAAATGCGTGGAAAATTAAAGAGATTCGTCAAAGATTGTTTTATATGCTTTTAGTGCTTCTTATTATAAGAATAGGTACGGCAATTTATGTTCCCGGCATCGATATAACAAAGCTTTCGGGCAACGAAAACAGTACTCTGTTTAACCTGATTACAGGCGGTGCATACGGAACAATATTTGCTATGGGTATCGGACCTTATATTACTTCTTCAATTATTATGCAGCTTTTAACAGTTGCAATACCCAAGCTTGAGCAGCTTAACAAAGAAGGCGAAGAAGGCAGAAAAAAAATTGCCCAATATACAAGAGTTGTCGCCGTTGCGCTTTCATTCTTCCAAGGCGCAGGGCAGGTTTATTCCATACATTCGGCATTTACCTATCAAAATTTCTTCGTTTATGGCATTGCGCTGCTTTCTATGGTAACGGGTACTATATTTATTATGTGGCTTGGTGAGCAGCTTACTGAAAAAGGAATAGGAAACGGTTCTTCATTTATCATTTTTGCCAATATTTTGGCAGGGCTTAAAAACGGAGCGCAGAACCTCTATCTTATAGGAAGCCAAGGCGGAACAAACGGCTGGCTTAAGGTTGTTGCTCTTGTGCTGATATTTGCTGTGCTTGTCGGATTTGTAATTCTTGTGCAGGACGGCGAAAGAAGGATACCGGTTCAGTATTCCAAAAAAATGGTTGGAAGGAAAATGCTTGGAGGACAAAGCACTTATATACCTATAAAGGTTAATATAGCAGGTGTTATGTCAATTATCTTTGCAATTTCTCTTTTACAGTTTCCTCGTACAATTTATCAGCTCTGGAAACCCGATTGGCTTGGAAGCGTTGCCGCTGTTTTGGAAACTTCTCATCCGGTAGGGGCTATATTGTATATAATTTTGATATTCTGCTTTACATTCTTCTATACATCTTTTGCGTTTAATCCTATTGAGGTTGCGGAAAATATGAAGAAAAGCGGCGGATTTATCCCGGGCATAAGACCCGGAAAGCCTACGTCTGATTTTATTCAGAATGTTGTTGACAGAATCTCACTTATAGGAGCTTGCTTTTATGCTATAATAGCAATGATTCCGGTAGCGTTGGAATGGGCTTTCGGTATTAATAACATAGGCTTTGGCGGAACTACTCTGCTTATCGTAACAGGTGTTGCGCTTGAAATTATCAAACAGCTTGAATCCCAGATGCTGATGCGCCATTACAAGGGCTTTTTAAGCTAGCCGATGGGGTGCGCTTCGCACTCCTTTCGGGGTTAGGTCGGTTTATTTATATGAATTTTGTGTATAATTTAAAGGGAGGTTGTTGGCTGTGAAGCTTATACTTATCGGATGCCCCGGCGCCGGCAAGGGCACTCAGGCAAAAATTTTATCCAAACATTTTGGCATAGCTCATATTTCAACGGGCGATTTGCTTAGAGAAGAAACAAACAACAAAACAGAACTGGGTCTTAAAATTATAGATATTATGAACTCGGGAGGTCTTGTTTCCGATGATATCGTAAGCGCCCTTTTGGCAAAAAGAATTAAAAAAGATGACTGCAAAAAAGGATATATCCTCGATGGATATCCCAGAAATGTAAGCCAAGCCGAAGGTTTAAATGATATTACAGGCGGCATTGACAAGGTTATACTTATAAGCGTTGAGGATGACAAGATCATCGAGCGTATGGCAGGACGCCGAAGCTGTCCCAAATGTGCACAGATGTATCATATTAAGTACAATCCCCCAAAATCAGAGGGAATATGTGATTCCTGCGGCGCTGAGCTTATACAGCGCAAGGATGACAATGAACAGACCGTAAAAAACAGACTTGAGGTTTATCATTCCAATACCGCTCCCGTTATCGAATACTACAGGCAAAAAGGCCTTGTATGCGAATTTAACGGAGAGGGAGAAATTGAAAAGATAAGCCGTGAAATTATAAATACTCTTGAGCAGACCTTTAAATAAGAGATGCAAAAAAAGATACGGCTGGGAGTGAAATACATTGTGCATGAAGGGTCAGTTTGTATATTCAAAGGCAGGCCGTGATAAGCACAGGCCGTTTATCGTTTTTGATTTTGATGAGAACTATGTTTATATTGTTGACGGAGATTTGAGAAAGCTCGATAATCCTAAGAAGAAAAACAAAAAACATATTCAAATTATCAAGAAAATAGATTATAATATAAAAACGAAGCTTGATGAAAATATCTATCTGAACGATGCAGATATAAGAAAAGCATTAAAAGCTTATATTAATCAGTTGTAATGGTTTAAGGAGGTTGACGCCTTGTCTAAAAACGACGCTATTGAAGTGGACGGTGTTGTTATCGATAAGCTTCCAAACGCTATGTTTAAGGTAGAGTTGGAAAATGGACATCAAATATTGGCTCATATATCAGGTAAGCTGCGTATGAATTTTATAAGAATTATACCGGGCGACAAGGTTAGAGTTGAAATGTCGCCATATGATTTGACAAAGGGCAGAATTACTTGGAGAGATAAATGATGAAAGGAGTTTTGAAAATGAAGGTTAGACCATCTGTCAAGCCTATGTGCGAAAAGTGCAGAGTTATAAAAAGAAAAGGAAGCGTAAGAATCATCTGCGAAAACCCTAAGCACAAACAAAGACAGGGTTGATTTATCCTATGGTTTAAAGAGGGGCGCTAACCCTCGATAGCCTATATAAAGCGATGATTTAGGTTATTGATTGTTGTTGAAGCGGTTTATTTAACCGTTGATTTTATCAGGAGGTGCAGTTTATACATGGCTCGTATTGCGGGTGTAGATTTACCTAGAGAAAAACGTATTGAAATAGGCCTTACTTATGTTTACGGCATCGGCCGTGCCAGCTCAAACAGAATCCTTAAAGAGGCGGGTGTTAATCCGGATACCAGAGTAAGGGATCTCTCTGACGATGAGGTAGCAAGAATAAGAGAGGTTATAGATAATACCCAAAAGGTTGAAGGTGATTTAAGAAGAGAGATCGCTCTTAACATTAAGCGTCTTGTCGAAATCGGATGCTACAGAGGCATACGTCACAGAAAAGGACTGCCCGTAAGAGGACAGAATACCAAAACTAATGCCCGTACCAGAAAAGGTCCGAGAAGAACTGTTGCGAACAAGAAAAAATAATTTAAGGAGGCTCTATTTTAAATGGCTAGAAAGACAGTTAACAAAACAGCCGGCCGCAGACGTCGTGACAAAAGGGTTGTTGACCGTGGTCAGGCTCATATACAGTCAACTTTTAACAATACTATAGTTACTATTACAGATTCTCAGGGAAATGCTCTTTCTTGGGCAAGCGCCGGAGAGTTAGGCTTCAGAGGTTCCAGAAAATCAACTCCTTACGCAGCGCAGATGGCTGCGGATAAGGCTGCCGTTACAGCAAAAAATTATGGCTTAAGAACGGTTGAGGTTTTTGTTAAAGGCCCGGGAAGCGGACGTGAAGCGGCTATACGTGCTTTGCAGGCGGCAGGCCTTGACGTTACTATGATTAAGGACGTTACTCCCGTTGCTCACAACGGATGCAGACCGCCAAAAAGAAGAAGAGTATAATTATATTTGTATTAAAAATTTTGTTTGATATATATGGAGGTGCAAGCTTAAATGGCAAAGGAAATGGGTCCTGTTCTTAAAAGATGCAGATACCTTGGTATTGACCCAAGCGTTCTTGGCGTAACAAAAAAGGCAAGCAAACGCAAAAGGTCTATGAGAAAATTAAGCGAATACGGTGTTCAGCTTAAAGAAAAGCAAAAGGTTAAATTTATTTACGGCGTGCTTGAAAAGCAGTTTAGAAATTATTATAAAAAAGCTGAAAAAATGAATGGTATTTCCGGTGAAAACCTTCTTCGTCTGCTCGAATTAAGACTTGATAATATCGTTTACAGATTGGGCCTTGGCCGCACAAGAAGAGAAGCAAGACAGATAGTTCGTCACAATCTTATTGTTGTTAACGGCAAAAAGGTTAATATACCTTCTTATCAGGTTAAGGTTGGAGATGTTATAGAAGTTAAGGAAAGCAAAAAAGATCTCCAAAGATTTAAAGATGTTCTTGAGATTACTTCATCAAGAATCGTTCCCGCATGGCTTAGCTCCAATCAAGAAGCTCTTTCAGGCAGCGTATTATCTCTTCCGGAAAGAGATCAGCTCGATTTTGAAGTAAACGAAACTCTTATTGTCGAGCTTTATTCTAAATAATATCGGTAATTCGTTTATGTTGTTTAAGATAATTTATAAGGGAGGTTCAATGAGTGTTAGGATTTGAAAAGCCTCGTATTGAAATTGCTGAAATGTCACCGGATGGCAAATACGGCCGTTTTGTCATTCAGCCCCTCGAAAGAGGCTATGGCACTACTTTAGGCAATTCCTTAAGAAGGATTCTTTTATCATCCTTACCCGGTGCGGCGGTGAGCAATGTTAAAATTGACGGCGTGCTTCATGAGTTCAGCGTTATACCCGGAGTTAAGGAAGACGTTACGGAAATTATTTTGAATTTGAAAAATCTTGCAATCAAAAACAACAGCGAAAGCGATGAGCCTAAAATGGCTTATATCGATTTTGTTGGCGAGGGTGAAATTACCGCAAAGGATATTAAGGTTGATTCCGATATAGAAATCCTCAACCCTGAGCTTCATATCGCAACCTTAAGCGGCGGTTCTGAAAGCAAGCTTTTTGCTGAAATTACTATCACTAAGGGCAGAGGCTATTTTGAAGCATCAAAAAATAAAAAGCCCGATTCACCGCTTAGACTTATACCTGTCGACTCTTTGTATACTCCTGTTCGCAGGGTTAATTTCCTTGTGGAGGATACCCGTGTTGGGCAAATTACCGATTATGACAAGCTTACAATCGAGGTTTGGACAAACGGAACAACAGCTCCCGATGAGGCTATCAGCTTAGGAGCAAAAGTGCTTAGTGAACATTTGGCGCTTTTTATCGATTTATCCGATAATGCAAAAAATACAGAGGTTATGGTTGAAAAGGGAGAGGATAAAAAAGAAAAGGTTCTTGAGCTTAGCATTGAAGAGCTTGACCTTTCCGTTCGTTCTTATAACTGCCTTAAACGTGCCGGTATTAACACAGTTGAAGACCTTGCAAACAAAACTGAAGATGACATGATGAAAGTACGTAATCTTGGACGCAAGTCCCTTGATGAAGTGCTTAATAAAATGGCTGAACTTGACCTTTCGTTAAAGCCAAATGACGAATAAAATTAAGGAGGATTAGCAATGGCCAAATACAGAAAGCTTGGTCGCACTTCAAGCCAGCGTAAGGCGCTGCTTCGCAATCAGGTGACCAATTTATTATATCACGGCAGAATTAAAACTACCGAAGCTAAGGCTAAGGAAATCAGAAAAATTGCCGAAAAGTTAATTACTCTTGCTGTAAAGGAAAAAGATAACTTTGTTGAAGTTACTGTTAAGGCTAAGGTTGCCAAAAAAGATGATAAAGGCAAGAGAATTAAAGAAAACGTTAATGGCAAGAGAGTTACCGTTTATGATGAGGTTGACAAAACGATTAAAAAGGATAATCCTGCTCGTTTAAATGCAAGAAGAAAAATGTTAAGCGTCCTTTATCCTGTTGTGGAAACTCCTGCCGATGGCAGAAAAAAGAGAGCAAACACAAAAAAGGTGGATATGGCTGCCAAAATGTTTGATGAAATTGCGCCAAAATATACAGACCGCAAGGGCGGTTATACTCGTATAATAAAATTAGGCGCAAGACATGGTGACGGCGCTGAAGAGGTTATAATCGAGCTTGTTTAATCAATAAAATTATATTTATCAAATGAAAAGGCGAGTTTCAAGGCTTTTTGTGGCTGTGAAACGAGCCTTTTGTTCCTTATAAAAGGCTTTGAGCTTCGAAAAAGTCAGTGGACTTTTTCGAAAATAAACAGAGGTATAAAAGGTTCGTTCCATCGGGATTACCCTTGAAACTACCTTTTTCTTCGCAGGAAATATTCCTGCTGCGGATTAAAAGTCTGCGACGCTTTAAGTTACTTCGTTAAAATTATTGACAGTTTGAGCCTTTTGTTCCTTATAAAAGGCTGAGAATAACATAAAAAAAGTTTGTATTGAGGGTGTTTTTATGGTTTTAAATTATAAAAATAATTACAGAGAAGAGCTTGCAGATATCTTTTTCGATATCTATTACAATCCCCCTTTTAATTATAAATGGATGAGCAGAAGCAGTATAACAAAATATTTTATCGATTTTGAAAATACTCCTAATTTCAGGGGTTTTATTTTTGCACAAAATAATAAAATAAGAGGAGGCTGCTTAGGCGTTATAAACAAACGCTTTAAAAACAAAAGGTATTATATTAATGAAATATTTATATCGAGAGCTATGCAGAATAAAGGCTTGGGAAAAGAATTTTTACTACAAAGCGAAAAAATATTGTCGGCTGAAGGGGTTGAAATTATAGAGCTTGTGACGGAAGAAAATATTCCATCCTTTACGTTTTACAAAAAGTCGGGCTTTATTGCTTCGGATAATATTAAATATTTGATTAAACCTATAAAAATCTGAATAGAGTGTTAAGAATTTATTTTTTTTTCCGATATATTATTTAGAGAATATAGATATTAAAAAGGTATTCTGCTAATATAAATGGAAGCGCCTGACTATAAATAAATTTATTTCGTGTTTCCGGAAAGGAGGAAATTTTATGAGTTATACCGGCACAACAAGAGTTACAGGCCTCAGCTCAGGTATGGATATCGATGGCCTTGTTGAAAAGATGATGAAAGCTGAATCATCCAAATATAATAATCTTCAGAGAAAGTCTACTAAGCTTCAATGGCAGCAAGAGGCTTACAGAAGCATTATAAGCAAGCTCCAATCTTTCCAGGATAAATGGTTTGGAAATTCATCCTCAAGTACAAACTTTAGATATTCAGTTGCTTTTCAAAATTTTAAAAATACAGTTATGAGCGGTGATACAGAATCTAAGGCAATCACCATTAACAGCTCGAGATCCAGCGCAAGCTTTGATGTTAAGGTTAACAAGCTGGCAACCGCAGATACTTACACAAGCTCTCAAATGAGCAGAGAAATGGCATCAAGCAAGAGCCTTGATGATGTTGCCGCTACAATAACAGAGGATATGCCGCTCCAGTTTGCCGCTAATTTGGACGGTACAAGCAAGATTATTAAAGTTACAAGAGATGAGTTTGATTCAGCAAGCGGAGGTACTGACGGCGAAAAGCTTAAAAATTTATTAAACGAAAAGCTTAAATCTGCTTTCGGCACAGACGGCAGCGGCAGTCAAAAGGTTGAGGTAACTGACAGCAGCAAAGGTACATTCCAATTTAAAGTTAATGCAGACGGCGGCAGCGGTCATGTTCTTACATTAAATGAAAGCGGCGCAAGAGATGCGCAAAGTGTTACATCAGAAAAATTTGATATAGAAGAATTAAAAAAAGATCCTAAAGAGTACACATTTAGTGTAAACGGGAAAAGTATTTTGGTAAAAGTAGATGCAAATGAAACAAATGACAGCCTTATCGAAAAGATTAACACCGCTTTAAGCGACAGCGGATTTAGCGGAGTATCCGCTTCTTTGGTTACAGAAACTGTTGACGGCCAAAAAGAGTATAAAATTAAATTTACAAATTCTTCAGCCGACACCGATATTATGGTAAGCACGGGTACTCTTGTAAGCTTTGAGGGAGAAAATCAGGGTAAAAGTCTTACTCATACCGGCAGCCTTGCAGATATGGGCTTTGTCAGCGGAGATTCCACCTCTATGGTTTCTTCAAATTCAACAGTCGGCGGATTGCTTGAGATAGGCGATAGCGAGGAGTATACTCTCAAAATTAACGGAACAGATGTTACGCTTACCGGCAAAGACAGTCTTAACGAAATGATGAAAAAAATCAGCACCGGCACAGGCGTTACTATGAGCTACAATTCCGTTACAAAGGTTTTCAAGCTTGAAGCAAACGAAACAGGCGCCGTTAATCAGATTACGTTTGATAAAAATGCAAGCGATCTTATGGGAAAAATCGGCATAGATACATCAAGCGAAGCAAATCATACCGTTAAGGCTCAGGACGCCGAACTGGAAATAGACGGCGTTAAAACCACAAGAAGCAGCAACGATGTTGATTTGGACGGAATGAAAATAACGCTTAATTCCGTAACAGACGGAGTTGTTACGGTTGGCTCAACTTATGATTCCGATGCTATGGTGGATAAAATAAAGGAATTTGTTAAGGAATACAACGAGCTTATAGAAGGGCTTCAGACAGAAGTAAAGACAGCTCGCTCAAAATCCGGCACAAAAGGCAATTATTCTTATTATGAGCCTCTGCTTGATGAAGAAAAGAAAGAAATGAGCGAAGATGAAATCGAAAAATGGGAAACCGAAGCTAAAAAAGGTTTGCTCTATAACGACAGCATAATAAGCGGTTTGCTTTCTAATATGCGTTCTGCTCTCTACAGCGGCGTTACAACATCAGACGGAACAAAAATTTCTCTTTATCAAATCGGCGTAACAACAACAAGCGACTACACTAAAGGCGGTGTGCTTGAGGTTGACGAAACTAAGCTTAAAGAGGCAATCGAAAACAACGGCAATGCTATACAAGAGCTTTTCACACAGACCAAAACGGGACTTGGCGACAAAATGAATGAAATACTTAAAGGCGCTGTAGGCTCTACAGGTTCGCTGAGAAACAAAGCCGGTATTGTGGGTACAGCTTCTGTAAGTGAAAATGCATTGTCTAAGCAGATATCAGCTCTTAACGACCAGATTGAAAAAGAGCTTTCAAGGCTTGCCAGCAAGGAAAATCACTATTATCAGCTTTTTTCAGCAATGGAAAGCGCTGTAAACAACAGCAATTCTCAGCTTGACGCAATTTACAGCATGCTTGCTTAACAGGGTGATTTTATGAGTGAGTTATTAAGCCTTCTTAATCAAAAAAATAAAATACTTCAAGAATTTCTTGATTATATAAGCCGCCACAGCTTTGATGAAACCGAAGAAGAAATTCCCAATATCTTATCTTATGTCGAGCAAAAACAAAAATATATCGACAGGCTAAGCGGCTTGGAAACAAAAATAAAGGCTTTAAATAATGGCGGTTATAAGGATGTAAAAGCCATTGAAAATAAAAATAATGAATTAATTAAAGATATCATAAGTTTGGATAAAATAAATCTTAAAACTATGAATAATCTTAAAGAAAAGCTGAGGTCAAACCTAAAAAATACCAAAATCCAAAAAAAGTATAATGTTTCATACGGCGGCTATGCTTCTATGGATATAAGGGGCTCAAGGTTTGACAGCAAACAGTAAAAGTTTAAAAGGGGGTCTATTAAAATGGATTTTGATAGTCTGAAGGTTACAGCAAAAATAAATTCCGGTTCTTATGAGCCAAAGCAGGACGAAACGCCTAAAATATCTCATGAAAAAGCTTCCGCTGCCGAGCTTAAGGCTAAGGTTTTTGACAATAATTCAGGATCAAACAATGCTCAGACGGCAAACTCAAAAAAAGAGAACCAAACGTCAGAAAATTATCTTAATAAGCTTTCAAAGGCGATTGATTCTGCAAACTCAAGCCTTAAGGCTCTTATGATTAAAAGAGAATTCGGTTATCGCATACATGAGGCCACAGGCAGACTTATTGTTGATGTTAAGGATTCTGAAACAGGTGAGATTATAAAAGAAATCCCATCAGAAGAAAATCTTGATATGATTGCCAAAATGCAGGAGCTTGCCGGAATTATTATTGATGAAAAAAGATAGTATCCGTTAAAGGAATTTATTACAGGAGGGGCATATGGCAATTAACAACCCTTACGCACAGCTTAAGGCAGATTCAATTTATACGGCGACACCCGAAGAGCTTACGCTTATGCTTTATGACGGGGCTGTGAAATTCGGCAATCAAGCCTTAATTGCCTTGGAGCAAAAGGATTTTGCAAAAACAAATACTCTTATCCAAAAAATGCAGGATATTGTAAGAGAATTTCAATTTACTTTAAAAAAGGATTATGAAATTTCACAGCAGCTTAATTTGGTTTATGATTACATTTACCGAGCGCTTTCCGCAGCTAATATGAAAAAGGATAAGGATAAGCTTGAAGAGGCGTTGGGGCTATTGAGAGAGCTTAGAGATGCTTGGAAAGAAGCTATGAAAATCGCAAGAGCGGACAGAAAAAATTAGTATGATTTATATGTCTGTTTATGGGGCTGATTTATCAGCCCCAAATAAATTATACAATAAAAATTTTTGTTGACTTTAATATAAAAAAATGCTAAAATACAATTTGTCATATGCGGATATGGCGGAATTGGTAGACGCGCAGGATTCAGATTCCTGTGGCTTTTTGCTCGTGCAGGTTCAAGTCCTGTTATCCGCATTTTGCCCATTTTTAATGGGCTTTTTTTGTGTAAAAAATATTTGTGCGCATTATTGCTTTTATTTTGAAATTTGATATAATTAAATTAAGGATTGTTGCATACAGTCTTATATGTCTATTCAAAGACAGGCTAAACACATAAAGCCGCAAAAATGGGGATAGCCTTTTCTATGTATAGACAAAAACAAAAATAAACAAAAATAAAGGAGGGAAATTTTTTAATGAGTATAGCTTTTAAAAGAAGAATAAGCGGCTTGATAGCTTTTGTTATGATTGTTTCCGCTATGTTATGCAATGCTTTTACGGCATATTCAGAATCATCAGCAAGCCCCGATGGCAGCGATACCGTATTAAGCAGCGACGCAGTTGGATACGATCTTTTAGCTAACGATGACGGCATACAGCTTACAAGCGCCGAAGACGGCGAGCCTGTCGCAGGGGAAACCTACAACGTGGATATTAAAAATGGTGACGACGGCGGCTTAAGCACGGAAAGCGGTTCCGGTTCTTGGCTTGGCGGCATGGTGACAATGGAAAATGCAACGAAGAATGGTGGCGGTCACGGTGCCCAAATGCAAAGCGGCACTAAAATTAGCGTTAAGGTTGCAGGAGATGCCAAAATTACGTTTTATGAATGTCAGTATGCAAATAATACTTACAGCATTACCGCTGAAAGTGAAACCGTATCGCCAAAGACTATGAATTTTGGAAATGATAAAAACGGTTGTAATGCTCCTATGGAATTTACATACACAGGCAAAGCGACAACTTTGGTATTTAATGTTTCAGGCACAGGTCAGGCATATATACACGGCTTTAATATTTACAATCTTCTTCCTAAAGATGAATATGAATATCCAGAAAAAGGAACCACACAGAAGTATGATTTTACAAAATATGTAGCAGATGAAGGTCATGGTTTAGGCGATGATTCAAAATACATTAAAATTAACGGAGATGTTAGCTTAAATTCTTCTGATGCACGTTATGGCATAACTTTTAGCACGCCAGTTTATTTGCTCATTAACGTAGCGGGAAATGCAAAAATAACTCTTCCCAAAGACACTAACAATAAACAAGGACCAGCCGTTACAGCTTCAGCGCTTTTTGATGGCGGAAGCATAGAGCCTTCAGATGCTCAAAGCTTGCAAAGCGAAGAAAAGAGTTGTACACAATTTTTGCAGAACCCTGATTCATCTGAGAATGTTACAATAAATTATACGGGCGAACAAAATGTTATTAAGCTTTCTTTTGCGGCATATAGAACTTATATGCCGGGTGTTATTGTTGAAAACGAAGGCGACCCCATTCCGATACCCGAAGAAGATTATTCAATTGATTTTGAAACAGAGGCAGAGGCAGGCGGTCTTACAACAGCTGCGGAATCAAAGGGAGTATGGAAAGACGGCTGGGTAAGCGTTTCAAGCGCCAAAAAGCATGCCGATAATCATGGTATACAATTTGGAAGCGGCACTAAATTAAGCGTTATGGTAGGCAGAAATGCAACTATAACCTTTAAAGGCTGTCAGTATACTAACGGTCAGAAGGAAGGCTCAACGCTTTCAACAAGCTCACCTGATGTAATTCCGGCTTCAGCCGATGCAAAGACAACAGCATGTAAAGATGGAATTACATTTAAATATGAAGGCGACGAGCCTGCAACAATCGAGTTTACTTATTCTAACGGAGGAACTTGTTATCTGCACGGCATTGATGTAGTGCATGAATCAACAGCGCCCCCTGAAACTCAAGGAAACGGCAAAATTGATGTATGGGATTTTGGCGCAGAGCAGCTTGATGCCGAAAAATACGAAAATAAGCTTAATGCGGAAGTAATAAACGGATTTTATAAAAAAGATAAAATCCTTGAAAATGGCGCATGGGTTGATTGTACAGAAAACGATGATGCTGTGCCCGGCGTAAGTACAAGTAATCTTTTAGGAAAGATTGAAGAGGGAGATCTTGTTTGGGCTACTTCAGGCGGACAATTTACACGCTTAAGATCAGATAATTCCGCTCTTGCGGTTTACGACAGCAAATCTTACACAGTTCACAAGGCTGACGGTACAGATGTTGCCGCACACGGCATACTTTATTCCAACAAAGGAAAAACTGCCGATGATTATGTTGGCTTAAGAAATGTTAAGAAAAATGATATTATCACAGCTTGGCTTACCTCAAACGGTACAGCCGCAACCGCAAAATTTGCTAAGATGGATACAGACGGCAACCAAGTTGGCGAGGTTATAAAATCTGTTGATATTGCCGTAAAAAGTTCAGGCGATGTTTATGAAATAGTATTCAACGCCCCGGAAGACGGAGATTATAAGATTTATTACCCCGACGAAAAGCTTTGTGTTGCAAGGCTTTACAGAGAACATCCTAATGTTGTAAAAATAAGCGGAAGCGTTAATGTCGAAAAGGCTTCGGGAATTCCTGATGGCTATAAGATTACATTTACCAACCAGATTACCGGAGATGTTCAAAAAGTTAAGGTTACAGACGGAAAATATGAAGCTTATATTTATGAGCAATATGATTATAAATTAGCTCTTGACGGCGCTAACGGCTATGTTATAAGCTCTGAAAGCGACCTTAACATAAGCAGTGAAAACGCAGGAGAAGACTATTCTCTTGATGTAACTATAGAATCCGTTGGCCTTACCAATGTAAGCGGTACAATAAGCGGCCTTGACAAAAAAACTCTCGATTCAGCCGAGATAGTGTTTGAACCTACTGCAGAGGGCATAATTTATGTTCCGGAGCTTACAATCGATTCAGACGCTATGACATTTGAGCTTAAGCTCGAAAAAGACGTTGAATACAATATAGTTGTAAACAATATTAACGACTATGAGCTTACAAACCCAACAATTAAATATTCAGAGGATAAAACGGATCATGTATTTAGCTTTAAAGAAAAAGAAAAATACCCCGTAACCGTTAATTTAACAGGCGTAGAGGACAAAACAGGCGTAAGCTATACCTTTACAAATACCCTTGAAATGCATACGGACGGAAAAACTCAATATACCTATACATTTAACGACGGTGACGAAATTAAGCTCAGAAACGGAACATACGAGATAGCTGTAAATAATCTCGATAAATATCCGCTTCAGCAAAAAACAACGCCTATGTTTAAGGTTGATTCTGAGGCGGCAGAGATATCAGTTGAGTTTAATCCTAAATATGAATGGCTGTTTACAGACGCTGAAACAGGCGGCAGAACTGAATTCCCCGAATATTACCTTGGTCTTAAGGTATTAAGCGGAAGCTTTGGCGCACAAAGCGGCAAAAATCACGCAACAATGGGCGCAAATTCAAGCATAGGCATACCTGCGGAAGTGGGCGACAAAATTGATATAAGTTTCTATTATTCAGGAAGCTACACAATAGGTGCGGCTGCAGAAGCGTTTGAATGTACTTCATCTTTAAACAGCACAGGCAAGAGCGAAAATTATAGCTTTGTTGTTAAGGCTGAAGATATCCCAGAAGGCTATGTAACGCTTACAAATACATCCGACGTAACAGGATATCTTACGGGAATTAAAATTACAAAAGCATCCGATACCATCGAGTATAAGGATACAATAACAGTAGGCGCCGACAAGGATTACACAACAATTAAAGACGCAATAGAAGCAATCGATAAAATGGTAAGGACAGACGAACAAGGCGTTACTGTTCTCATCGATCCGGGCAACTACGAAGAAATGCTCGTTATTAAGGGAAACAATATTACCCTTAAAAACGCAAGCGCATCACCAAGCATCGAAACAAAGAACAAAGGCGTAGATATAGATGATAATGCTGTAAGAATTACTTCTTACTATGGTCACGGCTACGACTACTACAGCATGGGCACAGACAATAAGTGGAGCGCAGAAGCACTTGAAGTTAACAAGACAAATGCGGCAGCCGGCAAAGATACTCACTTTACAAACCCCGGCGCAGGCACTACAAACGGCTCATACTGGAATGCAACCGTTGTTGTTCAAGGCGCAGGCTTTAAGGCGGACGGCATTATATTCGAAAATTCTTTCAATCAGTATATATCTAAGAAAGAATCCGAAGACGTTGTTGTTGAACACAAAGGCGACGGAAAAGGTGAAAGACCTACCGAATACGGCAGCACAGCCGTTCAAAACAAGCCATTTGTTGAAAGAGCTGCGGCTTTGGCAGTTTTGGGCGACAACTCAGAGTTTAAAAACTGTAACTTTATAGGCCGTCAGGATACTTTATATGGCACTACAGGCATAAAGAGCTACTATGTTGACTGTACCGTTCAGGGCGGAACAGATTACATATTCGGCGGCATGATAGCTATATTCGACAAATGCCGACTTATGCTTAACATAAGCGATCACAAAGACGATGTGGCTTACATCACAGCTACGCAAAACCCCGATAACCAAAGAGGTTATCTCATGAGATATTGTACTGTAACAAGTACAACACCGGGTATTAACACAGCTTCCGAAAAAAGAGCTAAGCCTTGCTACTTTGGCAGACCTTGGTCTACAACGGCGGCAGAGGTTACTTATCTTTACACAACAATAGAGGAAAGCTGCAATCCGGGCGAATCACTTATAGCACCGGCAGGCTGGCAGGCTTGGGGCGGTCAGGGCAAAGAGCTGGAAACCAAAAAGTATTATGAATATGATACAAGAGAGCTTACACTTGACGCCGATAACAACTATATAGATAACTCAGCAAGCCGTGTTTATACGGAAACTTCAGTTTTGAAAGAACCTAAAATTAACGGCGAAGACATTACAACCGCACTTTACTTTGGCGATTGGAAGCCTGTTTACCTCGATGAATCAGCGCCAAGCTTTAAAATAAGCTTTGATGCAGGAGAAGGAACAGGCGAAATGCCAAATGCGACTGTTGACGGCAAATATAATCTTCCCGAGTGCGAATTTACAGCGCCTGAAGGTATGGAATTTGAAGGCTGGCTTGTAGGCGAAGTGCTTAGGAATGCCGAAGACAAAATTTATGTAACGGCGGATACAAATATTACTGCTCAGTGGAAAAAAATCGGATCTGATGAAGAGTCATCAACAGAAAGCTCTTCAGAAGAGATTTCAACAGACGGAGAATCTTCATCATCAGAACAGACAACAACAGATGAATCTGCAACAAATCCGTCATCAGAGCAGACAACAACAGACGAACCTGCAACAGAGCCGTCATCAGAGCAGACAACAACAGACGGACCTGCAACAGAGCCGTCATCAGAACAAACATCAACAGACGAATCTGCAACAGAGCCGTCATCAGAGCAAACATCAACAGACGAATCTGCAACAGAGCCGTCATCGGAACAAACATCATCTGATGAACAGACTTCAGCGGAAGAATCTTCAGAGCAAACAAGCAGCTCAAACGGAGGAAGCCATTCTTCAGGAGGCGGCGGAAGCTCTTCACATAAGGCTTCAGGCTCTTCAAGCTCTTCAAGCTCAGCAGGTTCAAATACAAACACAGGAAATACAAATACAGGAAGTACAAATACAGGAAGTGCAAACACCGGAAATACAAATGCAGCCGGCTCAAATACGGGCGCATCAGGCTCAAATTCATCAAGCTCCGGCACTGTTGCAAGCACAGGATCTTTCGTAACGCCTAAAGGCTTTACAATTAATCCGCCTGCCCTCAGAGGCTCAGACGGAAACGTTGTAACAGGCTCTAAGCTTAACAGCTCAAGCCTTGTACAGAGCGGCAGATTTAACGATACGTCATCACGCTCTTGGGCACAGGGTGCTATAAATAAGCTTGCTTCTATGGGCATAATAAACGGCGTTGGCAACGGACAGTTTGCCCCCGATGCAACAAGCAAGAGAGGCGACTTTATGGTTATGCTTACAAAGACACTCGGCATAACAGGAACACCACAATCCAGCTTTGCCGATGTTCCGGCAGGCTCATACTATGCAAACGCTATAAATCTTGCTAAAGACCTCGGTCTTGCAAGCGGAACAGGCGACAATATGTTTAATTCTGAATCTTCAATATCTCGTCAGGATATGATGGTATTTGCAGCAAGGGCTCTTGAGGCTGTTGGGTACGACACAAGCAATGTTGATGTATCTGTACTTAACTCTTACGCAGACGCCGGAAGCATTGCCGCATATGCAAGGCCTTATGTTGCTTTCCTTATAAGCAATGGCATTGTAAACGGCACAAGTGAATCAACAGTTTCACCTACAGCGGATATGACAAGGGCGCAAATGGCAGTTCTTATGTCTAAGCTCTATGACGTTGTAGCCGATAAGGTTTCTGAGGAAGTTTCAGCGGCTGAAGAAGCTGAAAATACAGAAGCTGAAGAGGCTGAAAATGTAGAAGAAAATGCAGAATCAGAAGAATCTGACGAAAACTCAGAAGAAAATTCAGAAAATGCATAATCTTTAAAAAGGGGGGAGGAATCCTCCCTTTATTTTTTTCGCAAAAATCCATTCGGATTTTTGCGAGGTAGATGTATAAACAGCTCATTCCGGCGGCTCTAAAGAGCCTTGAAACTCGCTGTTTTCCTCGGCGAAAATGCGATTTTCGCCTGCGGGTTAAAGGCCTGCGGCACTTAGTTACTTTTTCAAAAAAATTCATTCGGATTTTTTCGAGGTGAAGCAGAGGGTTAAAAGCCTGCGGCGCTTTATAGTTACTTTATTAAAATAAGGATTTTTTTACAGTTGTGAGAAAATGTTATATTTTCTCTTTTTTATTTGCAAAGTTAGCGGTTAAAGTTTGAAAATTTTAGTATAGTTTTTTAAATGGATTTTTACGGATTTAGACAATATACACAAAAAAATTGTTTTTAACAGGTAATTTTTGTATATTTACTGCTCTAAACATCAGTTTGTCGGCATTTTTTGATAAAAAATTATATAACAATAAACAAATTTAATCCGCTAATGTTTCAAAAATATTAAAAAAATAAAAATCTAAAAAAATCTATTGAATATGGAGGTAATAAGTGATATTATGTATTTGTAAATGAATTAGATTTGTTATAAGGAATAGAGAAATAAGCTGTTTTGGTTTTAAATGGGATTTAACCGACTTCCTGCACAAAGTGCGGGGGGGGGGTACTTATATTCTCGGCATAATCCTGCGGGAATAGGGTGCTGTGATGGTATCGATTTTTACGCTAAATTCGTACCTCAAGTTTCGATACATCTTTCAGCGGTCTGTTTTAATTTCAATAAGCTTATATTTTTTTAACCGCTTAAGTAAATCTTTTTGGTTTTACTTAAATGTTGGTGTTTTCCTATGATAAGGTAATTCATTTCAGCCAAATGGCAAATAAAAATATATAAGGAGGAAAAAAAATGTTAAAACGAGACGGCAGAGTTGTAGGCCTCATCTTAGCTGCAAGTATGATGTTTACAACAGTTTTTGCCGACACTGCCGTTACTATGGCAGAGAATGGCATTGAAACAGTTGCTGGTAGCGACGAGGATTCTAGCGGTCCAGCAGTTGTACCTAGTGGTCCATCAGTTGTACCTACTGGTGACGCTGTTGAAGTTGTTGAAGGTGGAGCAGATCTTTCTACAACTTACGCGAATGAAGATGGTAGTGTTAACATTCAGAAGCTTCTTGATGATGGTGTTTTAGTTGGTTCTTCGATTTCAGGTCAAGTTGCCACATCAGCTACATTTGAAGATATTAAAGTTGATGGTGAATCTTTAGTAGTTTCTAAAGGTGTTAAAGTACCTAAAGTTGAACAAGGTAAAAATGATATAAAGAATGCAGTTAATGCCTTAGAGCTTGGTAAAGCTGATGCTAAAATTGTTCCTACAGGTGGCGATGCATATGCTAAATATCCAGCACAATCCCCAGCAAAAGTATCATTAATTAGCAGTTTGCTTAAAATAACAGATGTTCCTACATCAGAACCACAGCAGTATGTAAATTTCCTTATCGGAGTAAATAAAGGCGGAAAAACTGTATATCTTTGCGATGATCAAGGAAAATTATATAACAAAGTAACTAACAGTGATGATACTAAGATTGACTATAGAGTATTTGCAGCTCCTATAGAAGAGGGAAGAACTTATTATGTTGCATCTTGTGGCGGAGAAATGTATTTCTACGGCATAAAGATTACAGAAGCTAAATCAGAAGGCCCAGCTCCGTCTGAAAAGTTTACATTAAACTTTGATGCAAACGGCGGTACTGGTGCAATGGAGCCAATGCAGGCAGATGCAGATGGTAACGTAAAACTTCCTGCTTGTACATTTGAAGCACCAGAAGGTAAAGAATTCGACTGCTGGATTGTAGGCGGAGTTGAAAAGCAACCCGGAGCTACAGTTACATTAACAAAAAATGATGAAGCTAAGGCAAAATGGAAAGATAAAACTCCTGGTACAGATCCTGAGCCTACAACAAGCCATTCAGCTGTAGAGGCAACTCCATCAGTTACAGAAGCAAAAGCAGGCGAGAACGTTAAGGTTACTGTTAAAATAAATGATAACCCTGGCTTCACAAATGCAGATGTTGTTGTAAAATATAATGACAAGGCACTTGAATTTGTTTCAGCTGAAAATGCAGCTAATCCTGTTACATACGAATTGGCTGATAAAACAAAGCAGGCTGTATTCGCAGTTGATAGTGGCTCATATGCACTTGACAAAGCCAATATAAACAAAGAAACAGCAGGACAGCTTAAAATTTCAACAGTTAACTACAACAATACTAAAGACATGCCTGGAAAACCAGAAGCACCAGCTGTTCAGGAAACAGTTATCACAGCAGCTGAGCTTTTAACAAATGGTATGGTTGTTGCAGCTGATTGGGATTCAAAGCAAGATAAGTCATCAAAATTTGAAGGCCAAGATGCTTCAAAGTTTGTAGATTATATTCAATCAAAGGACAAGACACAAAATGGCGGTGCTGCTATAAGTAGTTCTAAAATGATTGAAAACACTACTGATACTACAGTTATTCCAGAACAATATGGCTTAAAATATGAAGCTAAAGAAGCAGGAACACTTAATATTTATACTAAAGTTAGTTCAGGAAGCAGCGCAAAATATGGATATGTTTGTGATGGCGATGGAAAGATTCTTAAAGTAGTTGCTAATGAAACTGGAAGCAGCATATATACAGTTGTTTCAGTAGAAGTAGAAGCAGGAAAAACTTACTATTATGGTGGCTGCGGCGCTAGTACTGTTATATTCCAGTTAGGCTTTGTACCTGCAGCATCATCAGCAGCAATTGCTTCAATTGCAGCTTCTGACCTTCCTGACCCAGCTAAGGTAGCTGAAGCAAAGGGCAACGGCGACTTATTTGTTCTTAACTTCAAGGTTAAAGACGGCGCAGAAGCAGGCAATGCAGTTGTAGATCTTGCTGGCAGTGAATTTTATAATGTTAATGTTGGAACAGCAGCTTTAGATATTGATCTTGGCAGCGCAACAATAAAGATTGCAGCTGGCAGCGCAACTCCTGGTGAAACTGAATCAGGCAGTGAAGCAACATCAGAAGATCAGAGCGTATCAGGTGAAGATCAGAGCGCATCAGGCGAAGATCAGAGCACTGAGCCGGGAACTGAAACAACTTCATCAGATGAAGGAAATACACCTGCAACCTCTACTACAGAAGAGCAGACTACTAATACAGAGTCTTCAAGTGAGGCTTCAAGCGAAGAAAGCTCTTCAAGCTCTTCAAGCTCTGGCAGCGGTTCATCAGGTAGTGGCAGCGGCGGCGGAAGCTCAAGCTCAAGCAGCCACGGAAGCTCTTCACATAAGTCTTCAAGCAACTCTAGCAACTCTGGCAGCTCAACAGGATCTTCTACAGGTTCTTCAACAGGATCTTCTACAGGTTCTAGCTCAGCAAACAGAGCTACAGTTTCAAGCGTAGGCGCTTATGAAACACCTAACGGATTTACTATTAATCCTCCTGCCCTTAGAGATTCAGACGGCAGAATTGTTGCAGGTTCTAACCTCAACGGTTCAAGCCTTGTTTCAACAGGACAGTTTAATGATATAGCTACTCGTGCTTGGGCGCAGAACGCTATTAATAAGCTCGCTTCTATGGGCGTTATCAACGGCGTTGGCAACGGACAGTTTGCTCCTGATGCAACAAGCAAGAGAGGCGACTTCATGGTTATGCTTACTAAGGTTCTTGGTATCACAGGAACACCTCAGTCAAGCTTTGCCGATGTTCCAAGCGGAATGTACTATGCAAACGCTATAAATCTTGCTAAAGACCTTGGTCTTGCAAGCGGAACAGGAAACAATATGTTTAATCCTGAAGCTCCTATTTCTCGTCAGGATATGATGGTATTGGTAGCAAGAGCACTCGAAACAGTTGGTTATGATGCAAGTGACGTTGACGTATCTGTTCTTAACTCTTATGTTGACGCAGGCAGCATTTCAGCTTATGCAAGAGAGTCTGTTGCATTCCTTATAAGCAATGGTCTTGTAAACGGAACAAGCAATACTACAATTTCTCCTGCAACTGATATGACAAGAGCACAGATGGCTGTTCTTATGTCTAACCTTTATGATGTTGTAGCTGACAAAGTTGCTGAAGAAGTAGCAGCAGAAGAGCCTGCAGCTGATGAAACAGCTGAAGAGGCAACTGACGAAGCTACAGAAGAAGCAACTGACGAAGAAACAGCAGAAGAAGAATCAGCAGACGAGGAAACAGCTGACGAAGAGAAGTCTGATGAAGAAAATTCTGACGAAGAAAATGCAGAAGATACAGAAAATTCAGAAGACAGCTCAGAAGAGGCTTAATCCTTGGATTTTAGCTTTAAGCTTTAATTAAATAAAAAAGCTCGACGGAATTGCAGCGCCGTCGGGCTTTTCTTTTTATATGCAGTAATCGTCGCCGTTATCAGGCATATCTTTTAATAAATCGGAAAGGCTTTTTTGGTCGACAACATTTTTTATGGCGTCGTTAAGCTCCTCCCAAAGGGGAAGCGTTAAGCAGGAATTTCTTTTTTCGCATTCGTTTTCGCCGTCAAGACAGGGTACGGGGCTAAGCGAGCCTTCCAATGTTCTTAAAATGCTGCCCACGCTTATTTTTTCGGGCGGATATGCCAAACGATAGCCCCCCTGAGAACCTCTGGCGCTTTTTACAAGCCCTGCCTTTCCCAGAGAGTTTATTATTTGCTCAAGATATTTGTCCGATATATTCTGCTTTTGAGAAATATATTTGAGAGGAATGTTCCCTTTGGTGTAATTTGCAGCCAACTCTAACATTAGCCTAAGCCCATATCTGCCCTTTGTAGATATTTTCATGTTTTATACCTCCCTTTTCGTATAATCTGATAGAAATAGTATGATAAAATGATATCATAAAAAATATAAAAAATCTACCCTTATGCCAAAACAATAAAAAGCTGAAAACGCCCGATCGAATTTTAGTTATAAAATATTATAAAAAATAAAAGGTTTTTGCTGCTTTTTTTGTTAAAAATAAATTTTCAAAATTATTGACTTAATTCAATTAAAATGTTAAAATTTTTAAATGTGTCGGTGTGAGATTTTTTCTTGTGCCAACGCAGTGGCAGAATATAATAAAAACGCAGGGAGGTGCAGTTTAATGCCAACATTTAATCAGTTAGTCAGAAAGGGCAGACAAACAAAGACCGATAAATCAACGGCGCCTGCTCTTCAAAAGGGTTTCAACTCTTTAAAAAGAAGACAGACAGACGTAAGCTCCCCTCAAAAAAGAGGCGTATGCACATCTGTTAAAACAGCTACCCCAAAAAAGCCTAACTCAGCTTTAAGAAAGATTGCCAGAGTTCGTCTTTCAAACGGTATAGAGGTTACGGCATATATACCGGGCGAAGGTCACAATCTTCAGGAGCATAGCGTTGTTCTTTTGAGGGGCGGAAGAGTAAAGGACGTTCCCGGTGTGCGTTATCATATCATCAGGGGAACATTAGATACGGCAGGCGTTGCCGACAGAAAACAAGCCCGCTCAAAATACGGCGCAAAGAGGGGCAAAAAGAAATAATTATAATTGATGCCTTGTGCTTTATCAATAATCTGTCATGCGGTTGGCAAATTGGTAGTGCTTAAGGCATGAAAACAATCTGTTTTTGGATTGATGTACCGTTGAATTAATATTTTTATGATTAAGGAGGGAAGAATCGTGCCAAGAAAAGGTCATGTTTCAAAAAGAGAAGTGCTGCCGGATCCTATGTATAAAAGTAAATTGGTTACAAAACTTATTAACTCTGTTATGCTCGATGGTAAAAAGGGTGTAGCTCAAAGAATAGTCTACAGTGCTTTTAAAATAGTAGAGGAAAAGACGGGAACGAACGGTTTGGAAGCGTTTGAAACAGCTCTTAACAACATTATGCCTGTGCTTGAGGTTAAAGCACGCAGAGTAGGCGGAGCAACATACCAGGTACCTATAGAAATAAGACCTGACAGACGTCAGACATTGGGCTTAAGGTGGCTTACTCTTTACAGCAGAAAGCGCAGCGAAAGAACTATGGACGCACGTCTTGCAGGCGAGATAATGGACGCTGTGAATAATACCGGCGGAGCTATCAAAAAGAAAGAAGAAACCCATAAAATGGCTGAAGCCAATAAGGCTTTCTCACACTATAAATGGTAATATTCCAAAAGGAATATTAAGTCGGATTTGTTGGGCGGTTTATTTCCGCCCTTTGGGCTTGTATGCCTAATGCTTAAAATTTCGGCAGTATATAAAAAGGAGGAATAATTGTGTCAAGAGCATGTCCGCTTGAATTAACAAGAAATATCGGTATCATGGCTCATATCGATGCAGGTAAAACTACTCTTACAGAACGTATATTGTTTTACACAGGAAGAACCTATAAAATAGGTGATACACACGATGGAACCGCTACTATGGACTGGATGGAGCAAGAGCAGGAAAGAGGAATTACAATCACTTCAGCGGCTACCACCACACAGTGGCATATAGGCGACGGGCCTATGCATCGTATTAATATTATAGATACACCCGGACACGTTGATTTTACGGTAGAGGTTGAGCGTTCTTTGCGTGTGCTTGACGGATCTGTTGGCGTTTTTTGCGCTAAGGGCGGCGTTGAGCCTCAGTCTGAAACTGTTTGGCGCCAAGCTGACAGATATAACGTTCCGCGTATGGCATTTGTAAATAAAATGGATATTATGGGCGCTGATTTTTATAACGTTGTGGATATGATTAGAGATAGATTAAGCGCCAATGCCGTTCCTGTTCAGCTTCCTATCGGGGCTGAGGATTCATTCAAGGGTCTTATAGATCTTATGGAAATGAAGGCATATTACTATAACGATAAGCAAGGTCTTGAAATATCAGTTGAAGAAATCCCGGAGGATATGCAGCAGAAAGCGGCTCAATACAGAACAGATATGGTTGAGCTTATAGCGGAAACCGATGAAGATCTTATGAATAAATATCTTGAAGAGGGCGAAGAAAGCTTAACAATACCGGAGCTCAAAGCGGCTCTTCGTAAGGCTTGTATAGCTTGTGAGGCTGTTCCTGTTTTCTGCGGCTCTGCTTACAGGAATAAGGGCGTTCAAAAGATGCTTGACGGCGTTCTTGAATATATGCCTGCTCCTACTGATATACCGTCAATAAAGGGCCACGAGCCTGATGATGAAGAAAAAATAGTTGAAAGACATTCTTCCGATGAAGAGCCTTTCGCAGCTCTTGCCTTTAAGATTATGAACGATCCGTTTGTAGGCAAGCTTGCTTTCTTCAGAGTTTATTCGGGTGTGCTTGAAGCAGGTTCATACGTTTATAATTCTGTAAAGGGAAAGAAAGAGCGTATTGGCCGTATACTTCAGATGCACGCTAACGCACGTCAGGAAATAGACAAGGTATATGCCGGAGATATCGCTGCCGCCGTAGGTCTTAAGCTTACAACCACCGGCGACACTCTGTGTGATGAAAATAACGAGGTTATCCTTGAGTCAATGAATTTCCCCGATCCTGTTATATCAGTTGCAATAGAGCCTAAAACCAAGGCAGGAAGGGATAAAATGGGCATTGCCCTTGCAAAGCTTGCCGAGGAAGATCCTACATTTAAAACTTACACAAATCAGGAAACAGGCGATACAATTATTGCAGGAATGGGTGAACTTCATCTTGAGATAATAGTTGACCGTTTGTTAAGAGAATTTAAGGTTGAAGCCAATGTAGGCGCACCTCAGGTAGCTTACAGAGAATCATTTAGGAAAAATGTTGACGTTGAAAGCAAATATGCTCGTCAGTCAGGCGGTAGAGGTCAGTATGGTCACTGTAAGATAAGGTTTGAGGTTATTGATGCCAACGAAGAGAAAAATTATGAATTTGTAAATGAGGTTGTCGGCGGCGCAATACCTAAGGAATATATACCTGCTGTTGACGCCGGTATACAGGAAGCTATGCAGTCCGGCGTTATCGGAGGTTATCCTGTTGTTGGCGTAAGAGCCGTATGTTATGACGGTTCATACCATGAGGTTGACTCATCTGAAATGGCATTTAAAATTGCAGGCTCTATGGCATTTAAAGATGCTATGAAAAAATCCGATCCTGCTCTTTTAGAGCCTATTATGAAAGTTGACGTAACTGTTCCCGAAGATTATATGGGCGATGTTATCGGCGATATTAACAGCCGAAGAGGCCGTATCGAAGGTATGGAGCCGCAAAACGGAGTTCAAGTAGTTCATGCTTATGTTCCTCTTGCGGAAATGTTCGGCTATTCTACCGATCTTCGTTCAAAGACTCAGGGAAGAGGAACCTATGCTATGGAGGTTCACCATTATGAAGCCGTTCCTAAGAGTATTCAGGAAAAAGTTGCTTCAGGCAAGGCAAATAATTAATCGAAAACATAATTTTTATTATTGCTAAGGTATATATTGTTTTGATTTCGGTTAATATTTTATAAAAATAAATAAATATGGCAAGAAATACTTGCAAATTCAAAACAGATTAACTATAATTAGTATAGAAAATGATATTTTTATACTTACTTATCTAAGGAGGAAAACTTTAAAATGGCTAAGCAAAAATTTGAGAGAACTAAGCCTCATGTTAATATCGGTACTATCGGTCATGTTGACCATGGTAAAACTACTTTAACAGCAGCTATTACAAAAACTCTTCATGACAGATATCAGTTAGGCGAAGAGGTTGCTTTTGATAAAATTGATAAAGCTCCGGAGGAAAAAGAAAGAGGTATCACTATCTCTACAACTCACGTTGAGTATGAAACTCCAAACAGACATTATGCTCACGTAGACTGCCCCGGTCATGCCGACTATGTTAAAAACATGATTACCGGCGCAGCTCAGATGGATGGCGCTATCCTTGTTGTTGCCGCAACTGATGGTCCTATGGCTCAGACAAGAGAGCATATTCTTCTTTCTCGTCAGGTTGGCGTGCCTAAAATCGTTGTATTTATGAATAAGTGCGATATGGTTGATGATGAAGAGCTTCTTGATTTGGTTGAAATGGAAATCACAGAGCTTTTGGAAGAATACGGCTTTGAAGGCTCTCCTATTGTAAGAGGTTCTGCTTTCCAGGCTCTTCAGGATACATCAGGAGAATGGGGCGACAGCATCATTAAGCTTCTTGAGGTTGTTGACGAATATATTCCTACTCCTGTTCGTGATGATCAAAAGCCTTTCCTTATGCCTGTTGAGGACGTATTCTCTATTACAGGCCGTGGTACTGTTGCAACAGGAAGAGTTGAAAGAGGCGTTCTTAAGATTTCTGATGAAGTTGAAATCGTTGGTCTTGCAGACGAGGCTCGCAAAGTTGTTGTTACAGGTATAGAGATGTTCCGTAAGCTTCTTGATGAGGCTGAAGCAGGTGACAACATCGGCGCACTTCTTCGTGGCGTGCAGAGAACAGAAATAGAGAGAGGTCAGGTTTTGGCTAAACCGGGAACTATTACTCCTCATACTAAGTTTACTGCTCAGGTATACGTTTTGACAGCTGATGAAGGCGGACGTCATAAGCCTTTCTTCAACAATTATCGTCCTCAGTTCTATTTCAGAACAACTGACGTTACAGGTGTTATTACTCTTCCTGAGGGAACTGAAATGTGTATGCCTGGTGACAACGTTGAAATGACTGTTGAGCTTATCAGCAAGATCGCTATGGAGCAAGGTCTTCGTTTCGCTATCCGTGAGGGTGGAAGAACAGTTGGTTCAGGCTCTGTTGTATCTATCATTGAGTAATATATGACATTAAGACCGCAAAATGCTTTGCGGTCTTTTTTATATACTGCGTTTACTGAGCAAAAAAGCCCACTGCCTAAAGCGCGTGAGCCATAAGGAAACATTCACAAAATATGACTTGCGCCAAGTAGACGGAAAAATTGAAAACGCTATGTAAAAGGTTCATCCGATTACATAGCGTTTTTTCATTTGCCTCGGATACCCAATCCGAAATTTCAGTGTCCGAAGGGCGCGCAGCCGCCACCGCAGGTGGCGATCTCAGGGGTTTGGGGATATATGTCACCAACAAGCGTTTTCGCGGGTTTGCCGGGTACGGTAAATCCGCGAAAATAAGCAAACTTGTACAAGTTTGCATTGCTTGCCGGTTTGCTCAACGGGAGGGTAAACTTTACATCCATTTTACATGAAACAGATAACGGATTTGATTTTGCGAGGCTATAAAAATAAATTTAACGTGGGCCAAAGCGCCTGATCGGTCATTTTCAGTGCCTGGCCGGCATGGCGGTAACAGTTCAGCCCGCTCGCTGCCGGGGCAGCCGCACGGTAAACACACTGCCGCTCTCCGGCGCGCTCTCCACGCTCACATC
>CANRHR010000005.1 GCA_947630475.1 uncultured Clostridia bacterium | reverse complement strand
TTTTCTGTTTAATTACTCCCGCTTATCAGCGGCAAAATGTATCTTATCAGATTTTTCGACCGATGTCAACTGTTTTTTATAATATTTTCTAAAAAATATTTATCTTTATCAATAATATAGCTGCGTACTCATAAAAAACGGTTTTTAGCAAAATCTTTACTTATTTATTATTAGTGTATCATAAAACCAAAAAATATATGCAGTAATAAGGATAATTTAAAGTTACCGGCTATCTATAATATAACTCAATAAAACTTAATCATTTATTTTTAATTAATTCATTGACATACAATTTCCAAAATGATATAATTGATAAAATGCATGGACAGAGTTAAAGGGGGCTTTTGGGTATGTGGTATTTTTGCTGCAAAAAACATACTTTTGACAATTATGGTTTTTGGCCTCTTCTTTTATTTGATTTTTATAAATAAGACAATAGAAAGTATTTTTACTTATGCTTTTTGTTGTCTTTTTTTATGCGACGGCAAAACGGATAATTTTAAGAGGTGATTAAATGTTTAAAAAAAAGGATTTACTTGGGCTGAGAAATTTAAGCGAGGATGAAATCATGTCTATCCTTGAAACCGCAAAAAGCATGAAGGCAAAAATAGACAACCCTCTTCTCAGAACTCAAGAGCTTAAAAACACCAGCATTGTTACTTTATTTTACGAAAACAGCACAAGGACAAAAATGAGCTTTATGCTGGCAGGAGATTATTTGGGCGCAATAGTTAAGGATCTCGGCGTTTCTACAAGCAGTGTAAATAAAGGAGAAAACCTTATAGATACAGGTGTAAATCTTGATCAAATGGGACCTAATATAATGATTATACGTCATTCTATGACGGGAGCTGCTCATATTCTTGCAAAGAATGTAAAAGCAAGCGTTATAAACGCAGGCGACGGAACAAACGAACATCCCACACAGGCGCTTTTGGATTTATTCACAATACTGGATTATAAGGGACATTTTGACGGTCTAAATGTAACAATACTCGGTGATATAGCCCACAGCAGGGTTGCAAGAAGCAATGTATTTGCCCTTACAAAGCTTGGTGCAAAAGTAACCCTTGCAGGCCCGTCAACACTTATTTCAAACAGTATGAAATCTCTTGGGGTTGATGTTACAAGCAATATTCAAAAAGCAATAGAAAATTCTGATGTTGTTATGGGGCTTAGGATTCAGTTTGAAAGGCAAAAAAATATGCCGTTTCCAAATTTAAGGGAATATTCAAACCTTTTCGGAATCAATTCAAAGGTTTTAAAATACGCCAAAAAAGATGTGCTTGTTATGCATCCCGGCCCTGTAAACAGAGGGGTTGAGCTAAGCACAGATATTGTGGACGGCAAAAATTCGGTTATAAATATTCAGGTTAAAAACGGTGTTGCGGTAAGGATGGCAATTCTAAAGCTTCTCAGCGAAAACAGACAGTAAAGGCTTTAAAATCTTTGCTCAAAGAAAGGCGGACAAATATGGATATTTTAATTAAAAACGGAAGAGTAATAGATCCCGCCAATAATATTGACGATATTATGGATGTTTTTATAAGCGGTGATACTATAAAAAAAGTAGAAAAAAATATTGATGAAAATGCCGAAAAAATTATCGATGCATCGGGTAAATGGGTTGTGCCGGGGCTTATAGATTTGCACGTTCACCTAAGAGAGCCGGGTTATGAACATAAAGAAACCATCGCAACCGGAACAAGAAGCGCTGCCGTAGGGGGCTTTACTGCGGTTTGCTGTATGCCTAATACAAAGCCCGTTGCCGATAATGAAATTTTAATAGAATATATAAAGCTTAAGGCCGAGCGTGAGGGAGTGGTTAAGGTTTTGCCCATAGGCGCAATTACCAAAAATCAACAGGGAGAAGAGCTTGCCGATATAGGCAAAATGGCTGCCGTCGGCGCCTGCGCCATTTCAGAAGACGGACATTCTGTAAAAAATGCCGCTTTAATGAAAACAGCATTAAAATATGCAAGTATGTTTAATCTTCCTATTTTCGATCATTGTGAAGATGCGGATCTTGCCGGAAAAGGCATTATAAATGCAGGTGAAAAAGCTTCTCTTTTAGGCCTTAAGGGAATATCAAACGATTCCGAGGAAGTTATTGTTTCAAGAGATATTATTTTAGCCGGAAGCGTTAATGCAAAGCTTCATCTCTGCCATATAAGCACAAAAGGCAGCGTTGAGCTTATAAGAGAGGCAAAAAAGAGAGGAATCAATGTTACGGCTGAGGTTACTCCTCATCATTTTACATTAACTCAAGATGATATAGAAGACTACGATTCAAACTTTAAAATGAACCCTCCTTTAAGAACGGCTGAAGATGTTCAAGCGCTTAAGCAGGCTCTTAGAGATAATATAATACAGGCAATAGCAACGGATCATGCGCCTCATCACACAGATGAAAAAAATTGCGAACTTGAAAGAGCCGCAAACGGAATTATCGGCCTTGAAACATCGCTTGCGCTCTCTATAACCGAGCTTGTTGATAAAGGAATACTTACCCCTATGCAGCTTATTGAAAAGATGTCGCTAAATCCCGCCAAAATTTTAGGCAATGATATGGGTACATTAACTGTAGGTTCAAAAGCTGACATAACTGTAATAGATGCAGAAACCGAATACAATATAGATGTGTCAAAATTTGTTTCAAAGGCTAAAAACAGTCCGTTTGGCGGCAGAAAAGTTAAAGGTCGTGCCGTTTATACTATTGTAGACGGAAGAATTATAGTTGAAAATGCAAAACTTAAGGAGGAATTTACATTATGATGATAGATAAGCTTATCGATAAAATAAAACAGACAGGCAATCCCACTGTAGTTGGGCTTGATCCAAGGCTTGAATATATTCCCGATTTTATTTCAAAAAAATACTGTGATAAATACGGCGCAACCTTAAAGGCAGCCTCTAAATCTCTTTATGCTTTCAATAAAAAAATTATAGATGAAATATATGATATTGTTCCGGCGGTCAAACCTCAAATTGCAATGTATGAAAGATTTGGGCTGTATGGTCTTAAGGCTTATGTTAAAACAATTAAATATGCAAAGCAAAAAGGTCTTATAGTAATAGGCGATGTTAAAAGAAGCGATATAGCATCAACGGCGGAGGCATACTCAGACGGGCATCTTGGCGAAGCAGATGTATTCGCAAATAAAATTAAGTCATTCGATCACGACTTTATAACCCTCAACCCCTACCTTGGCTCGGATGGAATCAATCCATTTCTGAAAGACTGCAAAAAATTCGAAAAAGGAATTTTTGTGCTTGCCAAAACCTCCAATCCCAACAGCGGGGAAATTCAAGATTTAATTACAGACGGTGTCCCTCTTTACGAAAAGGTTGGAGAACTTATTTCAAAATGGAGCGAAGAGCTTATCGGTGAAAACGGTTTCAGCGAAGTTGGCGCAGTAGTTGGCGCAACGCATCCCGATCAGGCTAAACGCTTAAGAGAAATTATGCCTCATACTTTCTTTCTTGTTCCGGGATACGGGGCGCAAGGCGGAAAGGCTGAAGATCTTGCCGTTTGCTTCAATAAAGACGGTATAGGCGCTATTGTAAATTCTTCCAGGGGCATTATTGCCGCACATATGAATGATAAATACAAAGAAAGCTTTAATGGTGAAGAAAACTTTGCAAAAGCTGCCCGTCAAGCTGTTATTGATATGAAAAACGATTTAAGGAGATGCATTTAAATTATGGAGAAAACTGTTAAGGCAGAACTGATACTTGAAAATGGTATGAAATTTAAGGCAAATGCTTTTGGCAGGATCAAAGAAACTGTGGGCGAGGTAGTTTTTACAACAGGTATGACAGGATATCAGGAAACTTTAACCGATCCGTCATTTGCAGGTCAGATTGTTGTAATGACTTATCCTCTTATAGGCAATTATGGCATAAATCTTGATGATATGGAAAGCTCAAGGCCGTTTCTTAAGGGCTTTATAGTTAGGGAAAAATGCGATATGCCAAGCAATTGGCGCTGCGAAATGGATCTTGATGGTTTCCTTAAGCAGCATAAAGTTATGGGTCTTGAGGGAATAGATACAAGAGCTCTTACAAGAGTTTTAAGGCAAAAAGGAACTATGAAAGGCATTATTACAACAAGAGTTGATGATCTTACTCCAAGCCAGATTAAGCAAAAGTTTGATACTTATACAAATGAATTTGCGGTTAAAGAAGTTACTATAGATGAAAAATATGTTATAAACGGCAAAGGCACTCATCTTGCCGTTTTAGACTGCGGGATAAAAAGAGGCATATTAAGAGATCTCAATAAAAGAGGCTGCAAGCTCACTGTTTTTCCTGCCTTTACAGATGCACAAGAAATGCTCGAATGTAAGCCCGATGCTGTTTTCCTCGGAAACGGCCCCGGAAATCCAAAGGATATTCCCACAGTAATACAGACAGTCAAAAAACTTATAGATTCCGGCATACCCGTGCTTGGTATCTGTCTTGGCCATCAGCTTATATCGCTTGCTCTCAGCTGCAATACCAAAAGGCTGAAATTTGGTCATCACGGAGGAAATCATCCCGTTAAGGATCTAAAAACCGGAAGAGTTTATATAACATCTCAAAATCATAACTTTGTTGTATGTGATCTTTCCGATGATGTAGAGGCTTCATTTATAAACGTAAATGACGGAAGCATAGAAGGGATCAGACATAAAACAAAGCCTGTTTACAGTGTTCAGTTCCATCCCGAGGCATCCCCTGGCCCTTTGGATACTCAGAGTTTATTCGACAGATTTTTGAAGATTATTGAGGAGGTTAAATAGTTATGCCTAAGGATATATCAATAAAAAAGGTTCTTGTAATAGGCTCAGGGCCTATTGTTATCGGACAGGCAGCCGAGTTTGATTACTCCGGTACGCAGGCAGTCCAGTCGCTTAAAGAGGAAGGCGTTGAGGTTGTTCTTGTAAATTCAAACCCGGCAACCATTATGACGGATATAGGTATGGCGCATTATACCTACATTGAGCCTCTTACCATAGATTTTATCGAAAAGGTTATCGCCAAGGAAAGACCCGACAGCATTATAGCCGGAATGGGCGGTCAAACAGGGCTTAATTTAAGCTGTGAGCTTTATGACAGAGGTATTTTGGATAAATATAATGTAAGAGTTATAGGAACCTCTATAGATTCAATCAAAGAGGGCGAAGACAGAGACAGTTTTAAACGACTTATGGAAAGGACCAATCAGCCCATTGTCGAAAGCGAGATAATAACGGATATTGAAGATGGGTTAGCTTTTGCTCAGAATATAGGCTATCCTGTTATTATAAGGCCTGCCTATACCTTAGGGGGAACAGGCGGAGGAATTGCGGAAAATGAAGATGAATTTAGGCAAATATGTTCTCAAGGGCTCCATTTAAGCAGAGTAGGACAAGTTCTGGTTGAAAAAAGCATTAAGGGCTGGAAAGAAATTGAATTTGAGGTTATGCGTGACGGCGCCGGAAACTGCATAACGGTATGTTCCATGGAAAACGTCGACCCTGTAGGCGTTCATACCGGCGACAGTATTGTTGTGGCCCCCGCTCAAACGTTATCCGACAGGGAATATCAAATGCTTAGGAGTGCGGCAATAAACATAATCAACTCAATAGAAATCAAAGGCGGCTGCAACGTGCAGTTTGCCCTCGATCCAAACAGCTACAATTATGCGGTTATAGAGATAAACCCAAGAGTAAGCCGTTCTTCAGCGCTTGCCTCCAAAGCAACGGGATATCCTATCGCCAAGGTTGCTGCAAAAATCGCCCTCGGCTATAATCTTGATGAAATTAAAAATGCCGTTACAGAAAAAACATTTGCCTGCTTTGAGCCGACTATAGATTATGTTGTGTTAAAATTTCCAAGATGGCCGTTTGATAAATTTTTTGCGGCAAAAAGAACTCTCGGCACTAAGATGATGGCAACAGGCGAGGTTATGTCCATAGGCACAAGCTTCGAGTCCGCCCTTTTAAAAGGAATACGCTCGCTTGAAATAGGTCAGTATGGCTTAGAAAGGGCATCTTCAAAAAAGAGAGATTTGGAGGAGCTTAAAAAAAGAGTGCAGTTTCCTGATGATGAAAGGCTTTTCGATCTTGCCGAAATGCTTAGGCGCAATTACAGAGTTGAAAAGCTTTGCCAAATAACAGGAATGGATCCTTTCTTTGTAAACAAAATAAAGGGGCTTGTTGATACAGAAGAATGGATTAAAACATTATCTATAGATGAGCTTGATGAAAGCCATTTAAGATATTTAAAGAAAAAAGGCTTCTCGGATAAAGCTTTGGCAAAATTTTTAAACTGTACCCCGCCCGATGTATATAACTTAAGGAAAAAATTTAACATAATGCCCGTTTATAAAATGGTTGATACCTGCGCAGGAGAATTTGAGGCTGTTACGCCATATTATTATTCTACCTATGATGAAGAAAATGAGCTTAAGCCTTCAAATAAAAAGAAAGTTATGGTTATAGGCTCAGGCCCTATAAGAATCGGTCAGGGAATAGAATTTGATTATTGTTCGGTTCATTCCATTATGGCTCTTAAAAGAGCAGGTATAGAAACTATTATAGTAAATAACAATCCGGAAACCGTAAGTACTGATTTTGATACCTCCGATAAGCTCTTCTTCGAGCCTTTAACCGAAGAGGACGTTCTAAATATTGTTGAGCAGGAAAAGCCTGACGGCGTAATATTGCAGTTTGGCGGACAGACGGCAATTAAGCTTGCCAATTTCTTTGATGAAATGAACATACCCATTTACGGAACAAAGCCGGAGCAGATAGATGCAGCCGAAGACAGAGAAAAATTTGATGAGCTTCTTGAAAGCCTTGGCATAAGGCGTCCTAAGGGAAAGGGCGTATGGAGCGTTGAAGAGGGCGTTAAGGTTGCAAATGAGCTTAAATTTCCCGTTCTTGTAAGGCCATCATATGTGCTTGGCGGTCAGGGTATGGAAATTACCTATAATGAAAAGCAGCTTATTAAATATCTTTCCGAAGCATTTGGAAAGGATTCCAAAAATCCTGTTCTTATTGACAGATATCTTGGAGGAAGAGAAATTGAGGTAGATGCTATTTGTGACGGAACAGATGTTTTTATTCCCGGCATTATGGAGCATCTTGAAAGAGCCGGCGTCCATTCAGGAGATTCTATATCCATATATCCGCCTCAAAATATTTCCGATGATATGAAATCTCAAATTATGGATGTTACAAAAAAAATTGCGCTTGCCCTCAAAGTTATAGGCATGATAAACATTCAGTTTATCGAATTTAAAGGCGAGCTTAACATTATCGAGGTGAATCCACGTTCATCAAGAACAGTGCCTTATATAAGCAAAGTTACAGGCGTTGGTGTAATAGATCTCGCTACCAAAGTTATGCTTGGCTCTAAGCTTTCCGATTTGGGATACGGAACAGGCATAGGAGAAGAATCAAAAGTTATTGCCGTAAAAGTTCCTGTATTTTCAACAGAAAAACTTCCTCAGGTTGAGGTTAGCCTTGGGCCTGAGATGAGATCGACAGGCGAAGTACTGGGGGTCGGCTATAGCCTTGAAAACGCACTTTACAAGGGCTTTATTGCGGCAGGAATGACTATACCCAGGGCGGGAAGCGCTATAGTCGCAACCATAAGAAAGCATGATCAGGAAAGCTTTGTTGAGATAGCCAAAAGATTTGACAGGCTTGGCTGCAAATTCCTTGCCACATCCGGAACGGCAAAAGTTCTTAACAACAGCGGAATGCACGTTCAAACCGTTAAAAAAATAAGTGAAGGCGTACCAAACATACTCGATATCATAAGAAGCGGAGTTATAGATTTAATTGTTGACATACCCGAAAAGGGAAACAACATAAAATCCGATGGATTTAAAATAAGAAGAACTGCAGTAGAAAGCAAAGTTACACTTATTACATCTCTCGATACCTTAAATGCACTTATTGACGTAATGGAAAAAAATATTAATCAAGACGAGCTTAAAATTTTTGATATTGCAAAAGATTTAAAATAAAAATTTTAACAGTCAATGATATTCGTACTCCGATAGCCTTGTGTTAGTCATAAACTACTACCTAACACAACAGTAAGTCCCCGCCTCTTGGCGGGGACTTACTTAGTCGTTAAAAAAGTCATTGCTTAAAAAGCAATGACTTAAGTGTCGAAAAAGTCCATTCGGACTTTTTCGAAGTTAAACATATGAACAAAAGGCTCATTCCGCGGCTTTAAAAGCCTTGAAACTCGCCTTTTTCCTCGGCGGAAATAAATTCCGCCTGCGGATTATAAGTCTGCGACGCTTTAAGTTACTTGTTAAAAATAAGGTTTTTTAACAGTATGAGCCTTGCCTAAAAAGCAAGGACTTCATTTAGTTAAGTTTTTATTTATCTATTTCGGCTTCTTTTTCAATATCCTCAACATTTGAGATTATTTTATTTATAATTTCATTTTGCTCTTTATGTAAGTTTGTCAAATCTATAATTTCTTCTGAAATAGTATCTACCTTTTTTATAAGCTCTTTAAGAAGAAGAAATACCTGCTCTGAAGCTCCCTTTGTTGTGTTTGCAAGGCTGTACATTTCCTGTGCAACAACAGAAAAGCCCTTTCCGGCTTCGCCCGCTCTTGCTGCCTCAATAGAAGCGTTTACAGAAAGAATATTTGTAGTTTCTGAAATAGTTTTTATTTCTCCTGTTGTTGTGCTTATAGCCTTTGTTTTTTCTTTAACAACGCCCAATACTTCGGTTAATTTGGTTGTTTTTTCTGTTATGCTTTTTGTTGCTGTTTTAAATTGATCAATTTCTTTTGTTATGGAAGAGAGCTTTTTCTTTAAATCTATTTTTAAATTATCGTTTTCCATTTTGAAACCTCCTTAGTTTATGCTTATAATCTATTTTAACAATATATTATAAAAACATCAAGTGATTTAATAAATCTTTTTTTAATTATTTTATCGATAAAGCTCCCGACCGTTAGGCGATAAGAGCTTAAATACGAACACAATCAATAAAAAACATTTATACAAAAAAATCATAAAAAAATCGGGCTTTAAAACCCGATTTTTAATTATCGAAAAAATCCTTTCGGATTTTTTCAAAGAAAATTTACATTTCAAGGACTGATTTAATATAATTTGAAATTTCTTCGCATTTGCAGCTTTCAAAGAAAAGCTTTGAGAAATTTTCACCGCTTACAGCGCCTTTTAATAAATCCTGATCTATATTTTTAAGTATCGTAAGCATATCGGTATGAGTAACCTTTTTAACTTCATCAAGAATTTTTTTGTTTCTCTGCTCCGGAACAGCTCTTTCCTTTGGATAGCCTTGTCCGCTTTGAGATGAAAAAATATTTTTGAATATATATTCCAGATTAAGCTCGGCGCCCCAGCCAAAGCCCTTTGCAAACGGAAGAGCAATAGCGTTTCCGTCATTTATCTGAGCAAACATATATCCATCTGAAGGATCTACAATATGTCCGCAGAGCACATTAGGAAACGAATTGCAGGCAAGCATTGCGCCCTCTCCCGTTCCGCAGCCTGTTACAACATAATCGGCAGCGCCGCTGTTTATAAGAATTGCAGTTAATATTCCACACTGAACATAAGTAAGCTGAGCTTTGTCATCAGATGAATACATACCGTAGTTCACAACCTCGTGACCTAATGGTTCAACTGTTTTTTTAAGTGTTTCATAGATCATAGAATTTTTTGAAGCTTGGCTGTTTTCATTTATTAAAGCAATTTTCATAATATATCCTCCTTTTTGTATTTTTTTATAATTTATATTCAATGATATTGCTGCTTCAGCTGAGCAGCGAGCCGACAAGCAAGCATACCAAGAAACGAACTTACTTTCCGGCTAAATCATAGAATTTATTTTGTTAAATTTATTTAAATTTTTATCGTTCTGACATTGGCTTATATTTTAAATTTGGATTTGTAAGAGGCTTATATGCAGGCCTTATAATTTTTTTGCTTGTTGAAACCTCTTCAAGACGGTGCGCAATCCAGCCTACAATACGTGAAGCGGCAAAAATAGGAGTAAAAAGCTCCTGCGGTATATTAAGCATTCTGTATACCAATCCGGAATATAAGTCTACATTTGCGCACATTATTTTTTCTATGCCCTTAACCTCGGCAAAAGCCTTTGGCGTAAGCTCTTCAACCAAATTAAGAAGATGAAATTCATCTTCATATCCCTTTTTTTTGGCAAGCAAATCGGCGCTTCTTTTAAGAGATATAGCTCTCGGATCGCTTAATGTATATACAGCGTGTCCCATTCCGTATATAAGACCCGAGCCGTCGTTTGCTTCTTTTTTAAGTATTTTTATAAGATAATCATATACGGCTTTTCTATTGGTATAATCCTTAACGTTTTCTCTTATGTTGTCAAACATTTGAATAACCTTAAGATTTGCCCCGCCATGCTTAGGGCCCTTTAATGCGCCTACGGAAGCGGCTATTGCAGAATAAGTGTCAGTTCCTGATGAAGATAAAACTCTGGCAGAAAACGCCGAATTGTTTCCGCCGCCATGCTCTGCGTGAATTACAAGGCACATATCTAGAAGTCTTGCTTCTATATCTTCATAGGCTCCGTCATGCCTTGTTAGCATAAGAATATTTTCCGCCGTGGATTTTGATTTTACGGGACGATGAAGGAACATACTCTTATTGTCAAAATATCTTCTTTTTGCCTGATAAGCATGAGTTATTATAACAGGAAATTTTGAAACTAAGCTTATTCCTTGGCTCATTATATTTTCTATGCTGTTGTCATCGGGATTATCATCGTAGGAATAGAGATTTAGAGTAGAGCTTGCCAGCTTGTTCATTATGTTGCGGCTGGGGGCTTTCATTATCATATCCTCTGTAAAATTATCGGGAAGTTCTCTTAAATTGCCTATTATTTCATAAAATTGATCAAGCTCTTCTTTTGTGGGAAGCTTTCCGGAAATAAGAAGATATGCGATTTCTTCAAAACCAAAGCGCTTGTCGCCTGTAAAGCCTTTTATAAGATCATAAAGGTTATATCCTCTGTAGGTCAGCCTTCCTTCGGCAGGCTCACGTTCTCCCTCGCTTACTACATAACCATGAACGTTGCTCACCTGAGTTATTCCGGCAAGAACACCCGTTCCGTCAGAGTTTCTCAATCCTCTTTTTATGCCGTATTTTGTATACAGATCTGAATTTATATTTTTTAAGTCCCTATAATTTTTGCATAAATCATCTATAACATCATTCATAGATACGTTTATTTGCTCACTCATCAATTCACTTCCTTTAGCTTAAGATATAAAAATATTACACTATTTTCGCCCTTTTGTCAAATTATAGTTTACTTTATTTTTAACACAAAAATTGCAGGATTTTATTTTTAAGTATTCAAACTTGATTATTGCAAATAAATTTTTAATGATTTTATAACCTTGCGCCTGCTTATTTTTGCCATAAATATTTCAATTTATAACATTTTTTCATCCTCTAAATTTAAGTTAAAAAATTGTTGACAATCTTATGCGATTTTGATAAAATAATCCCAAGTCAATATGCAGTACTCAAATGCTAAGATTGAGATTCGGGTTTGATTAGGCTAATTTTTCAGAGAGTCGCCGTTTGGTGCGAGGCGATAAATTATAATCTTATCTATCACTCAGGAGCAGTTTCTCTGAAAGCTTTTCAGTAAGAGATAATCGGCAGCCCCGTTAAAGGCAAAGGTTTGTTTGAACCTCAATGAGGAGTCGTATGACTTGAATTAGGGTGGTAACACGTGGATTTCCCCGTCCCTTGGCTTTTTGCCGGGACGGGTTTTTTAATCCTGTTAATCTGTTGTTGACGGAATTTTACGGAAAGAGGGAATGCCATGAACAGACACGTTTTATCTATTTTGGTAGAAAATCATGCAGGTGTATTAAGCAGGGTAACAGGTCTTTTTTCAAGAAGAGGCTACAACATTGATTCATTAAGCGTAGGTGTTACCGAAAATCCTGAAAATTCAAGGATTACCGTTGTTGTTTACTGTGACGATGACTCTATAGAGCAAATCATAAAGCAGGTTGAAAAGCTTTGCGATGTTATAAGAGTTGTAGAGCTTAATACTCAAAGAGCGGTATTCAGAGAACTTGCATTAATCAAGGTTGAAACCACAGCGGCAACAAGAGCACAGATTATAAGCATTGTTGACATTTTCAGAGCTAATATAATAGATGTTGCAACAGAATCCTTAACAATTGAAATTACAGGTGACGAATCTAAAATAGAAGCTCTCAAAAATCTTATGGAGCCTTTTGGCATTAAAGAAATCGTTCGTACCGGACTTACTGCTCTTTGCAGGGGCAATAATCCGATAAAAAAACTTAAATTACAATAATATTTTAGGAGGATTTAAAAATGGAAAAAGTTGAAATGGGTCAATTAAAAAGATATTACGATGAAGACTGTGATTTAGGTATGCTCAAGGGCAAAACTGTTGCCGTAATAGGCTACGGAAGCCAGGGTCATGCTCATGCTCTGAATCTCCATGATTCCGGCGTAGATGTTATTGTAGGTCTTTATGAGGGCAGCAAGTCTTGGAAAAAGGCTGAAAGCCACGGCTTAAAGGTTGCAACAACTGAGGAAGCCGTTAAGGCTGCCGATGTTATTATGATACTTGTGCCTGATGAAAAGCAGGCTGATTTGTATAAAAAATCAATTGCTCCAAATTTAACATCAGGAAAATATCTTGCTTTTGCTCATGGCTTTAACATTAACTTCAAGCAAATCGTTCCAAATGATGATATTAATATTTTTATGATTGCTCCAAAAGGCCCCGGCCACACTGTAAGAGATCAGTATGTAGGCGGCTGCGGCGTTCCCTGCCTTGTTGCCGTTGAGCAGGATCCTTCCGGCGATACTTTAGACATAGCTCTTGCTTACGGAAAAGGCATAGGCGGCGCCAGAGCAGGTATTATGGAAACTACTTTCAGGGTAGAAACCGAAACAGATCTTTTTGGTGAGCAGGCTGTTCTTTGCGGCGGTGTTGCAGAGCTTATGAAATGCGGCTTTGAGGTTCTTGTTGAGGCAGGTTATTCTCCTGAAAACGCTTATTTTGAATGTTTCCACGAAATGAAGCTTATAATAGATCTTTGCATAGAGGGCGGTCTTACTCTTATGCGTCACTCTATTTCAGATACTGCTGAGTTTGGCGATTACGAAACAGGAAGAAGAATCATCACCGAGGATACAAAAAATGAAATGAGAAAGGTTCTCAGAGAAATTCAAGACGGAACCTTTGCATCAAAGTGGATTGCCGAAAACAAAAACGGCCGTGCTCACTTCAACGCAAGAAGAAGACTTGAATCCGAGCATCAGATTGAAATTGTCGGCAAAGAGCTTAGAAAGTGCATGAGCTGGCTCAATACCGAAAGAGAAATCTAATCAGCCAAGTAAATCCCCTGCTTTCAGTCGGCAGGCGGTTATGTTGTATTCGCCTTATCATCATAGCGGTGATAAGGCGAGTTTGTAAATTTATACAGCTTAAAACGGAAGGAGGAGAATAATGAATAATAAAATAGCTGTTTTTGATTCTACCCTCAGAGATGGGGCGCAGGCTGTGGGAATTTCATTTTCTGTTGAGGATAAAATTAAAATAGTTAAAGCTCTCGATAAGCTCGGCATAACTTATATTGAAGCCGGCAATCCCGGCTCTAATCCAAAAGATCTGGAGTTTTTTGAGCGAATTAAAGACGTTAAGCTTGAAAATGCCAAGGTTGTGGCATTCGGAAGTACCAGAAGAAGAAATATAGAAGCCAAAGATGACAAAAATGTTATTTCTCTGCTTTCTTCCGGCGCAGAAACAATAGCTGTCTTTGGCAAAAGCTGGGATTTTCATGTTAAAGATATAATAAATACTACGCTTGAAGAAAACATCGAAATGATTAAAGATACTATAAGTTATCTTGTTTCATGCGGCAAAGAAGTTATTTTTGATGCGGAACATTTTTTTGACGGCTTTAAAGAAAATGAAATCTATGCTCTAAAAACCATAGAAACCGCAAAAGATGCCGGCGCTGTTTGTATTTGCCTGTGTGATACAAATGGGGGCTGCTTTCCCGATGAAATTTATGAAATCTGCAAAAAAGTATGTGAAAAATTTCCTGATGTAACCATAGGCATACATTGTCACAATGACTGCGCTATGGCTGTTGCAAACACCGTTATTGCCGTTAAGGCAGGCGTCAGACAGATTCAGGGCACATTTGTGGGCTTCGGCGAAAGATGCGGCAATGCGGCATTATGTGCAATAATAGCCAATCTTCAGGCAAAAAGAAATTATCTATGCATACCTCAATCTCAAATCAAATCTCTTACCCACGTTGCAAGAAAAATTGCCGAAATTGCAAACTATAAGCTAAGCGAATGCGCTCCATTTGTAGGAAGAAATGCATTTGCTCATAAAGGCGGAATGCATATAGACGGAGTAAGCAAAGCTCCTCGCAGCTTTGAGCATATAGACCCTGAAATTGTGGGAAACAGACGCAAATTTTTAACAAGCGAGGTTGCCGGAAGAACTACCATTCTTTCAATGCTTCAAAAAATTATGCCTAATATCGAAAAAAACTCTCCCGAAGCGGATATGGTTATAGAAAGGCTTAAGCAGCTTGAATACGAGGGGTATCAATTTGAGGATGCCGACGGAGGATTTGAGCTTTTAGTAAGAAAAACAATAGGAAAGTACAAGCCGTTTTTTGAGCTTGTTAATTTTAAAATAATAGGCGAACAGCCTTATGCCGAAGGTCAAAGCGCTTCTGCGCTGATAAAAATTATAGTCGACGGAAAAACCGAAATTACAGCCGCCGAAGGCAGCGGTCCCGTAAATGCTCTTGACAAAGCTTTAAGAAAAGCCTTGGAGGTATTTTACCCCAGTCTTTCTCAGGTGCATCTTACCGATTATAAGGTTAGGGTTTTGGATGGAAAAACAGCTACGGCATCTAAAGTAAGAGTTTTGATAGAATCCGGAGATGGAGTTGATATGTGGACTACTGTCGGGGTTTCAAACGATATTATTGAAGCAAGCTGGATTGCTTTGGTAGATTCAATCGAATATAAATTAATAAAAGATATAGAAAACAAATTTAAAGCTTATTTATAGGAGGATAAAGCCATGGGTATGACAATGACTCAAAAAATTTTGGCTGCACACGCCGGTCTTGAATCCGTTAAGGCAGGTCAGCTTATCGAAGCTAAGCTTGATATCGTTCATGGCAACGATGTCACAACGCCTGTTGCCGTTAAGGAATTTAACAAAATAGGTGTTAAAGAAGTATTTGATAAAAATAAAGTTACAATCGTTCCCGATCATTTTACGCCAAATAAAGACATAAAATCTGCAGAACACTGTAAAATAATAAGAGAGTTTGCTCGTGAAAAAGATATAAAAAATTATTTTGAGGTTGGTCAGATGGGCATCGAGCACTGCCTGCTTCCCGAAGCAGGTCTTGTTGTGCCCGGCGATGTTGTAATAGGCGCCGATTCTCATACCTGCACTTACGGTGCGTTGGGCGCTTTTTCAACAGGTGTGGGAAGCACCGATATGGCAGTCGGAATGGCAAGAGGAGTGGCTTGGTTTAAGGTTCCGTCCGCTTTAAAATTTGTGCTTAAAAATAAGCCTGCAAAATGGATAAGCGGCAAGGATATCATACTCCATATAATAGGAATGATAGGCGTTGACGGAGCATTATACAAATCTATGGAATTTGACGGCGACGGGCTTAAATATTTATCAATGGACGACAGATTTACAATTGCAAACATGGCAATTGAAGCCGGCGGAAAAAACGGCATATTCCCTGTTGATGAAAAAACTCTTGAATATGTTTCGGCTCATTCAACAAAGCAGTATACAATTTTTAAGGCGGATGACGACGCCGAATATGATGAGGTTTATGAGATAGATTTATCATCTTTAAAGCCTGTTGTTGCATTTCCTCACCTTCCCGAAAATACAAAAACTGTTGACGAAGCATCGGATATTGAAATAGATCAGGTTGTAATAGGCTCTTGTACAAACGGAAGAATGGACGATTTGAGAATAGCAGCGCAAATACTTAAGGATAAAAAGGTTAATCCTAAGCTTAGAGTTATAATTCTTCCGGGAACTCAAAACATATATCTTCAATGTATAGAAGAAGGAATTGCAAAGATATTTGTTGAAGCCGGCTGTGTATTTTCAACCCCAACCTGCGGCCCATGCCTTGGCGGACATATGGGTATTCTTGCCAAGGGCGAAAGAGCATTATCCACAACAAACCGTAACTTTATAGGCCGTATGGGACACCCCGAGTCCGAGGTTTATCTTTGCAGCCCGGCTGTTGCGGCAGCATCCGCTTTGACAGGAAAAATTACAAATCCGGAAAATGTCTGATTAGGAGGTTTTAAAATGAAAGCAAACGGCACTGTTTTTAAATACGGCGACAACATTGACACCGATGTTATTATACCTGCAAGATACTTAAATTCTTCCGACCCAAAGGAGCTTGCAAAGCATTGTATGGAAGATGCGATTCATTCTTCCGTAAACTTTGTTGAAAACGTAAAAGAAGGCGATATTATCGTTGCCGAAAAAAATTTCGGCTGCGGCTCATCAAGAGAGCACGCTCCAATTGCAATTAAAGCAAGCGGTATTTCTTGTGTCATAGCAAAAACATTTGCAAGAATTTTTTATCGCAATGCCATTAATATAGGCCTGCCTATACTTGAATGTGAAGACGCCGCTTCCGATATAGATATGGGCGATAAGGTTGAAGTTGATTTTGCAACAGGCGTTATAACAAATATAACCAAATCAAAGACATATCAGGCGCAGCCGTTCCCCGAGTTTATGCAGGAAATGATGGCGGCAGGAGGTCTTATAGAGCAGACTAAAATAAAGCTTGGCTTAAAAAGCTGAAAAAATATTTTTTATCGATAAAAAGATTTTAATAATTGCAGAGGGTGATAAAAATGAATTATAAAATAGCAGTTGTAGCCGGAGATGGCGTAGGTCCGGAGGTTATGGAACAAAATATTCTTGTTTTAAACGAAGTGGGAAAGAAATTTTCTCATACATTTGATTATACTCATGTTTTAGGCGGGGGCTGTGCTATCGACAAATTTGGCGAACCTCTTCCGCAAGAAACCATAGACGTATGCAAAGCAAGCGATTCTGTGCTTTTGGGCGCCGTAGGCGGCTGGCAGTGGGATACTCTTCCCGGAGATAAGCGCCCCGAAAGGGCATTGCTTGGCTTAAGAGGTGCTCTCGGCCTTTATGCAAACTTAAGGCCCGCAACTCTTCATGATGCATTAAAAGACGCCTGCCCATTAAAACCCGAGTTGGTTAAGGATGGCGTTGACATAATGGTTGTAAGGGAACTTACAGGCGGTATGTACTTTGGCGATAAAGGAAGAAAGCAAACCGAAATGGGAGAAGCCGCATATGATGTTGAGCAATATTCCGTAAAAGAGGTTGAAAGAATAACAAGACAGGCATTTGAAATAGCAAGAAAAAGAAAAAAACATCTTACAAATGTAGATAAACAAAACGTTCTTGAATCATCAAGGCTTTGGAGAAGCGTAGTTTTAGATGTTGCAAAAGACTATCCTGATGTAGAGCTTGATCATCTCTATGTTGATAATGCTTCTATGCAGCTTATTATGCGTCCCTCAACATTTGATGTTATTGTAACGGGAAATATTTTTGGCGATATACTCTCTGATGAGGCAAGCCAAATGACAGGCTCAATAGGAATGCTGCCGTCAGCAAGCTTGGGCGACGGTTCTTTGGGAATGTACGAGCCCGTTCACGGTTCTGCTCCCGATATAGCCGGAAAGGATATTGTTAATCCTATAGCTACAATACTTTCAGGCGCAATGATGTTAAAATATAGCTTTGGTCTTGCCGATGAAGCCAAATGTATTGAAGATGCCGTAACCAAAGTTTTGAATTTAGGTTACAGAACAGGCGATATTATGAGTGATGGAATGAAAAAGGTAGGCTGCAAAGAAATGGGCAGACTTATTATAGAAAATCTTTAAAGAGTAAAAAAATAACTCTTTGTTTCTCTTAAAAGGCAAGTTTCAGGGTTTTTTAAAGCCTCGGAAACGAGCCTTTTATTCCTTGGGTAACTTAAAAAATAAAATGGAGGTATATAAAATGATAAGCGACAGAGTTAAAAAAGGCCCTGATAAAACTCCTCACCGTTCGCTTTTTAAGGCGATGGGTTATACAGATGAAGAGCTTTCAAGGCCTCTTATAGGAGTTGTAAATGCTCAAAGCGAAATAATCCCCGGGCATATACACCTCGATAATATAGCAAAGGCTGTTAAGGCAGGAGTGCTTGCCGCAGGAGGAACACCCATAGAAGTTCCTGCAATAGGCGTATGCGACGGAATAGCAATGGGACATATAGGTATGCATTATTCCCTCCCCACAAGAGAATTGATTGCAGATTCTGTTGAATGCCTTGCTTTGGCACATGGCTTTGACGGGCTTGTTTTAATACCAAACTGCGATAAAATTGTTCCCGGTATGCTTATGGCTGCGGCAAGGCTTAATATTCCTGCCATAGTATGCAGCGGAGGTCCTATGCTTGCAGGTCATTTAAAGTGCGGCGAGCAAAGAGAAAATTTAAGTCTTTCCAAAACATTTGAGGCTGTCGGAGCATATGAAGCAGGAATAATAAACGAAGAAGAGCTTAAAGAATATGAAAATAAATCCTGCCCAAGCTGCGGCTCATGCTCAGGTATGTATACTGCAAATTCTATGAACTGCTTAAGCGAAGTAATAGGAATGGCTCTGCCCGGAAACGGTACTGTTCCGTCTGTTTACGGCGAAAGAATTGCTCTTGCAAAGCACGCCGGAATGCAAATTATGAAGCTTGTTGAAAAAGATATAAAGCCAAGAGATATTATGAACGAAAAGTCATTCAGAAATGCCCTTACAATGGATATGGCATTGGGCTGCTCCACAAATTCAATGCTCCATCTTCCCGCTATCGCCCACGAGGCAGGCGTTGAGCTTAATCTTGACATAGCAAACGAAATAAGCTCAAAAACTCCAAACCTTTGTCACCTTGCTCCCGCAGGGCCAAATTATATAGAAGAGCTTAACGAAGCAGGCGGAATACCGGCAGTTATGAGCGAAATCAAAAAACTTGGGCTTCTTGAGCTTGATAATCCTACGGTAACCTTAAAAACCGTTGGTGAAAATATTGCCTGCGCCGTTAATAAAAATCATAATATTATCAGGCCTGTTGAAAATCCATATTCAAAAACAGGCGGCATAGCTGTTTTAAAGGGCAACATTGCATTAAACGGAGCTGTTGTAAAAAGAAGCGCCGTAGCTGATGAAATGCTCAAGCACAGCGGCCCTGCAAGAGTTTTTGAATCTGAAGAAGATGCTATAAAGGCTATTTTCTCCGGCAAAATCGTAGGCGGAGATGTTGTCGTTATAAGATATGAAGGCCCCAAGGGAGGCCCCGGAATGAGAGAAATGCTCTCTCCTACCTCAGCGCTTGCCGGCATGAAGCTCGACAAAGAGGTTGCCCTTATAACCGACGGACGCTTCAGCGGCGCCTCAAGAGGGGCAAGCATAGGACACGTTTCTCCGGAAGCTGCGGCAGGCGGCAATATAGCTCTTGTATGTGAAGGTGATATTATAGATATAGATATCAATGCAGGCACCCTTAATGTAAGAGTTTCCGATGAAGTTTTGGCACAAAGAAGAGAAAACTGGAGCGCTCCCGAGCCAAAAATTAAAAACGGATATCTTTTAAGATATGCAAAGCTTGTTTCAAGCGCCGATAAGGGTGCAATTCTTGAATAGAAAAGGAGGAACAAAATGCTTTTAAACGGTTCTGAAATTTTGGTTGAATGTTTGAAAGAGCAAGGGGTAGACACAATATTCGGCTACCCCGGCGGCGCTGTTTTAAACATATATGATGCATTATATAAGCATCAAAACGAAATCAAACATTATCTTACATCTCATGAGCAGGGCGCAGCTCATGCCGCCGACGGCTATGCAAGGTCAACGGGAAAGGTTGGCGTATGTCTTGCCACAAGCGGTCCGGGCGCCACAAATCTTGTTACGGGCATTGCTACGGCTTATATGGACAGTGTTCCTGTGGTTGCCATAACAGGCAATGTTTCTCTTGATCTTTTAGGAAAAGACAGCTTTCAGGAAGTCGATATAACAGGCATTACAATGCCTATAACAAAGCATAATTTTATAGTTAAAGATGTTGAGGATCTTGCAGAGGTAATAAGAAAAGCATTTCATATTGCGCAAAGCGGAAGACCGGGCCCTGTTTTAATTGATATAACAAAGGATGTTACGGCAAATGTATGCGAATATACTCCTGTTGAGCCTAAAAAAATAAAAAGATCTGTCGATCGCATTCGTGAAGAAGATATTGAAAGCGCAATCAAACTTATAGAAGAGTCTGAAAAGCCTTTTATTTATGCGGGCGGAGGCATAATATCCTCCGAGGCGGAAGCAGAACTTCTGGAATTTGTTGAAAAAATAGACGCTCCTATTTGTCTTACAGCTATGGGCCTTGGAGGGATTCCTTCAAAGCACCCCCATTGCACCGGTATGATCGGAATGCACGGAACAAAAGCTTCAAATCTGCTTGCAGACAAATGTGACCTTTTAATAGCTATAGGAGCAAGATTCAGCGACAGGGTCGCCACAAATATATCAAAATTTGCCCCAAATGCAAAAGTTCTTCATATAGATATAGATGCCGCTGAAATTAATAAAAACATAAAGGCATATCAAAGCGTAATAGGCGACTGCAAAATAATACTTGCAAAATTTAACGAAAGGCTTAAAAAGCAAACCAGAACTGAATGGATGAATACCGCCTTGGATCTTAAATATAAATATCCTCTTAAATACCACCATGACGGAAGCCTTAAGCCGCAGTATATTATGGAAAGAATAAACGCCATAACAAAGGGAGAAGCAATTATTGCCACCGAGGTTGGACAGCACCAGATGTGGGCGTGTCAATTTCTTGATTTTAAATACCCAAGGTATATGCTGACATCAGGCGGCCTTGGCACGATGGGCTTTGGACTTGGGGCAGCTATCGGCGCTAAGGCAGGAAATCCCGATAAAGTTGTATTTAATATTGCAGGTGACGGCTGCTTTTATATGAATAATATCGAGCTTTCAACAAGTGTGGCAAATGATCTGCCCGTTATAGTTATATTAATTAACAACCATGTTTTGGGCATGGTAAGGCAGTGGCAGAATATTTTTTATGACGCCAGATATTCAAATACAAATCTCGATAAAGCAACCGACTTTATAAAGCTTGCGCAGGCGTATAAAGCTTTGGCGATAAACGTAACAAAACCCGAAGAGGTTGACGAAGCCATTATAAAGGCGATCGATTCGGGAAAAACCTGTGTTATAAATTTTGAAATCGGAACTGATGAAATGGTATTTCCTATGATACCGGCAGGCAAAGCTGTTGATAATATGATAACTCTCGATGATTTTGAAAATTAATTAACAAGTAAGTCCCCCCCCCGCCTTTTAGGCGGCAGGGATTAATGAGTACGCAGCGTAAGCTGAGTACGAGCATCATTGACTATTCTCTGAAAAACTCAAGCTTTTTCGAGAATGAATTTTAATTAAGGAGGATTTTACATGAAAAAAATATTTTTACTTTTTGCAGTTTTATTTACAACTATATTTGCTTTAGGATATCAAACAGTTTCATTTGCCGAGGATTCCGAAAATAAAATATTAATCAAAACCATAGATAATACAGAGGCGATAGAAATCTTCAAAAAAAAGCTGCCGCAGGAAAGCGGTATGCTTTCAAGAGCCGGCTTTTCGGAAAATTCATATATAGGCACTCCGTTTTCTATGGAATATCAGGAAAAACTCTCCGATGACACCAATACATATTTATTTTACTTTCCTATAATTAGAGATGGTGAAATAATATCTTATGTAGAACAAACAGTTATGGAGGATGGAGTTGTGAGTTGGGCGACAGCCAAATTTTTTGATAACGAATCCGATTTAACTCAATTAAGAAACGGAAATGCTTATGCTCTTGTAACCGATAAAAACGGGAATCAATTTGCCGTTTCGGATAACGACTCTGTAATATTAAGATCTGACCCCGATTATCCTATTGATTATAGCGCATATTCCGGCAAAGAAACAAAAATCGTTAATATAAAAGAGCCTATTGATGTCGATACCTCTTCTGTAATACCTCAAACTCAAGAAGAAAAGGAAATTTTTGAAAACGCCCGAATTAATCAAAAATCGGTTTTATTAATAAATGCCGATGAGCTTGGAGCAATAAACAAAGACAACAGGCTTTTTGTGCCATTAAGAAACATAGCTGAGCTGATTGGGGATTGTATTGTAGATTGGGATAGCAGCGCAAAGGCTGTTTATATAAAAAGAAATGACATAAGCATTAAATTTACAGTCGGTGAAAACTGCTTCAGCGTTAATGATGAAATTTATAATCTTGATACGGCTTTGCAAATATATAACGATAAAATTTATATTCCGCTTCGTGTGGCAAGTGAAGCTTTGGGCGCAGATATTGCATACAATACAAAAAGTAAAAATATAATCATAAGCTATTAACAGGGTTATTCTTTGCAAAAACTTATAGTGATAAGGCGAGTTTCTGGGCTTTTTCAAAGCCAATGGAACTCGCCTTTTTTATTAATGTTATTTTATAATAAAAGCTTAAATTCATTAAACGGATACCATTTTAAAATAACCCTTCCTATAATATCATCCTTTTTTACAATGCCTGCCCTACGGCTGTCATAGCTTAAAACACGATTATCACCCAAAACAAAATATTCATCTTCCCCCAATGAAACATTTATATTTCCGGAGGTTTTGTTTGTTTTTATATAAGGCTCGTTAAGCAAAGCGCCGTTTACCCTAACCTTATTATTTGAAATCGATATTTTATCACCGTTTGATGCAATAACTCTCTTAATAACGGGATCACTTTCGTTTTTTAAACGGCAAACCACTATATCTCCATTTTTTATATCGCCGTAATATGCCATTACCCTTGAAATAATAACCCTATCGCCCGATTTAAAAGTATCTTCCATCGAAGCGCCGCTGATTAAAAAGGGCCAAAACAAAATAAATAAAACGGCAGCTATTACCGCTGCTTCCAAAAAAGATTTGACCCAGTCAAGGATATGAAATTTTTTCATTTAAATTACCTCTTTTAAAATAAATTTTTAACCGACTGCATAAGCATACATAACAGCAGAATACGAATATCATTGACTCAAAAAGGGTTATCACATATCTTTAATCTTACAGCAATTAATAAGCAAGTAAAATGTTATCACTTGCTTTTATTTATGTCAAGTATCAATAATAAAGAATAACAAAAAACAGAGCTATGTAAAATTTGTTAATCTTTGTTAAAAATAAATTTTATAAAATCGGTCAAACAGATATATTTTATTTTTAGATATTTTGTTTCTTTTTATTGTAGTATATTTTTCTGCTATGATATAATTGAATTAATATCTTATGATTATATAGAATAATTTTGTATCTGAATTTTTTGTATAAAAAATTTGTCGGTTAAACAAAATAAAAAACAAAGTCATTTTATTGGCTTGTGATAGGTTGGTGAACTTTTATGCTTAAGAGAACTATTTCCTGTGCTTTAAACGGCATAAGCGGTTATTTAATATATGTTGAAGTTGATTTGGGAAACGGGCTTCCCGCTTTTGATATTGTGGGGCTTCCCGATTCATCTGTAAAGGAAGCAAAAGAAAGAGTAAGGACGGCAATAAAAAACTCCGGCTTAAAATTTCCCGTTCAAAGAATAACGGTAAACCTTGCTCCGGCTAATCTGAGAAAAGAAGGCTCCGGCTTTGATTTGCCTATTGCGGCAGGTATTTTAGGCTGTTTAGGGGCTTTAAAAACAGAAAAAATAAGCGATACGCTTATAATAGGCGAACTTTCCTTAGATGGCTCTGTGAGAGGAATAAACGGTGTTCTGCCTATGATACACAGTGCGTATCAAAACGGAATAAAAAAATGTATCGTACCTTACGAAAATGCGCAGGAAGCGGCTCTTGTTAAAGGCATGGAAGTTATAGGAGTTAAAAGCCTTTGTGATGTTATAGATTACGCAGCAGGCAAAAAATTTGAACCGTTTAAAACCGATATAGACGAATTATTTAAAAATAAAGAAAATTATAATATTGATTTCTCCGATGTAAAAGGTCAGGAAAATGTTAAAAGGGCTATAGAAATTGCCGCTGCCGGTATGCATAATATAATAATGATAGGACCTCCCGGCTCAGGCAAAACTATGAGCGCAAAAAGAATAGCGACAATACTTCCGGATCTCAGCTTTGAAGAAAGTATGGAAATAACAAAAATATACAGCGTAAGCGGTATGCTTTCTTCAAAAAACGCCCTTATCACAACAAGGCCGTTTCGTTCTCCTCATCACAGCATTTCAAACTCTGCAATGGTTGGCGGAGGAAGATTCCCTAAGCCCGGAGAAGTAAGCCTTGCTCATAACGGAGTTTTATTTTTGGATGAAATGCCGGAATTTAAAAGAAATGTGCTTGAAGAGCTAAGACAGCCCATGGAGGATATGGAAGTAACGATATCAAGAGTAAACGGAACAATGACATTTCCGTCAAATATTATGCTGGTTGCATCCATGAACCCCTGCCCTTGCGGTTATTATGGCTATTCCGATAAATGTAAGTGTTCACAAAAGGAAATTAACAAATACATGAACAAAATTTCCGGACCTTTGCTGGATAGGATAGATATCCAAATTGAAGCGGCGGCCGTTGATTTCAGCGATCTTGAAAACAATGCCCCGACAGAAAGCTCGGCAAGCATAAAAAAAAGAGTTTTGGCTGCCCATAATATACAAAAGCAAAGATACATAAACGATGGAATTTACTTTAATTCTCAGCTTTCCCCATCAGCAATAAAAAAATACTGCCGCCTTGGCAATAGTGAAAAAATGATTTTAAAGGCGGCTTTTGACAAGCTTAATTTCAGCGCAAGAGCTTATCACAAAATTTTAAAAATATCAAGAACGATAGCAGACCTTGCTCAATGCGAAAATATAAAGGTTGAACATATAGCCGAAGCTCTTCAGCTCAGAAATCTTGACAGGAATTATTTTTTTTGATATATTAAGTCAATAGCGCAGTTTGTAAAAATTATTAATGAATACAGGGCATAAGCAAAGTATGAATATCATTAACTATAATCGGCATATAAGTTAGGGGGTGTGTTTTTGCGAGAAGATGATAAATATATATTATGGCTGTCGATTTTTGAGGGATTATCCGCTTTAAAAAAATTTGACCTGTATAAATATTTTGAATCTGCAAAGGCTGTTTACGAAGCCAATCTGTCTGAGCTTTTATCAACGGGATTTTTAACTGAATATGCAAGCCAAAAACTTATCGATTACAAAAACAGCAATAATGTCGAAAACACTATTGAACAATGCTTAAAAAAAGAAATAGAGTTTATTTCCATAGAAAATAATAAATATCCTCAAAAATTGCTTAAAATTTCCGATCCTCCCTTAGGGCTGTTTATTATCGGCACTCTTCCCGATTACAGCCTGCCAAATATTGCCATAGTAGGATCAAGAGCCTGCAGCAAATACGGAGCATCACAGGCATACAGCTTTGCAAATCATTTTGCCTCAAACGGCATGACAATAGTAAGCGGCTTGGCAAAAGGCATAGATGCAAAAGCCCATCTGGGGGCAATAGATGCAAACGGAAAAACAATAGCTGTTTTGGGAAACGGCGTTGATGTTATCTATCCGTCTGAAAATATCGAAATTCGAGAAAAAATTATAGAAACAGGCTGCATTATAAGCGAATATGCGCCGGGCGTTATGCCGCTAAGGTGTCATTTTCCTATCCGCAACAGGATTATAAGCGGCTTAAGCGATGCCGTTTGTGTAATAGAGGCAACAAAAAAAAGCGGATCCCTTCATACAATAAATCATGCTCTTGAGCAGGGCAAAGAGGTATTCTCCGTTCCCGGAAACATTACAAGCGCCTTAAGCATAGGCTGCAATGATCTGATTAAATCCGGCGCACACCCTCTTACCGATCCCTTTGATTTGTATGAAGTTATGGATTTTGTCGTAAAAAAAGAAACAAAAAGGAAAGAAAAAAATATCAGTAAAACCAAAAAAAATACCAAAATAAATAAAAAAGAAGACAATAATAAAAAAAGCTCTAAGGATAATTATAAAAATAATAATGATTCTCTTGCGGCAGACGAAAAAATGGTATATGATTGTATAGGCTTTGAACCTGTTACGGTTGAAAAGCTTGCAGAGCTTACAAATTCGCAAATTCAAACTATACAGTATATTTTGATTATGCTTGAGCTAAAAAGCTATATTGTAAAGCTTCCCGGGCAAAAATATGTACGCTCTTTATAAGGGGGAAATTTAAATGACCGCCAATAAAAGCACAAAAGCGGCAAAAAAAAAGCAATCCGCAAAAAAATTAGTTATAGTGGAATCACCTGCTAAGGCAGCCACTCTTAAAAAATTCTTGGGCAGCGGCTATAAAATAGAAGCATCCATGGGGCATGTAAGAGATCTTCCCAAAAGTGAGCTTGGTATCAATATCGAAAATGACTACGAGCCTAAATATATAACAATAAGAGGCAAAGGAGAACTTTTGGCAAAACTGAGAAAAGAAGTTAAAGCAGCCGATAAAGTATACCTTGCAACCGACCCCGACCGTGAAGGAGAGGCTATAAGCTGGCATCTAATCTCAGCCCTTAAGCTTGATGAAAAAAAAGCCGAAAGAATAACATTTAACGAAATAACAAAAACTGCCGTAAAAAGATCCATATCCGAGGCAAGAGAAATAGACATGGACCTTGTAAACGCTCAGCAGGCAAGACGTGCCCTAGATCGCATAGTCGGTTATAAAATAAGCCCTCTTTTATGGAAAAAGGTTAAAAAAGGGCTTAGCGCAGGACGTGTACAGTCTGTTGCATTAAGGCTTATATTCGACAGAGAAGAAGAAATACAAAGCTTTGTCCCTGATGAATACTGGAGCATTGAAGCAAATCTTAAAACAAAAGACTCCAAAAGATTTAAAGCAAAGTTTTACGGAGATGAAAAAAAGAAGATAGAGCTTAAAAGCAAACAAGATGTTGAAAAGGTTGAAAACAATATAAAATCAAAGGATTTTAAAATTGAAGATATTAAAAAATCCACAAGGGTAAAAAATCCTCATCCTCCCTTTACAACAAGCACAATGCAGCAGGAGGCTTCAAAGATATTGGGCTTTGCTTCGGCAAAAACCATGAGCATAGCTCAGCAGCTTTATGAGGGAATAAATATAGCCGGAGAAGGCACTGTCGGTTTGGTTTCTTATATACGTACAGATTCCGTTCGTGTATCCGATGAAGCATATGAGGACTGCAAAAATTGGATTTTAAATAACTTTTCCGATAAATACACGGCAAAAGAAAGAAAACAATATAAAATAGGCGCAAGAAGTCAGGATGCTCATGAAGCTATAAGACCAACCTCAAGCGCAAGGACTCCCGAAAGCATTAAAGATTCTCTCTCAAGGGATCAATACAGACTTTACAAGCTTATCTGGGAAAGATTTACCGCAAGCCAAATGTCAAGCGCAGAATATGATGTGATTTCTGTAAAGCTTAAAGCCGGAGATTATTTTTTTAAGGCGGGAGGATCTAAGCTTAAATTTGACGGCTATTTGGCTGTTTATCGAAAAAACGAAGAAAAAGAAGAAGAAATAAGTATGCCCGAACTTAGTGTAAATGAAATTCTTACAAACGAAAAAATCGATTCGATTCAGCATTTTACTCAGCCGCCGCCGAGATACAGCGAAGCTATGCTTATAAAAACGCTTGAAGAAATAGGCGTTGGCAGACCGAGTACCTATGCTCCTACAATCTCAATTTTAACATCAAGGAATTATGTTACAAAAGAAAATAAAGTTTTTTACACCACAGAGCTTGGTGAAATCGTAAACGATATCATAAAAAATAATTTTGATGATATAATAAACGTTGATTTTACCGCAAAAATGGAAGAAGAGCTTGATGAGGTTGAAGAGGGAAAATTAGAATGGAAAACGGTTTTAAGAGAGTTTTACCCGGGCTTTGAAAAAAAGCTTAATGAAGCCGAACAAAAAATAACTCAGGTTGATATAGAAGATGAAAAAACAGACATTATTTGTGAGCAGTGCGGCAGGAACATGGTAATAAAATACGGAAAATTCGGCAAATTTCTTGCCTGTCCGGGCTTTCCCGACTGCAAAAACACAAAACCGTTTTTTGAGGATGCAAATGTTAAATGCCCCGAATGTGGAGCTAGGGTTCTTATCAAAAAAACAAAAAAAGGCAGAAAATATTTCGGCTGTGAAAACAATCCCGAATGCAGCTTTATCTCTTGGGACAAACCGACAGGCGATAAATGCCCCAAATGCGGCAAATACTTAATTGAAAAAGGCGTAAAAAAAATAAGAATCTGCTGCAGCAACAGCGAATGTGGATACAGCATCGAAAAACCGGCGGCTGATTAATTCGGCAATAGCCCCCCTCGCCTGTTAAATTGACTCTTGCTTTAAAACCTTTAATAATTGATATATAAAAAATAAATAAATTACTGGATTTTTATTTTTATATGTGCTATAATGATTTTATATGCAGTTGAAATTAAGGCTGCCTAAATCACATCGGTTCAAGACGTTGGTTAAGGTAGACAAAAATAACAGTTTGTGTTATACTTGTACAGATAACATAAAAATATATAGGGACGGTTCAGCCCGAATTTATGCCTGTGAGTTAATAAGCTAAGACTATAAAGCAGGAAGCCCATTAAACGGGCAGTTCACCTAACGCTAAGGAGGATTTTTAATGAGCACTGTAGAAAACATTGATGTAAATAAGTACAAGCTGACATTTTCCGTTGATGCAAAAAGATTGGAAGAGGGTTTGGCTTATTCCTATAATAAAAACAAAAATTATTTTAACGTTCCCGGCTTTAGAAAAGGTAAAGCGCCAAGGAAAATTGTTGAAGCAAAATACGGCAAGGAGATTCTTTATGATGATGCCGTAAACTTTGTGCTTCAGGATGCTTATCCTGCGGCAGTTGATGAAAGCGGGCTTGAGGTTGTTTCCGATCCCAACATAAGCGTTAAAGAGATCAGCGCTGAAAACGGGGCTACCTTTGAGGCTGAAGTTTATGTTAAGCCCGAAGTAAAAGTAAGCGACTACAAAGGTCTTACATTTACAAAAAAAGAATCTGATGTTACCGACGAAGAATTGAACGATGAAATTAAAAAAGAACTTGCAAAACATTCCAGAACAATTACTATAACAGACAGAGCCGTTCAAAATGATGATACTGTATGCATTGATTTTGAAGGATTTACCGACGGAGTTGCATTCGAGGGCGGAAAAGGAACCGATTATCAGCTTAAGCTTGGCTCCGGCACATTTATTCCGGGCTTTGAGGATCAGCTCATAGGCAAAAATATAGGTGAAGATGTTGATGTAAACGTCACTTTCCCCGAAGAGTATCACGACGCTAATCTTTCAGGCAAGCCTGCATTATTTAAGGTTAAAATTAAAAGCGCTTCATATGAAGAGATTCCGGAGCTTAATGATGAATTTGTTCAGGATACATCAGAATTTGAAAGCGTTGATGAATATAAAAACGACATAAAATCAAAACTTCTTACTAACAAAAACAATCAAATTGAAGCCGAAAAACAGGATGAACTGATTGAAAAATTAATTGAAAAAGCTGAAATGATCGTTCCTCAGGCTATGATTGAAAGCGAAATAGACAACAGAATAACTGACTTTAAAAACGGTATTGAACGCCAAGGTGTCAGCCTTGAAACATACTTAAAGTATATGGGTCAGAGCATGGAAAATATGAGAGAGGCTTACAGAATTATAAGTGAAAAGCAAGTTAAAGCAAGACTTGTTCTCGAAGCTGTAGCCAAAAACGAAAATATCGTTGCAAACGAAGAAGAAATTGACGCTGAGGTTGGGCGTATTGCCGAAGCCTACGGAATGGATAAAGATAGAGTTTTGTCTTTCTTTGGCAATGAAAGCAAATCAAAGAAAGCTATTGAAAAAGACGTTATTGTTCAAAAGGCTTTCAAGCTTGTTACCGATAATGCCGTTGAGGCATAATTACATTGCTTTTCGGCTGTCGGCTTAAATTGTTAAGCCGGCAGTCATTTTGTATTATATAACATAAAGTATGTCGAATATTTAAATTTTTTCTGTTTTGAAAACTGTTTTATTTATCTTTATTTGTTATATAATTTATCTGAGTTCATTTTTAAAATTTATTATATTGTTGGAGGGTATTTTATGAGCTTAGTACCTATGGTTGTAGACCAATCTAATCACACAGAACGTTCTTATGATATTTTTTCAAGGCTATTAAAAGACAGAATTATATTTTTGGGTGAAGAGGTAACTGATGTAAGCGCCAATCTTGTAGTTGCACAGCTTTTATTTTTAGCCGCTGAAGATCCCGATAAGGATATAAGCCTTTATATAAACAGCCCCGGAGGGGCAATTACGGCAGGTATGGCTATTTACGATACAATGAATTACATCAAGCCCGATGTTTCCACCATCTGCATAGGCCTTGCAGCAAGTATGGGCGCATTCCTGCTGGCAGGAGGCGCAAAGGGCAAAAGGTTTGCGCTGCCAAATTCAGAAATTATGATCCATCAGCCTCTCGGCGGCGCAAAAGGACAGGCTACCGATATCAAAATTCAGGCTGAACACATTTTAAAAATAAAAGAAAAAATGAATACAATACTTTCCGAAAACACAGGAAAGCCTATTGATGTAATTAAAGCCGATACCGAAAGAGATAACTATATGAGCGCCGAGCAGGCAAAGGAATACGGATTAATCGATGAGGTTATAACAAGAGCTATAGTAAAATAAGGAGATGAATCAATGGCTTCCAAAAGCGATGAGAGAAAATTAAAATGCTCATTCTGCGGAAAGAGCAATGATCAGGTCAGAAAGCTTATAGCCGGGCCTAATGTATATATTTGTGATGAATGTGTGGATTTGTGCTATCAGATTGTTGATGAAGATTTTGTAAGTAGCTCAGAGCCTGAAAAGAGCGGCAATCTTAATATTCCCAAGCCATCCGAGATAAGAAGAATATTAGACGATTATGTTATCGGACAAAATGAAGCAAAAAAAGCTCTTTCGGTTGCCGTTTACAACCACTATAAAAGAATATTATCAGGCACCGATGCTCAAGATATAGAGCTTCAAAAAAGCAACATCCTTTTAATAGGCCCTACCGGTGTGGGAAAGACTTTCCTTGCTCAAACTATGGCAAAATTAATTAATGTTCCGTTTACTATAGTTGATGCAACCTCATTAACCGAAGCCGGCTATGTCGGCGAAGATGTTGAAAACATACTTTTAAGACTTATTCAAGCGGCTGATTTTGATATTGAAAGAGCTCAAAACGGAATAATATATATAGATGAGATAGATAAAATTTCAAAAAAATCAGATAATCCTTCGATAACTCGTGATGTAAGCGGTGAAGGCGTTCAGCAGGCGCTTCTTAAAATTCTGGAAGGAACTGTTGCTTCCGTTCCTCCTCAGGGAGGAAGAAAGCATCCTCACCAAGAGTTTATACAAATTGATACAACCAATATTTTATTTATCTGCGGCGGTGCTTTCAGCGGGCTTGAAAAAATAATAGAAAGGCGCATAAGCAATAAGGTTATAGGCTTCGGCTCTGATGTCATATCAAAAAAAGAGCTTCGTTCCGGAGCAATACTTAAAGAGGTTACGCCTCAAGATCTTCATAAATACGGTATTATACCCGAGCTTATAGGACGTATGCCCGTTGTTGTTACCCTCGAAAATCTTGATGAAGATTCTCTTATTTCCATTTTAACCGAGCCTAAAAACGCCCTTACAAAGCAGTATAAATATTTATTTGAGCTTGATAATGTCGAGCTTGAATTTGATGATGATGCATTAAAAGCCATCGCAAAAAAGGCTGTTGAGCAGGAAACGGGCGCAAGAGGATTAAGGGCTATAATAGAAAGCTTTATGACCGATATAATGTATGAAATACCATCAAACGAAAATATTGAAAAATGCATAATTACCGAAGCGGTAATTAAAGACGGAGCAAAGCCCAAATATATTTACAACGAAAACAGAACGCCCATTAAAAAAAGCAGAAAAAAGAAAGTTGTCCATACAGAGGATAACTTAGCATAACTTTAAAAATAAAAGGCAAATTTCAAGGTTTTAAACCATAGAAATTAGCCTTTTATTTTTTCCGGCACAAAAAACTTCATCAAAGCCCGTCGTATTGCCATAAAATCTTTGAGTTGAATAAAATGTCGATTTATTATATAATATATTTTGTTGAATAAAATATAAAAGAAATAAATCATATATTGTTGTTATATTTTTTTATATATCGGCTATAAAGCTGAAATTGCTTTAATATTATAAAACAATTATAAAGCTTTTTATTTCGATTAAAGTGCTTAAACAAAAGGAGTAATTAAAATGAATTATTATAGGGTTGGCATTGATATTGGCTCAACTACAATTAAGCTTGTTGTCGCCGATGAAAAAGGTCAGCTTGTTTTCAGCGACTACAAAAGGCATTTATCCAATATTCAGCAAACTCTTTCAGGGCTTGTTGAATCGGCAGCCGATAAGTTGGGAAACGTTAAATTTTATGCTATGATAACAGGCTCCGGAGGGCTTTCAATATCGAATTGGCTTGGTATGCCGTTTATACAAGAAGTAGTGGCAGTTTCAAATGCCATAGATATTATAGCGCCAAAAACAGACGTTGCAATAGAAATAGGCGGTGAAGACGCCAAAATAATTTATTTTACAAACGGCATAGAGCAGAGAATGAATGGCGTATGTGCCGGCGGCACAGGCTCATTTATAGATCAGATGGCTTCTCTTTTGCAGACAGATGCCGGTGGGCTTAACGAGCTTGCCAAAAATTATGAGGTTATTTATCCCATAGCCGCAAGATGCGGTGTTTTTGCAAAAAGCGATATTCAGCCGCTTATTAATGAGGGCGCCGCAAAGGAAGATTTAGCCGTTTCTATATTTCAGGCAATAGTTAACCAGACAATAAGCGGTCTTGCCTGCGGAAAGCCCATAAGAGGCAATGTTGCCTTTTTGGGCGGTCCTCTTCATTTTTTAACAGAGCTTAAGTCAAGATTTATAGATGTTTTGGGCTTAAGTCCCAATGAAGTAATAGAAACAAAAAATTCACACCTTTTTGCCGCTATTGGCGCTGCCTTTTCGGCTGAGGAAAAGGAGTTCGACTTTGAAACTCTTATAAAAAATCTTAAAAGCGAAAAACATCTTTCTATGGAAATAAACCGTCTTGAACCATTATTTAAAACAAAAGACGATTATAATGAATTTAAATTAAGACACAACAAAGATATAATTAAAAAAGGCGATCTTAAAACCTACAGCGGCAATGTTTTTATCGGCATAGATGCAGGCTCTACTACATCTAAAATTGCCGTTATAGGCGAAGACGGCTCTCTTCTTCACTCATTTTATGCCGGTAATGAGGGCAATCCTCTTAAAACCATTATAAATGCCCTTAAGGATATATATAAAATTATGCCCAAAGATACCGAAATAAAAAACAGTTGTGTAACAGGTTACGGAGAGGGTCTTATAAAGGCGGCTCTTTTGGTTGATTTGGGCGAAATAGAAACCGTTGCCCACTACAAAGCCGCTGCTTTTTTTGATCCCGATGTTGATTTTATACTTGATATCGGCGGTCAGGATATGAAATGCATAAGAATCAAAAACGGCGTTATAGACAGCGTTTTATTAAATGAAGCCTGTTCAGCCGGCTGCGGTTCGTTCATCGAAACCTTTGCAAAAAGCTTAAGCTTCAAGGTTGAGGATTTTGCAAAGGAGGCTTTATTTGCACAAAGCCCTATTGATTTAGGCTCAAGATGCACTGTTTTTATGAATTCAAGAGTAAAACAGGCTCAAAAGGAAGGCGCCGATGTTTCGGATATTTCTGCCGGGCTTGCTTATTCCGTTATAAAAAATGCTCTTCAAAAGGTTATCAAAATCACAGACCCTGCCGAAATGGGCAATCATATTGTTGTTCAGGGCGGAACATTTTACAATGAAGCCGTATTAAGAGCCTTTGAATATATTTCAACAAGAGAAGCTGTAAGACCGGATATATCAGGCATTATGGGAGCATTCGGAGCGGCTGTTATTGCAAAGGAAAAATATAACGAGGGTGAAAAATCTACAATACTAAAAATTGATGAGCTTAACAGCCTTGAGATAACATCATCTCTTACAAGATGCAAGGGCTGTCAAAACAACTGCCTTTTAACTGTAAACAAATTCTCCGGCTCAAGACGGTTTATAAGCGGCAACCGCTGCGAAAGAGGGCTGGGAAAGGATATTTCCGACAACTGCGTCCCAAACTTGTTCGATTATAAATATAAAAGACTTTTTGAATATATGCCTATCGATGAGGAGCACGCAAAAAGAGGCGTTGTAGGTATACCGAGAGTTTTAAATATGTATGAAAATTATCCTCTTTGGTTTACGTTTTTTAACGAACTTGGCTTCAGAGTTATGCTTTCGCCGAGGTCTGCACGAAAAATTTACGAGCTTGGCGTAGAATCCATCCCAAGTGAATCGGCGTGCTATCCCGCAAAGCTTGTTCACGGTCATATAAAATGGCTTATAGATAACGGAGCAAAATTTATTTTTTATCCCTGCATCGCATATGAAAATAAAGAAATAGCTTCCGCCGACAGCAATTATAACTGCCCTATTGTAACAAGCTATCCTGAAAATATAAAAAATAACGTTGAAGAAATAAGAGAAAAAAATATTGATTTTAGAAATCCGTTTTTTAGCCTTAACAATATGGAGTTTTTTATAAAAAGACTTCAAGAGGAATTTCCCGATATAGATCCGGCAGAGGTAAAAGACGCTGCCGTAAAAGCTTGGCATGAACAGCAAAGATTTAGGGATGATATAAGAAAAAAGGGAGAAGAAACGCTTAAATATATCGCCCAAAATAACCTTACGGCAATAGTAGTTGCCGGGCGTCCTTATCATGTAGATCCCGAAATCAATCACGGCATACCGGAGCTTATAACGGGCTATGGCGTTGCGGTTTTAACCGAAGACAGCATTGCCCATTTGGGCAAGGTTGAAAGGCCCCTTAATGTAAGAGATCAATGGGCTTATCATTCAAGGCTTTATGCCGCCGCAAGCTATGTCGCATCAAGAGATGATATAGAGCTTATCCAGCTTAATTCATTCGGCTGTGGGCTTGATGCAGTTACCACCGATGAGGTTCATGATATTTTAACATCATGCGGAAAAATTTATACTCTTCTTAAAATAGATGAAGTCAGCAATTTAGGCTCTGCAAGAATAAGGATTCGTTCTCTTTTTGCCGCCTTAGATGAAAGAAGAAGAAAAAATATTGTTCATACATCGCCCGAGCCTAAAAACAGCAGAGTTATATTTACAAAAGAAATGAAAAAAAATCATACTATACTTTGTCCGCAAATGTCGCCCATTCACTTTGATATAATGAGGGAAGCTATTGCTTCATGCGGCTACAACATAGATGTGCTGCCGGCCATAGATAAAGAATGTGTTGATATAGGGCTTAAATATGTAAACAACGATGCCTGTTATCCCGCCCTTATAGTTGTGGGGCAGATTTTAAAGGCAATACAAAGCGGAAAATACGATACAAACAACCTTTCTGTATTAATCAGCCAAACAGGCGGAGGATGCCGTGCCTCAAATTATATAGGTTTTATAAGGCGTGCTCTTAAAAAAGTTAATATGGAGCATATTCCGGTTATTTCTGTTTCGGCAGCAAATATAGAAAAAAATCCGGGCTGGAAATACAGCTACTCCCTTATAAGCCGTATGCTTCAGGGCGCACTTTACGGCGATTTGTTTATGCACGTTCTTTACAGAACAAGACCATATGAGGCTGAAAAAGGCTCTGCAAATGCTCTTTACGAAAAATGGAATGAAAAAGTAAAATCTGATGTTAAAAAAGGCTCCTTTAAAACCTTTAAGAAAAATGTATATGAAATAGTAAATGAATTTGATAATCTGCCTCTTCTTGATATCGAAAAACCGAGAGTAGGCGTTGTTGGCGAGATACTTGTTAAGTTTCACCCAACAGCAAATAACGATGTTGTGGCTTTGCTTGAGGAAGAGGGAGCCGAAGCGGTTGTGCCGGATCTTACAAACTTTATGCTTTACTGTTTGTATAATTCAACATTTAAAGAAAAATATTTCGGCGCAAAAAAGAGTGTAAGGCTTTTGACAGATATAGCCATAAAATTTATTGAGGGCTATCGCAAAGATATGTGCGATGCTCTTGAAAAGAGCAAAAGGTTTGAACCGCCATGTGATATAAAACGCTTGGGCGAACTTGCCGAACCAATCGTATCATTATGCAACCAAACCGGCGAAGGGTGGTTTTTAACAGCCGAGCTTGTGGAACTTATTCATATGGGTGTTTATAATAATATTTGTATGCAGCCGTTTGCCTGTCTACCAAATCATGTTACGGGCAAAGGAATTATTAAGGAGCTTAAAAGGCAATATGCCCTTTCAAATATTGTTGCCATAGATTATGATCCGGGTGCAAGTGAAGTTAACCAGCTTAACCGTATAAAGCTTATGCTTAGCGTAGCTCAAAAAAATATGAAAATCAGTGCAAAGGCTTCTGACAGAGGGCTTATCCATAGCCTTAAGGCTCAGGTTCATATGCATTAACCATAATAAACCCCACGTCTTTTAGACGTGGGGTTTTACTGTCTAAAAAGTCCATTCGGACTTTTTAGAAGGGAAACAGAGGTATAAAAGGTTCGTTCCATCGGGATTAAAAATCCCTTGAAACTCACCTTTTTCCTCGGCGGAAATGAATTCCTGCTGCGGATTAAAAGTCTGCGGCTTTAAGTTACTTGTTAGTAGTTTTTTTGACATTCTGAATCCACGTCTTTTAGACGTGGGTTTTTATTTATCCTTTATTACAAACGAATATACAACAGGTATTACAACAAGAGTAAAGAAAAGTGATGTAGTAAGACCACTCATAAATGATATAGAAAGCCCTTTAAATAATATGTTGCCGCCAAAGGCAAGAGGTATAAGACCCAAAATTGTAGTTACAGAGCTTAGCATAATTGGTCTGAATCTCATATCAACAGCAGTTTTGCAGGCATCAACAACACTTCGCCCCGATTCAAGCTCATTATCCATATAATCTATAAGCACAATGGCATTATTAACAACAACACCTATCAGGCTTATCATACCGATAATCGCAAACAAAGAAAGATTTTGTCCCGTAACAAAAAGCCCGATAGCCGAACCGATCAATGCAAACGGAACGGAAACAAGAACAATAAGACTTCTTTTAAATGAATAAAACTGCATATAAAGTATAAGGAAAACAACCAGCGTTCCTGCGGCAGCGCCTACGCCAAGCGAACCCATAAGCTCTGTAAACATATCATAATCGCCCTCATAATCTATGGTTATATTACCAAGCTGCTCGCCTTGGAGTCTTTTCATAAGCTCCATTTGTGCTTCAACGGGGCTTGCTCCTCCCGTTGTGCTGCAGGATACCGTTACGCACCTTTTGCCGTTGTAGCGTGAAATTGAAGAATAATCATTTTTAATATAAATATCAGCCACTTGGCTTATGGAATGTTTGTTAGCGGTTATGCTTGATTTTGCCTTAAGATTTTTAAGATCTTCGATGCTGTTTATATCAGCCTTAACAACAACGGGATATTCCTTTCCATCCTTTCTTAAAACCGTCGCCTCTCTGCCCATAACCGCAATATTAAGCTCGTTTTGAATCTCCGCTTTTGTAAGTCCGGCTGCATTTAAAGAGTTATTTTTTAAATCTATATAGTAATCATAGGTTTTAATTTTTCTGTCTGAATATATATCTTTCATGCCGTCAAATTCTTTTAATATTTCTTCAGCCCTAAGCCCTGCCGCATTAAGATCATTAAAATCATCGCCGCATATATTTATTTGAACAGGCTCGCTTGATTTTGGAATAATTCCCATCTCTTTAACAACTACCCTTACCCCCGTAAGCCTTGAATTTATTTCGTTGCTTAAATATTGGCAAAACTCGCCCTTATCCTGTGTGATTTCACTTTCAGCAAGATTCAGCTTAACAACAATATTGCCTATATGAACGGCATCCGTTCCGGGTGTTGTTGTAAATTCATATTTTGGTATTCTTCCTCCTGATGCGCTTAAATAATACTCTATCTCACTGTGGCTTTTTAAAATATCCTCTATCGCCGTTACAGAGGATTCGGTCTGCCTTATATCATATAAATTGTTGCCTGTTACGGTAATATCCAAAAGCATTTTATCGGCATTCGGCACAAGCTCCAGAGTATTTGAAGCCAAAAGAAGGCAGGATAATGCAACGGCTAAAAATGAAAAGGCAATTGTCAATAACCTGTGCCTTAAACATCCTCTTAAAAGAGCGGAAAACAAATTTTTTATTCTTTCTTTTTTTTGCTTTTTCGGCTTGGTTTTCTTCATAAGCATAAAGCACATAACGGGAGTAACAAGCATTGAAATAATATATGAAGCACAAAGAGCCACTATAACTATTGTGGGAAGAGAGAAAACAAATCTCTTCATAGTGCCCGGAAGCACATAAAAGACAGCAAAAATAACCACCGTTGTAAGCGTAGATGTTAAAACAGGTACGGCAACTTCCTTTGCGCCGTTTATACAGGCATAAAATCTGTCTTCATCATTATCTATTCTTACTTGTATTGCATCGCTTACAACTATTGCGTTTGAAACCATCATACCTAATGTAAGTATAAGAGAAGCAAGGGATACAAATTGAATATCCATGCCAAAAGCCCTCATAAATACAAATGTTACAAAAATCGTAAGAGGAATAACAACCGATGTTATTGCGCCGTTTCTTATGCTCATACCAATCATAACAACAAGCAGAACAATAACTATGCTTTCAATAAGGTTTACTATAAAATCATTAATTGAAGATGAAACATCATCAGGCAGATAAACAACCTTATCCATATGTATATTTTCGGGAAGAGTTAATTTATATTCATCTATTGTTTTAAAAACTTCCTCGCCTATATCCAAAACATTTACGCCGTCTTTAAAATAAAGGCTCAAAATTACGGCAGGCTTTCCGTTAAAAGAGTATTTTTTGCTTTCTTCATCGATACCCATCTCAACTTCGGCTACGTCGCTTAGCTTTACCACAGCGCCCGAATCCGAATCTACCGAGATTATAATATCTTTAATTTCATCAATATCTTTAAGCTTTCCAGAGGTGTTTACAAAAAGCTTATCGTTTTCAAACTCCATCGAACCTACCGGAAGCATTGTATTTTGATAATCTATTATAGAGCTTAATTCGGCAAGAGATACGTTAAGCCTGCTTAGCTTATCTTCATCAACCGTTATTTTAACCTCTCTGTCAAGCTCTCCTTCAACCTCCGCCTTGCTTACGCCCTCCATTATGGCAAGCTGATCCTTAAGCTGCTGAGCATTTTGAATAAGCTCTTCATTGCTTATATCTCCATCCGAATAAAACGCCAAAACAAGCCCGCTTGTTTCAAAGGCATTATCATTGTAAACGAGGCTTGTTACTGTACTTGGAAGCTCGTTTTCTCTTAATGCTTCAATGTCATTTCTAAGCTTATCCATAGATGCCTTAAGCTCTTGTTCGCTTAAGTTTCTGTCAAAACTTACCCTTACCACGCTTGTGCTGTTGTATGAGTCGCTTCTTACGCTGTCAAATCCGTCAGCTTTCATACATTCATCTTCAATTTTTTCTGTTACAAGCTCTTCCATATCCTGCGGGCTTGCTCCCGGGCAAAGAGTATATATAATAACCATAGGCAGCTGGATAACAGGATACTGCTGCTTAGGAAGAGAAATATAGCTGAATATGCCGGTTATAAAAATAATGGCAATAATAAAAATTGTTATATTCCTCTTTGATAAAACTGTATAAATTATACCCTTTTTATTTTCCAATTATATCAACTCCTATTCGGCAATGCGTACAATCTGATTTTCATATACATCTTTTATTCCCTTTGATACAATTTTTGTTCCCACAGGAAGATCTGTCACCAAAACATTTTCTCCTTTTTCCTCTCCAAGGGTTACCTCCGTCTTAACAAGCTTATATGTATCAGACTGTTCATTTTCTTCAACGGTATATACATAATCTACGCCATCAATATTTTCAACCGAGCTTATCGGAATAAAGCAGCCGTTTTTTTGGTTAATATCTACCTGAATATCAACAAGAGAGCCCATAGCCAAGCTTTGATCCTCCGGAGTAATCTCAAGGTTATATGTTCTTGTGGCTTCATCGGGATAAAGTGAAATATTTGTAATGCTTCCATAGCTTTCTTTGCCGTCTGAAGTTATTTTTGCCTGCATACCGACACTCAGTTTGCCGTAATCTTCAACCGGTATGCCAACATTTACAACCTCTTTGCCGCTTTTAACAACCACCACGGGAGTGCCTGCGCTTGTAATCTCTCCGGCGTTAAGCACTACGCTCATAACATAACCGTCTATTGTGGATTTAAGTACGGAATCCGTCAAATATTTGTTGTTTTGTTCAAGGCTTATTTTTGCCTGCTCCAGAGAAATTTCGGCTGCCTGTCTTTTAACCTTTGCGGCTTGTATATCATTTTGCATATTCTTTATGCTGGTCTGCTGAAGCTGACAGTCACTTTCCATAGATGAAATTTTTTTATTCTGCAAATCAATATCATTATTCATACTCTTTTGAGCATTGTCAAGCTCCTCCTGAACAGTATCAAAGGCAAGCTTTGCGTTGTCATAATCGGTTTTGGTGGCAACGCCGCTGTTATACAAAGAGCTTATATTATCATAGGTTTCCTTTGCGTTGTCATACTGAAGCTGAAGCTTGGCAAGATTCGAATTATAACTCTGCTCTATTTTTGAAAGAGTCAGTTTTTCGGCATCAAGGCCTGTCTGTGCCTTTTCAAGGGTCAAATTTTCGGCATCCAAGCCTATATTAAGCTTTTCTATAGAGCTGTCTATCTGGGCTATCTGATTATTTGCAAGCTTTATATTTTCATTGGCATTATCCACAGCCATTTGAACGCTTGTCGTATCAAGCTTTGCAAGCACATCTCCTGCCCTAACCTGCTGCCCCTCTTCAACGGTGACATCGCTTATTTTGCCGCTCAATTCAAAACTGAATCGCTTTAATTCATCTGCGCTGACAAAGCCCGAATACTTAACATATTCGGCATAATCTTTATTTTCGGCATTTATAACAGAAACAGTCTTTACAGTATCATCTGTTATCTCGGCACTCTCCTTTGAAGAGCAGCCGGAGGTTAAAATTAATACCGAGCCAATCAATAAGCATAAAATATTTTTTTTCATATTAAAACCCTCCGTAAATCCGTAAAATCAATAACAGTAATTATATGCACCTTTTGTTTTGGATAAATGCTATTTCCGCTTACGCTGCGTACCGATAGCCAACGGTAAATATCCGCCGCATATAAAGCATGAGCTTAATTGCTAAATACTTTTGTTAAAAATTTCATATATTTTTTCATCATCCAAAAAAAAAGTTTCTTTTAATTTTTCTTTAAATGAAATATATGTAATTATATTAATTGCATCTATACAAAATTTTGCTTTTTCCTCGTTTTCAAAACTGTATTCATCTTTAAATTCATCAAAAACCAAGGCAGGAAGCTGAAAGATAATATTTGTTTTTTGAGGAGATTTAAGCGCTTCGGATAAAGCGATCCTAAGCACATCTATTTCATTTTTAAGAATATTTATGCCACATATAAAGCTTTCTTCTCTGTTTTGGGGAATCTTTATTTTTCTTTCCTCCTCAAGCCTTATAATTAAATTTTGCATAGTTTTTTTTATTACTTCATAAAAAACAGCATCCTTGTTTTCAAAATAATAATACAAAAGCGACTTTGTGACTCCCGCCTCCAAAGCTATGCTGTCTATGCTTGCGCCGTCAAAACCTTTTGATGTAAATATGGTTTTTGCGGCATCCAGTATTTTATTTTTTGTATCCTTTTGCTTTATCACGGCTCAGCCTCCCATTTTTACTGACCGTTCAGTCAATTTATTCTATTAAAATTTTAATACTGCAAAAAGACTTTGTCAATGTAATAAAATAAAAGTTTAAAAGAAATCATTTTTGGGCTAAAAAATTAATTAATTTAAAAAAGGCTTCCGCTTTAATAGCAGAAGCCTCAGACTGTCAATAAACCCTATTTTGACCAAGTAACTTAAAGCGTCGCAGACTAAAATCCGCAGGCGGAAATCGCATTTTCGCCGAGGAAAAAGGCGAGTTTCAAGGCTTTTAAAGCCGCCGGAATGAGCCTTTTGTTCATCTGTTTGACTTCGAAAAAGTCCACTTGGACTTTTCGACAGTCAAAGGCTTCCGCTTTAATAGCGGAAGCCTTAACAATTAAATATCAATGCTGTCAATTATCTTAATTATCTCATTTTCATCAAAGCCTAAAAATGATAATGCATATTCATAGCTGCCTTTTGAGATATAAGCAACTTTTGCAATCTCGCTTTTGTCATCTTTGCTTTCATCAAACATTTTAAAGCTAAGCCCGTTTTTTGATTTATATTCTTTTAATGTTCCTTCGTCAACATCATCTTTTGTAATTAAAGTTAAATCATCACTGTCTTTTATATCTTTTTTTTCTACAAAAATGCACATTTCCTTTGAACCTACGTTTCCGTAATTTATCCATACACTGCTTGCGCAAGAGCCTTTAGAGTAAAATTTTTGAAGCCCTGTTATATCATCAAGCGCCAAATCAGGCATAACAGATGGCATACAAATATTCATATTATATTTTTTTTCAGCCTCCTCTATGCTTTCAAATCTGTCATATTCATCGGGAGTCACAAAATGGATATCTGCATCATCAGGCTTTTCATTGGCTTCAAAATCATTAACCGCATCAATATATTCTTCATTTTCCATTTCTTTATTAGATGTAATTGTATAAAAGTTTCCATTCTTTTCAAAAGCATAATTTTTATAAGTATATGCCGCACATACAGATACGCAGCTCACAGCGGCTATGCCGCCTGCAATAACTGTTGTTTTTATTAAATTTAATTTTTTCTTCATAACAATCTCTCCTTTTGCTTTTTGTTTTATTTTTGCCGCAAACACTTCAGTGGGGTCAAAAGAAATATCAGGTTTAAAATCAGCCAATATTTTATCTATTTCTTTTATATCTCCTTTATTAACGGCATTTTCAAGCTTTCTTATCATTTCATGCCTATCCATAAGCCGTAACCTCCTTATGGCTGTAAAGTTAAGCGCTTAACTCTTACGCCTTAATATGTCTGATTAATAAAATATGCAACATAAATTTTTTAAAATTTTTCTTTAGCAAGCTTTTTAACGTTTTTTATAATCTCTCTTCTTAGCCTTGTAAACCTCATTCTGAGCGCAGACGGCTTTATGCCGAGCATATCTGCAATTTGAGCCATTGATATTTTATCTATGTAATACATTTTATAAAGACTTTTTTTATCCTCACTAAGCTTGTCTATAACTTCATCTATATAGTCATATTCGTTTATCCTTTTATCCATAACGGCAAATATGTCATTTTTATTATCTGCAAGAAACTCTATGCCGTTTTTAGAATCTATTTCTTTTATAAGCCTCCTGTACAGCTCTCTTTTATGCTCCTTAATAAGGTTTTGAGCGCTTTTAAATAAAAATCCTCCTATATTGGGATGCTTATAAAGCTTGTCGGCTTTTTTAAATAATAAAATAAAAACCTCCTGGGTAATATCCTTTGCATTTTCTTCATTATTTAATGATATATAACAATACTTTAAAATCTTTTCGTAATATTGACTGCATACTTTATTAAAAAATTCATTTTTATCCAAAAAGACCACCTCATATTATTATGGATAAAAAAGCTTAAATGCAACACAAAATAAATAATGCCGATATATTGGATTACCAATACATCGGCATTTAAGCCTTAAAACTTTGACCAATGCTGTAGCCATAATTAAAAAAGAATACGCCGGGCTTAATAATAAACAGGCTTACTAAAGCATAGCCAAATAATATTCCGCTTATAAGTCTTCTTATATTTCCGCTTTCATATGGCGTAAGTCTTTGTATAAGACCGTCTGCAATAAGGGGAATCATAAGAACAATGCATAAAATAATACTTGGATTTATAAAGAAAATAAAAATAAATGAAATAAACATACCTATTAAGTTTCCCGTACATCTTGCGCATACGGGAAACTTAACGCCTTTGTAATGAAAAGACCTGCTGTCCATACAATGGCAGCCGCATATAATCGGCAGCCACTTATAAAGCCATTTAATCATATTTTAATAAATTGCAGCGGCAGAACCTGCGGCAATACCGCCTGCAGCAATGCCTGTAGCAAGGCTGAAAACTATCATTACTACATAAATCAAAATACCAATAACAACGCCTACAATTGCGCCTATTCCGGCAGCCTTAGCTGTTTTTGGCTTAGTATCTTTCCATACTAAAAATAAAATAAGACCTACAACAGGAATACAGCAGCCCAAAAGCCCCCAGAGAAATCCTCCGTTATCGTTTTCCACAGTTACTCCTCCTTAAAATTTATTTTATAAAACATATTACATCGTTGCCATAGAAGCGCCTATAACCGCTATAAGAATAAAATATATTATATAAAATACAACACAGGCAATAACGCTTACAAGCGCGCCTATTCCGGCAGCCTTAGCTGTTTTTGGTTTGGTATCCTTCCATACCAAAAATAAAACAAGACCTGCAATAGGAATACAGCAACCCAAAAGCCCCCAGAGAAATCCTCCGTTATCATTCACTGTAGTCACTGTCCCATTATTGTTATCATTCTCCATGATTACTCCTCCTCGAAAACAAAATTTTCGCACATTAAATAATTCTGCTAAATCAAAAAAACAAATACTTACAACTATTTTAGTATATCAGCAATGAAATCTTATGTCAATAAAGCACGCAATCTCGCCGCAAATTTTAGTTATTTTGTATAAATTTTTCTTTTTTTATATAATTAAAATAGTGATAAAATTTCAAAATGGATTTTATCGCCGTCAAAAAAATAAACAGAAAGGAGATTATTTATGTCCAAAAGAGGTGAAAATATTTATAAAAGAAAAGACAGCAGATGGGAGGGTCGCTACATAAAAGAAAGGAATAACAACAAAATAAGATATGGTTATGTATACGGAAAATCTTATAAAGAAACAAAAGAAAAACTCTCAGAAGCTTTTAATAATTTTAAAGCAAAGGATTTATCAAAAAAAGATTCATCAAAAAAAAACAAGATAATTTTGAAATTATAGCAGAAGAATGGCTTAACTTATCAAAATCCCGATTAAAAAAATCAAGCATTGTTAAATATAAAAATATAATTAAATCATATCTTATCCCAAAATTCAAAGGAAAGCCAATAAATGATATTACAGATGAAGATATATATGACTTAGCATTAAGTTTATTGGCGGATGGCGGCATTAAAAACGAAGGTCTTTCCTCAAATACCATATCTTCCATAATTTCAGTTTTAAAAAGAATTTTTGAGTATGCCGATAAACAGCTTAAAATCAATATGGACTATTTTAAACGCCTGGGTGTAAAACAAAATTTTGCGCCTATAAAAATACTTACAATTTCGGAGCAGAAAAAACTTAATAATTATTTAATCAATAACTTAACCCCCTGCAATTTAGGAATACTTATGTCAATGTATTTAGGACTGAGAATAGGAGAACTGTGCGCCTTAAAATGGTGTGATATATCTTTTGATGAACATATTGTTTCTGTTAACAAAACAATGCAAAGACTTCAAACGGACGAAAACGGAACCGTTAAAACAAAAGTTATAATTACCAAGCCCAAAAGCTTAAGTTCTGACAGAAAAATCCCAATACCGGATAATATATACAGCCTTTTGATTAATATGGAACACTGCGACAATACTTTTTTGCTGACCGGAGAGGAAGATAAATATTTGGAACCTCGTACAATGCAAAACAAATTTAAAACCGTTTTGCAAATTTGCAAAATCGATAATGTAAATTTCCACACTCTTCGTCATACTTTTGCCACACGTTGTGTTGAGCTGGGATTTGACATAAAGAGCTTAAGCGAAATACTCGGACATTCCAATGTTAATATAACTTTAAATAAATATGTGCATCCATCAATGACGCTTAAGCAAAAGAACATGAATATGCTTCAGTTTTTTTAACCGTCAAAGGCTGCCAAAGGCTTAAAAATATTGTCTTTCAGGCGATATATGTTTTATTTTGTATTATGCGAAAATCTCAGTTTTCGCATAATACAGCCGCTTTTTTATCTGTTCCCCTCCCCTCTTTTATAAAAAATAAAAGATTTTAAAAACATAAAGACATTTTAAAAATTTTGTGGTAAAATAAAAATAATAAATAATTTTAGGGAAATATTTATATAAAATTGTTAATTACAAATTATTATATAATAATATTTCAGACTGTCAATAAAGCTAACTTTTGTTGAATTTATAAGTTTTTAAGAGCGCTGCAGACATCAAATCCGCAGATAAAAACCGCATTTTCGCCGAGGAAAAAGGCGAATTTCAAGGCTTTTAAAGCCGCCGGAATGAGCCTTTTGTTCATCTGTTTAGCTTCGAAAAAGTCCGAATGGACTTTTTCGACAGCCAAAAATTATTATATAATAATATTTCAGACAATCGAGGAGGAATTTAAAAAAAATGGATTCTAAGGAACAACTTACAATCAATACTATAAGGATTCTTGGCGCAGAAGCAATTCAAAAAGCCAAATCAGGTCATCCCGGTGTTGTTATGGGTTCAGCTCCTATAGTATATACTCTTTTTTCAAATTTTTTAAAACATAATCCCGAAAATCCAAATTGGGAAAACAGAGATAGATTTATTTTATCGGCAGGTCATGGTTCTATGCTTTTATATTCTCTGCTCTACCTTTTTGGCTACGGAGATTTAAGCATTGACGATATAAAAGCTTTTAGGCAGCTTGGCTCAAAGACCCCCGGTCATGTTGAATATTCTCAAACTTCGGGCGTTGAGGTTACAACAGGCCCTTTAGGTCAGGGCATAGCAAATGCCGTAGGCATGGCTGTTGCCGAAAATCACCTTGCAGCTAAGTTTAATAAAGATGATTTAAAAATTGTAGATCATTACACCTATGTTTTATGCGGTGACGGCTGCCTTATGGAAGGTATCTCCTCAGAAGCATCATCGCTTGCCGGAACATTAAAGCTTGGCAAGCTTATTTTGCTCTATGATTCAAACGACATCACAATCGAAGGAAGTACAGATCTTACCTTTACCGAAAACATTTTAGACAGATACAAAGCTTATTCTTGGCATACGCAAAGAGTAGACGACGGAAACGATATTGAAGCTATTAAAAACGCAATACAAGCCGCAAAAGATGTTAAGGACAAGCCCTCTATAATAGAAATAAAAACAGTTATCGGCTACGGCTCTCCAAATAAAGCCGGAAAGGCATCATCTCACGGAGCACCGCTTGGCGAAGAAGAGCTTAAGCTTACAAAGAAAAACTTAGGCTGGAATTACAGCGAAGAATTTTTTGTGCCGCAAGAGGTTTGGCAGCATATAAACGAAATTAAAAAATCTCTTGTTGATGAAGAAAAAAATTGGAATGAAACATTAAAAAAATACAGCGAAAAATATCCCGATGATTACAAACAATACTGCGAATGGATGAAAAACGATTTTGCATCCAAACTTTACGATGATGAAAGCTTTTGGTCATATGAGGGCGACAGAGCAACAAGAGATTCATCAGGCATTATTTTAAATAAAATAGAAAAAATAATTCCCAATCTTTTTGGAGGATCTGCCGATCTTGCTTCATCAAACAAATCCATTATGGAAGAAAGACAATATTACTCTTACAAAACCCCTCAGGGATCAAATTTTCACTTTGGCGTAAGAGAACACGCCATGACAGCTATGGCAAACGGTATGGCTCTTCACGGCGGGCTTGTTCCATATATAGCAGGTTTTTTTGTTTTCAGTGATTATATGAAACCTGCTTTAAGGCTTTCTGCCCTTATGAAGCTTCCGGTTATAAGCATATTCACTCACGACAGCATAGGAGTAGGTGAAGATGGGCCTACCCATCAGCCAATCGAACAGCTTGCTGCTCTAAGAAGTATTCCAAATTATATAGTTTTTAGGCCATGCGATACAAATGAAACCGCTGCCGGATGGTATGCTGCTTTAACAAGAAAAACTTCTCCTACCTCTCTTATATTAACAAGACAAAGCACAAAGCTTTTAAACAGCAGCGCAAAAGAGGCTCTAAAAGGAGGATATATTTTAAAAGACTGTAATACAACTCCAGATATTATTCTTATAGCTTCAGGCTCAGAGGTTCAGCTTATTTACGATGCTTACGATATTTTAAAAGAAAAAGGCATAAACTCAAGGGTTGTAAGTATGCCAAGCTTTGAACTTTTTGAAGAACAAAGCGATGAATATAAAGAAAGTGTTCTTCCCAAAAATGTCACAAAAAGGCTTGCCGTTGAAGCTGCCTGCAGTTTTGGCTGGCATAAATATCTCGGCTTTGATTCGGATATCATCTGTATGGATGAATTTGGCTCCTCCGCTCCGTTTAAGGTTCTGTTTGAAAATTATGGCTTTACGGTTGAAAATGTTGTAAAAAGAGCCGAAAAGCTTATGCAAAAACATTAAAAATTTGTCAGTCAGCTCTTAACACAAAACACCGTGTTAAGAGCTTTTTTTGCTGCTTTAAAAATATTCCCAATTTTGTTTATGCAGAATAATATTTAATATAACAATAAACCGGAGAGTGTATTAATGAGCAAAATCAAACTGGGAATTTTAGGCGGAGATTATAGATACAAAATTCTTTTTGATATGATAAAAAAAGAAGGCTATGAAGTAAAGGCCTATTTAAATACTTACATCGATAATAATAAAAACAATTTAGATCAACTGCTTGACTCAACAAATGCTGTAATTGCTCCTATACCCTGCACAAAGGATAACAAAACCGTTTTTTTAAACGATGAACCAACAATCAAATATGACGAGCTGTTTGAGCTTATGCACAAAGAAAATATACATCTGTTTTTTGGGGGAGTTATTCCGGAGGAAATAAAAATTAAAGCATCCAAATACAATATAAAATGCTTCGATTACTTTGAACAAGAGCCGGTTGCCGTTTTAAATGCCATACCAACAGCTGAAGGCGCTATACAAACCGCTATGCAGGAAAGCGAAATCTGCATATTCAGCAGCAAAGCTCTTGTGCTGGGATACGGCAGATGCGGCAAGGTTTTATCAAATATGCTTAAAGGAATAGGCGCCGATGTTACCGTAAGCTTTAGAAACGAAAAAGACGAAGCATATATCCATGCATATGGGCTTAAAAGCATTTGTCTGTCAAATTTGAAATGCGTTATCGACAAATACGATTTTATTTTTAATACTATACCTGCTATGATTTTAGACAGAAATCTTTTAAAGCGTGTAAATAAAAAAACAATTATAATAGATTTGGCACAGGCTCCGGGAGGCATTGATTACAGCTTTGCCAGAGATACAAACCTAAAAGCGTTGTATTGCCCCGGTCTTCCCGGAAGAGTAGCGCCATATACCGCAGCAGAAATACTTAAAAAAACAATAATAAATATTTGTCTTTCACAATTGGCCTAATATTTCATATTATAAAATGTGGAGGTGATAAAATGGACTTAAAAGATTTAAATTTAGGAATTGGAATCTGTGGTTCGTTTTGCACAATAAAGGCTGTTATCGAAGAAATTAAAGCTCTTACAGAGCTTGGCATAAATGTTTTTCCTATTGTTTCTTTTAATGTTCAAAATATTGACACTCGCTTTGGAAAAGCTTCCGATATTTTAAATACAATTAAAACAATAACAGGAAAAGAGCTTATTACAACCATAGAAGATGCAGAACCCATAGGGCCTAAGAATTTTTTGGATGTATTGGTCTTGGCGCCCTGCACAGGAAACACTATGGCAAAATTGAACCTCGGAATAACTGACAGCCCGGTATTGATGGCAGCTAAAGCGCATATCAGAAACAACAAGCCTTTGGTTATAGCATTGGCTACAAATGATGCGCTTGGCGCAAATCTCGAAAATATAGGAGGGCTTATAAATAAAAAAAATATTTATTTCGTTCCTTTCGGACAGGATGATTTTGTTAAAAAACCAAAAAGTATGGTTGCAGATTTTTCTCTTATAAAAGAAACTGTTGAAAAATGCCTTGGCGGCGAACAGATTCAGCCTATTTTAAAATCCGCCGTTATTGCTTAACTGACTAAGTAAGTACCCGCCTTAGGCGACGGGTACTTTTGAGTGTCGAAAAAGTCCATTCGGACTTTTTCGATGCTCAGCTTATAACTAAAGATTATTTTTTAATTCCTCAGCCATTTTTTTCATATCGGCAGCGGCTGCAATTGTCGACTCTGTTATTTCAGCGCCTCCTATTAACCTTGCAAGCTCATCTGTAATTTCATCCTTTTCTATTTTTTTGATTGTGGATATTGTTTTTGTTTCATCGGATTTTTTTTCTATCAAATAATGATTATCTCCCATTGAGGCTATCTGCGGAAGATGAGTAATGCACAAAATTTGATGGCTTTTCCCGATAAAAGCAAGCTTTTGCGCAACCTGCTGCGCTGTTCTTCCGCTTACGCCGGTGTCTATTTCATCAAAAATAAATGTTTCTATACTGTCCTGCTTTGCAAGCACCGTCTTAAGAGAAAGCATAACTCTGCTCATCTCGCCGCCGGAAGCTATTTTGGATAAAGGCTTTAATTCTTCTCCTTTGTTGGGGCTTATTATAAATTCAGCTTTATCCCATCCATTTTGATTAAATGATGATTTTTGCTCTATATTTATTTTAAACTGAGCATTAATCATTCCCAAATCCTTTAAAACAGATTCAACTTCATTTTCGATTTTTTTAGCCGCTTTACATCTTAATTCTGTTATTTCACCGCATAATTTTTTTATATCGATTTCAAGAGAAGATTTTTTTTCGGAAAGCTCTTTTATTTTATCGCTGCTGTTTAATAAAATTTCAAGTTTTTTTTCGGTTTCAATGCAGTGTTTAAGTATATCCTTTATACTGCTTCCGTATTTTCTTTTAAATTTATATATAAGATCCAGTCTTTTTTCGATATTATCAAGCTTTTCAGGCTCACCCTCGATATTATTGGAATAAGTTATCAAATCAGAAACAAGCTCGTCAAGCTGAATATAAATTTCATCAAGCCTTTCATAATTTTTCTTCTGGCTTTTATCAAGCATAGAAATATCATAAAGATTATTAAGGGCGCTTGATATTTTATCCACAGCAGACATTTCTTCCGATCTGTACAAAAACTCAAGACAGGCGTTTATATATCCCCTTATTTTTTCTGAAGCCAAAAGAAGCTTTCTTTCACTTAAAAGCTTTTCCTCTTCGTTAATTTTAAAATCGGCAGCTCTTATTTCTTCAATCTGATATTTATAAATCTCAATTTTAGCTTCTCTGTCTTCCAAATTAAAGTCTATTTCATTAATTTCCTTTAACAGCTGCTTATATTTTTTTATTTTTTTCAATAGCTTTGCCTTAAAATCATTTAAATTTTCGGGGCAAAACCTATCCAATAAAACTATATGCTTTTCGGGATTTAAAAGAGATTGATGCTCATGCTGACCATGAATATCTATAAGCAATGAAGAAATTTCCTTAAGCATTCCTACGGTAACCGCTTTTCCGTTTATTCTGCAGCTTGTTTTTCCGCTTGCAAGCATTGTCCTCGATATCAAGATAGAATTATCTTCATCTATATCAATGCCTATATTTTCAATTTCTTTTTTTACGTTGCTGCCATCGATATAAATTAAAGCCTCTACATTGGCTTTATCTGCGCCTCTGTGTATAAAATCTTTATGAGCCTTTTCGCCCAGAACAAAATTAATGGAATCTATAATTATTGATTTTCCCGCCCCTGTTTCGCCGCTTAAAATATTAAGACCTTCTCCAAATTCCACAGAAATTTCATCAATTAAAGCAACATTCTTTATATACAGCCTCTCTAACAAAGCATTTCATCTCCTGTTTATTTTTTAACAATTAATAATACATCAACACTTTTATTTATCGGCTAAAGGCTCTTTAAGGATTGTTTTAAGGCTTTCTGTTAATTTAACAGCCTTTTCTTCATTTTTTGTTACACAAAAAATAGTGTCGTCCCCTGCAATAGAACCAAGAATATCACTGTTTTGCATAGAATCCAAAGCGGCGGCAACAGCCATAGCCATACCGGTAAGAGTTTTTATTACAATTATATTTTGTGCATGATTTATAGATTCGATGCCTGTGCTGAAAACACTGTTAAGCCTGGCTGCCGCAACAGAAGAATTTTTAGCCAAAACAGCATATTTCTGCCTTCCTGCGCCGTCTGTAATTTTAGTTAAATTAAGCTCTCTTATATCCCTTGAAACCGTTGCCTGAGTAACGTCAAAGCCCTTTTCTTTAAGTCTTAAGGCAAGCTCTTCCTGAGTTTCTATATCATTTTCTTTTATGATCTCAATTATTTTAGAATGTCTTCTAATTTTCATACAATCACTTCCGTTATTTTTTCATAATCATGGCTTAATTATAGCATAAAGCTTTAATTTTAACAACTTTTTTAACCAATCAAGGAAATCTGCATACCTATAACGGCGGGCGCAGGCGATAAATAACAATAAGTATTTATTGCTCAAAATGCGTCAGTATTGCTCATAAATAAAAAAAATGTTGACAAACTTATAAATTAATTATATAATAACTTTAATGTGCTGATGTGGCTTAGAGGTAAAGCACTTCATTGGTAATGAAGAGATCGGCAGTTCGAGTCTGCTCATCAGCTTAAAAAGGTGTTTTGGATTTATCCGAAACACCTTTTTCTTTATCGCCAAATAATCTCTTATAATAAACTTTTTGTTTTTTGAGCCTTAAGGCTCATCAGACATTGTTATTTAAGTTTTCGTATATATATTTATATTTAACTTAAAAATAAACAGCGGATAAACTCGGGTGGTGTAAAATATTATGAACGATTACAGCAAGCTTGATGATTATGAAATTATCAGACTTTGCATAAACGGTGATAAAGAATCGTTTTGCGAAATTGTAAAAAGATACAAAAATCTTGTTTACTCCGTTATACTCAGAATGACGGCTAACAATGAAGAAGCTAACGATTTGGCTCAAGAGGTCTTTATTAAGGTTTATAAAAATTTGGATAAATATTTTCCCGATTATAAATTCTCAACCTGGATAATTAGAATAACAACAAATCATGTTATAGATTTTAGAAGAAAGAAAAAGCAGGAAACGGTATCCTTTGAGGAAATTAATTATGAACTTGCATCAGGCTCATCTCCGGAAGAAATTTATATAAAAAATGAACAGAAAAAAGATATTGAAAAACTTATTTATTCTTTACCCGAGATGTATAAAATTCCTATTATTTTGTATCATCAGCAAGGTCTTAGCTATCAGGAAATTTCGGAAGTTATAAACGAGCCTTTATCAAAGGTCAAAAACAGAATTTTCAGGGGCAGAAAAATGCTTAAGGAAAGTTTGCTAAAAATAAAGGAGGGCGGAAAACTTGGACTGCAGGAAAGCTAATGATTTAATGATGAAATATATGGATAAAAATATCAGCGAGGCTGAAGCCCTAAATCTTAAGGAGCATATTGAAAAATGTGAACGCTGCTATGAGGATTTTTTAATATATGATGAGCTTTTAACCGAATTTTCGGCGCAAAACAATATTATAAACGCTCCGGAAGAGCTTGAAGCCGCCGTTATGGAAAAAATTTATTCTATAGGAGATATTTATAAAAAATATAAAGAAACAAACGTCATGCTTTATGCTGCTTGGGGTTCTGCTTCCGCTTTATGCGGCATAGGAATGTTGTTAAATTTTAATAAAAACGCTGTTGCCGATTATCTTTATTCTATACCTATTATGAAAGGCTATGCCGAACATTTTGCCGCTGTGGAAAGCTTTGTACTCCAATTTAAAGCAAACGCAATACAAATAATAAGCTCATTTATAGATATATTGAGTTCTTATGTTCAAAATTTTAAGCCGGTTTCTCTTGTCGTTTTTATTGCCTTGATTTTAGCTCAAATAATTATTTATAAAAAGGACAGGGCAGAAGCAAAATGAACAAAAAAAGACGGAATCGGCTAATACTTTTAACGCTTACAATCTTAATTCTTATATCGGCTATTCTTTTTAAAGAATCAATTTTTAAATTTTTATATAAAAATATAATTGCCGAAAATCTGTCTTTTTTTAATATAGAAAATAAGTCTGTTCCTAAGCTTATTAAAAACCTTTTTAAAATTAATGCTTTTAGCTGTATTGTTTCTTTTTTTGGTATAAAAAATATAAATTCTCTCAAATTTATTATGGCTTTATTTGAATATGTTTTTTTGCTTGCCGCATTAAAAACATACAAATGCTTTTTTATGCAATCGCAGGAGTTGATTCGCCATGAAAAAATCAGCATAATTAAATCCGGAATACTTTGCTGCGGTATTTTTACTTTAATAATATTAATTTTTATATTCTCTGTTGTAGGCTATGGCGCAGCTATTATCTTTATTATTATTTTTATGTTTTTTGTTATAATCGGAAAGGCCGCTATTTGTATTTATATTGGAAACAAGCTTACAAACAAAAAAAATATTTTTTTAAATATGCTTTTGGGAATGACTGTTACGAATGTTTTTTATTTTATACCTTACCTTGATGTCATTGTCTTTAATATATTGCTGCCTATTTTATCTTTAGGTATTATGTTTCAAAATTGTTATAATATTTTTATACTCAAAAAATATTATAAAGAAAATAACAACAAAGAAAAAGACAAAAAAATAATGTTTGATAAAGACAAAATTTGTGGTATCATAATATCAGGCAGAAAGGAGAAAAATGACAATGACAAATAAAAAGGATATTATTATACTTGCCGTTGAAAGTTCATGTGACGAAACTTCAGCCGCTTTGGTTAAAAATGGCAGAGAGGTGCTTTCAAATATTATTTCATCTCAAATAAATATACATAAACGCTATGGAGGAGTTGTGCCGGAAATTGCCTCAAGAAAGCATATAGAGGTAATAGATACCGTTATAAAAGAAGCTCTGGACAGTGCGTCAAAAAGCCTTGATGATATCGATAGTGTTGCCGTAACCTGCGGCCCCGGGCTTGTAGGCGCTCTGCTTGTTGGATTAAGCACCGCCAAAGCGCTGTCATTTGCCATAGATAAACCTTTAATAGGCGTACATCACATAGAAGGACATATTGCAGCAAATTATATAGAGAATCCAAAATGGGAACCTCCTTTTATTTGTCTTGTTGTTTCCGGCGGACATACCAATATTGTTATTGCTCACAGCTATGATAAATATGAGGTAATAGGCAGCACAAGAGATGACGCGGCAGGAGAAGCTTTTGATAAAACAGCAAGAGCCCTTAATCTAAGCTATCCGGGAGGCCCTCAGATAGAAAAACTTGCATATGACGGAAACCCCAATGTTATAGCGTTTCCAAGAGTTATGATAGATTCTGATGACTTTGATTTTAGCTTCAGCGGCCTTAAGTCGGCGGTATTAAATTATATAAATAAATGCAAAATGAAAGAAACGCCTTTTAACAGGGCGGATGTTGCGGCATCGCTTCAACAGGCTATTACGGATGTTTTATGCCATAAAGCCATTAAAGCCTGCAAAAAATATTCATTAAAAAAGCTTGCTATGGCGGGAGGTGTTTGCGCAAATTCATTTTTAAGACGTTCTATGGAAGATTTATGTCTTAAAAACGGTATAGAGCTTAATGTTCCAAAGCCTGTATTATGTACGGATAATGCCGCAATGATAGGCTCGGCAGCATATTACAGAATGTTAAACGGCGACTTTTCTTCACTTTCTCTTAATGCTTTTCCATCGTTAAGGCTCGGAGAAAATATACCAAATGATTTTAAAGCCAATGATATTCGTAATACGCTTACGCTGCATACCAATAACTAACGGTCAATTGTTGTTTAAATTTTTAACGCTTCAAAATTTTAGGATAAAAAAGCGCTTACATTGGTAAGTGCTTTTTTATGTGTAAAATTTATATACTTCAATTTTTTGACGTAGTAAAATAATGGATAGAAATAAACACGAAAACAAAATTTTTTATTTAAATTTGAATAAATTTCAATTATAAGGAAAGTTTACAGAAATGAAAAAAATATTATGAAAATTAAATTATAATAATATTTTTGTTAACCAAAAATAAAAAATGTAACAATTTAATGAGATTGTTACATTTTCAATTCAAGGAGGAATATAAAATGAGAACAGATCCGATGAGAAAAGCCAGCGATGTAATGAAACTTAAGCTTTACTTTATGCAAAAGGGGCAGCAGAGCGGTAAAATGCGCAATTATGCCCTTATAGTTATAGGCTTGAACACTGCGTTAAGATGCAGCGATATACTTTCGCTTGTGTGGAATGATGTTTATGATTTTGAGATGAAAAGATTTAGATCACACATTACGCTGATTGAAAAAAAGACAAAAAAGTTAACTAAAATTCGTATGAACAGAGCTATAATTGAAAGCCTTTCACTGCTTATGAAATTTCTGGGCGCAGTTTCGCCGGACGATGTGCTTTTTAAGAGCCAAAAGGGTAAGAACAAGGCTATAAGCCGTATCCAGATGTACAGAATAATTAAATCCGCAGCAAAATTTTTAAATATAGACGGCAATATTTCCTGCCATTCATTAAGGAAAACATTTGGATATAACGCCTATAAATCGGGTGTTTCGCCAGCGATGCTGATGGAGCTTTTTAATCATTCGTCATTTGCCGTAACACGTCGATATGTGGGTATAGATCAGGACGAAAAAGACAAAATATTCTTGGAGCTTGTGATATAGCCAAACAAATTTAACTTATTATTCCTTAAACAATCTCAGTTAGTATTAAATTTTTAAATCTATGGTATTATTCAAGATAGGGTTGCTGCTCTGTCTTTTTTGTGATGGGAAAAATTTTTAAAAATTTTTTAAATTTGGGGGTTAAGTTTTTTTTTGATGTGACGATATATAAAGTGTAAGATAAAATGTAACAATCTCATTAAATTGTTACATTTCGGTTCTCTAACCGTGCTAAAGCCCGTAAACGGCTTTGCATTATCTGATTTTAACCAAAAATAACCAAAATTTCAAGGAGGAATTTATATGCTTACAGTTACAGTCAAGGAAGGTGAATATATCAAGATAGGCGAAAACATTTTTGTTAAATACACAAATAATGTTCGCTCCCACAGTATCAGCCTTTCGATAGAGGCGCCAAAAGAAATTCCAATAACCAGATCTAAGGTTTATGAAAGAAATTTGGAGGCTAAAGCCAAAGATGATATTTCTTTTATGCCGGAGCTTGAAAAAGCCAGAAGGTTAAAAGGAAAGTATTCAAAGAAGTAATTTGTTAATACTTCTTCTTCGGCTAGGGCGGAGAAGATTTATTATAAAAAAATTAAAAACAAACCACAAATGGATTTGTGGCAAAAAAATCAACGGAGGGATTTATTATGAGTAGTTCAACAGTAATTAACACAAACGTAAGAGCTTTAAATTCACACAGAAATTTAACAGGCGTTGGCTCAAGACAGGATAAGGCAAGCAGAAGACTTTCAAGCGGTAAAAAAATCAACTCTGCAGCCGATGACGCAGCAGGTCTTGCTATCAGCACAAAGATGAAAGCTCAGATTATGGGTCTTGATATGGCATACAAAAATACACAGGATGCTACATCTCTTATTCAGACAGCTGAAGGTTCTCTTTCCGAAATCAACAACATGGTTAAGAGAATCAGAGAACTTACCGTTCAGGCTTCAACAGATACCAACACAGGCGGCGAAGCAAGCGACCGTGCTAAGATGGCTGACGAAGTTGATCAGCTCCTTGAAGAAATCACTAACATGGCAGGAAGAACCGAGTTCAACACAAAGGTTCTTACTACAGGTGATTACGCTGTAGGCGCTAATGCTGTAGATGTTGACGGCAAGGCAGTTGCTACAAACGTTACTCAAGTAGATATTGCTACAGTTGTAAAAGAGTCTACCTCAGGCGCCAGTAAGACACTTACAGGCGGCAAAGCTGTATCCTTAGATGGTGGTGAAAGTTTCTATACCGTTAACTCAAGAGGTGTTGTTGAAGTGACAGATGTGGCTACTTTGGCAGGCTATCTTGATGACCCTGATGGTAATCTTAGTGATGATATAAAGGTTCTTACATCTAACGACCTTAAAGTAAGTGAAGACGGCGTTCTTTACTTTAAGGGAGGAGACGGCAAAGTATACGGTATTAACAGTGCGGATTTTAGTTTAACAACTGGAGCAGCCGATCTTGATACGTTATTAAAAAACAATAAAGATGAGTTGTTATATGATAAGAGTTCTCTTACATTCCAAGTAGGCGCTAACAACAGATCTGACGATGCTAAGCAGACAAGGCAGTCTATCACTATGAATCTTGCGTCTGTTACAGCCGATGAGTTGTTCCAGAAGCTTGATAAAGAAGGAAACATTGTAAATGCACAAGGCGCTGTATCAGATGTTTTGCGTAACGATGCCTCTACAGCAGATGATATTGCCGCTGTTTTGGACGTTATTGATTCAGGCCTTGATGTTGTTACATCACAAGTTTCAAAACTTGGTGCTATTCAAAACAGACTTGAATACACAGCTAACAACCTTCAGGTATCAAGCGAAAACTTGAATCAAGCAAATTCCAGAATTGAAGATGCTGATATGGCTAAGGAAATGACTAACCTTACAGCAGCTAACGTTATCAATCAGGCTGCAGTTGCTATGCTTGCTCAGGCTAACCAAGCTCCTCAGAATATCTTACAGCTTTTAGGCTGATAATTTAAAGCTTGCCTTTCTCCTCTTTTGGGGAGATGGGCTTAACAGACAGGAGTAATACAGGCATTTTGGCCAAGGGGGTAGATGCTTTGAAAAGATTTGTTTTTATGGTATCCGTAATGAGTATTCTCAGCCTTACAGCTCCTGTGTTTGCCGATACCGATGACGGCATAAAAATAAACGGAGATGAGAGTCTTTTTAATATGTCGGCTGAAAATCCGGAAAACACGGCTCAAAGCTTAAACAATGAACCTGCCGATGCCGACAACGGCATAAAATCAAGCGAAAATGGGAGTCTTTCCAATACGTCGGCTGAAAATCCGGAAAACACGGCTCAAAGCTTAAACAATGAACCTGCCGATGCCGACAACGGCATAAAATCAAGCGAAAATGAGAGTCTTTCCAATACGTCGGCTGAAAATCCGGAAAACACGGCTCAAAGCTTAAACAATGAACCTGCCGATGCCGACGATGGCATAAGAGTAAGCGGAGGCGGAAGCCTTTCCCTCACGCCGTTTGAAAATTTGGAAAATGAGGGTCAAATCTCAAGCAATGAGTTTATTATAAAAAACGAATCAGATTCAAAACGTAAAGTTTATTTTGCCTTAAAGGGTAAAAAAAATTCTGATATAATGCTTTGTGACAGCTCAGTTATCTCTAATGACTTTGGTGAGAGTAAAGCTGCGTTTGTTCATATAATAAACCCCTTGACAGGTGAAAAATATCTTGTCTATGGGGAGGAAAAAACAGAGATAGCAGAGCTTGAACCAAACGAAGAGATTTCGCTTAAGTTTTGCGGTGAGCTGAATCCAAAGGCTCAATGGCTTACAGGCGACAGCTTAAATCTGAGTATGGAATTTGTGGGCGGCGCACCTATTGGCGCACCTATCGATGAGCCTATTATTGAAGAACCGATAGAGGAAGAGCCCAAAGAAATTGAAGAAATTGCCGAAGAAACAGTTCTTGAAAATGCTGTTGAAAATATTCCGGCAGGCGGCTCAGAAGAAGCAAATAAAGCTGATTCTTCCGATAATGAAGCTGAAAAGGCCGGTTCATCTGATGAAGATAATAATTCAGATGTTTTAACTGATACAACCGATTCCGAAAATTCTGTTAAAGACTCTGATTCTTCCATTGATGAAGCTGAAAAGGTCGGTTCATCTGATAAAGATAATAATTCAGATGTTTTAACTGATACAACCGATTCCGAAAGTTCTGTTAAAGATTCTGATTCTTCCATTGATGAAGCTGAAAAGGCTGATTCATCTGATAAAGATAATAATTCAGATGTTTTAAGTGATACAACCGATTCCGAAAATTCTGTTAAAGATTCTGATTCTTCCATTGATGAAGCTGAAAAGGCTGGTTCATCTGATGAAGATAATAATTCAGATGTTTTAAGTGATACAACCGATTCCGAAAGTTCTGTTAAAGACTCTGATTCTTCCATTGATGAAGCTGAAAAGGCTGATTCATCTGATGAAGATAATAATTCAGATGTTTTAACTGATACAACCGATTCCGAAAGTAATTCAGATACAAGCAGTTCTGACAGCAGCTCAGATACAAGCAGTTCTGACAGCAGTTCGGATACAAGCAGCTCAGATACAAGCAGCTCCGACAGCGGCTCAGATACAAGCAGTTCTGACAGCAGCTCAGATACAAGCAGCTCCGACAGCAGTTCGGATACAAGCAGCTCCGACAGCAGTTCGGATACAAGCAGCTCAGACAGCGGCTCAGATACAAGCAGCTCTGACAGCGGCTCATTATAAAATTTATCTGATGGTTAAGAGGTTTACTTATGGATGATAACAACATCTCAGAGAAGGAAACGAAATTACCGGAAACAAAAAAGAAAAAATTAAGCTTTAAAGTGATTATTGTTGTATTGGCGGTTGTTATTCTCGGCGCTTTAGTATGCGGCGGTATATACCTTAAGAATTATATAAACGAAATCAAGGCGGATTCAGGTATAAAGGAAGAACCGAATGTCTTTTTTGATGATGAATCTGCCGAAGAGTATATGAAAGATATGGTATCCTCTATAGGGGTGCATATGAACCAGCGCATAAGCTGTGCTATCACAGAAGACGGCAGCAGGATAGCAAGAGTCAATGTACAAAACGACAATGATTTTCAATACATCGTAAAATTTGTATTGGTGGAAGACGACAAAACCACCGATCTTTATACATCGGGTCTTGTTCCGCCGGGCGGAAAGATAGAAACTATCCCCATAAATGAAGAGCTTGAGCCGGGGACATATTCGGTTAATGTTATTTTTACAGCGATAAGCGGTAAAGATAATAGGACTGATATAGGCTCTACAGGCTTAAATACGGATATGGAAGTCTTTTACGCTGCAGATAGGAAATGAAATTTTTGATTTTATCATAAATTTACAACAAAAAATAATGAAAAAATGGAGGTTTTTATTATGAAAAAAAATTTAAGAGGATTATTAGGCTTTGCTTTAGCAATAGGTATGGCAATCTCTGCTTCATCAGCAAGCTTCGCTGATGTTACTGACTTCAGCGGTTCTATCGCCGCAGACGATGCGCAGGTTAATATCAAGCTTCCTGCAACAGGAAAGCTTCAGATTAAGCCTTTTGCCGCAACTCAGATTGATACAGTTTTGGATGCATCAACCGGCGAGATTCCTATGTTTGTAAACACCTCAAGAGATGCTAAGATGAAAGTTTGTGTTGCAGGCTATACTGCTACTCTTACATCAGCTGATGAGCTTAACCCTATTTCATTAAAAACAACTTACACAGATATGGACAAATACGGCACAAGCACTAAGAAAGAGGTTTCATTGCAGATTCAATTGGCAGATCTTGGAAAATATAATGCTTTAAGCGATGTTCATAAGAATTCCGAAGATAAAGCAATGATTGTTGCAGATATTAGTGCCCTTAAGGCAAAGTTTGATGATGCTAAGAAAGTTGATTTAACTAAGGCAAGCGATGCCTATACCGGAGAGGCTGAAAGCACTTATACAAAGCTTACAGACACTACTGCTACTGAAATAACTATGGCTAAAGATACAGATCAGGGAGATACTCTTTCTACAGCTTCAAAAGTTGAAGATACCTGCGAAGGCGGCGTAGTAGCTGTAAGAGTTGTAGGCACTATGAATCCTAACGCTACATGGACTACAGGCGATGCTATAAAGGTTGTTCCTGTTTACAAGCTTACTCCTGATGTATCTGCTGACTGATGTATCTGCTGACGCTTGATTATAGAAATAATTTAAATTCAACCCTAATATAGCTTAAACACAAGGGTGCAGATTGTATTATACGGTTTGCACCCTTTTTATTAAAAGGGAGGGTTAGTATGAAAAAAAGGATAAAATGCCTTTTAGCCTTAAGTATAGCGGCTGCAATTACCCTTCTTGGGGCTATGGCCTGCTATAGCGCTCAGTTGGGCTGCTTCAGTATGGAGGGCAGCATACAGTCGGGAGATGAAGAGTTTACAAATATAGAAGTCCCGACAGGTATATTTGTTATGAAGCCCTATGGAAACGAAGAGCAAATAACCTCTGCCGATAACCCTCAGGCTATTAAAAATACACATGAGCCTGATGGCTCCGATACCTCTATTGCCTATGATGTAGGGCTTGTAGGCTACAGTCTTACAATAGACGCTCAAAAGAGTATCCTTATACAAAGCAAAAGAGTAGCTGCATCGGCATACCAAGTGACAAAAACAAGACAGGCGTATTTTGCCCTGCAAGTGGGCAGCTCCATGACCTCAGATCCAACGGGATTAAGCGAAGCAAATTTTAATGCTCTGTTTTCATCACCTATAGCCGATGAAATATTGATAGGCAAAACATCGGAGGATTATAATCCCGATGCCGAATATCCCGTATATAAAAAGCTTTACGACAGCCCAAAGGTAACGGTAAAGCCCGGAGAGTTTGCACCCGTTAGGGTTATAGGAACAGCTAATCCAAATGCTGATTGGTTTGAATCAGATCAAATAAAAATAACGCCTGTATTTAAAATAACACCTAACCTTACCGTAAGGTGAACAGATAATAATACTTAAAATATCCCTGTATCAATCAGGGATATTTTTTTACCAATAATTAAGTTCTCTCCTCTTAAGCTGCGTTGTTACTCAGTCGATAAAAAACAACTGCTTTTCCCCTACCGTATAATTAATATAGTCTTGATTATTTTTTATTTGAGAAGTATAATAAATATAAGCTGAATGTAAAAAATATACAAAAACAGGGGTGCTTTAAACAGGCTGAGATCATACCCGTAAACCTGATGCAGGTAATGCTGCCGTAGGGAGCTTTAGGCTTATCCTGCCGGGGTAAGCCTATTTTTATTAAAAATGCAAAAAATTAATAAAATGGAGGAAAAATATGAATTATACAACACAAATGGACGCCGCAAGACAAGGCATAATAACAGAGCAAATGAAAATTGTAGCCGAAAAGGAGCTTATGAACGCCGAGCAGTTAAGAGAACTTATCGCCGAGGGAAAAGTTATAATACCCTGCAACAAAAATCATAAATCAATATCTCCTGAGGGCGTTGGAAGCTCTCTTAGAACAAAAATAAACGTAAATCTCGGTATTTCAAAGGATTGTGCAAATATAGAAAGAGAAATTGAAAAGGTTAAAACAGCCGTTTCCATGAAAGTTGAATCTATTATGGATTTAAGCTCATACGGAAAAACAAGGGCATTCAGACAAAGGCTTATTGAGATAAGCCCGGCTATGGTAGGCACTGTTCCTATGTATGATGTTATAGGCTATCATGATAAAAAGCTTGCCGATATAACGGCAAAAGAATTTATCGATGTTGTAAGGGCTCACGCTCAAGACGGCGTTGATTTTATGACAATTCATGTAGGAATAAATAAAAGCACAGCCGAAAAATTTAACAAAAATCCACGCCTTATGAATATAGTTTCAAGAGGAGGATCTCTGGTTTTTTCATGGATGAAGCTTACAGGCAACGAAAACCCGTTTTATGAATATTATGATGAAATATTGGATATCTGCCGTGAATATGATGTTGCCATGAGCTTGGGAGATGCCTGCAGGCCCGGCTGTATAGCGGATTCAACCGATGCAAGCCAAATTGAAGAGCTTATCGCATTGGGAGAGCTTACAAAAAGAGCATGGGAAAAGGACGTTCAGGTTATGATTGAAGGCCCGGGACATATGGCGATGAATGAAATTGCAGCTAATATGATTATTGAAAAAAGGCTTTGCCATGGCGCTCCGTTTTATGTTTTGGGGCCTCTTGTTACAGATATTGCGCCGGGCTATGATCATATAACAAGCGCTATAGGCGGAGCTATAGCCGCTGCCAACGGCGCTGATTTTCTGTGCTATGTAACCCCTGCCGAACATTTAAGGCTTCCCGATCTTAATGATATGAAGGAAGGAATAATAGCATCCAAAATAGCAGCCCATGCCGCAGATATTGCAAAGGGCGTAAAGGGAGCAAGAGATTGGGATAATAAAATGGCTCAAGCAAGAAGAGTTTTAGACTGGGAGGCTCAGTTTGAATGTGCAATAGATCCTCAAAAGGCAAGAGAATACAGAGCTTCATCTATGCCCGAACACAGCGAAACCTGTACAATGTGCGGTGAAATGTGCGCCGTTAAAAATATGAACAGAGTTATGAGTGGTGAGGATATTGGTATCTGATAAGAAAAAATTTTTTATAATTTTCGCCTTTTTGTTTTTATTTGCTTTTGCAGGCTGTTCTTCAAAGGAAAAAGCCGACGACGGAAAACTCGATGTTTATACAAGCTTTTGGCCCGTTTATGATTTTGCTTCAAAAATAGGCGCAGATAAAATTAATGTTAAAAATCTTGTTCCCGCTTCAGCGGAGCCGCATGATTGGGAGCCTACCCCGGAGGATATGCAGAATATTGCCGATGCCGATATGTTTATATACAACGGATATTCTATGGAGCCGTGGCTTGATAAGCTGATTGAGGCAGTGCAAAACGATAATCTTATTGTGGTTGAAGCCGGAGCCGATATTGTCAGCGACAAAGATGCTTCTGAAGCCGATCCTCATATATGGCTGAGCTTAAAAAATGCCGTTAAAGAAATGGAAAACATTAAAAACGCTCTTTGTCTTGCAGATGAAAAAAATTCTCAATTTTATGAAGAAAATTTTAAAAAATATAAATCCGAATTTGAAGCATTGGATAATGAATTTTACGAGTTTATTTCAAATTGCAGCCAAAAAAATATAATTACAGCTCACAGCGCTTTTTATTATCTTTGCCATGATTACGGGCTTAATCAAATTTCGATAAGGGGCTTATCGCCCGAGGAAGAGCCGTCGCCGGCTATGATGGCTGAAATTGTTGATTTTGCAAAGCAAAACAATATAAAATATGTATTTTTTGAGCCTTCGTCAGATAAAAAAACGGCTCAAACCATAGCTGATGAAATAAACGGCGAAATTCTCCCTCTAGATCCTCTTGAATGTCTAAGCGAAGAGCAGATAAAAAACGGCGAAGATTATTTAAGCATTATGAGAAAAAATTTAAACGCCCTTAAAACAGCTCTGTATTAAGGCTTATGTAATTATGGAAAGCGGAGAGATATAAATGAAATTTTTGCATTTGGCGGATCTTCATATCGGCAAAAGATTAAATGAGTTTTTAATGCTTGAGGATCAAAGCTATGCTTTAGAGCAGGTTTTAAAAATATGCAGTGAAAAAAATATAGATGCGGTTTTAATATCGGGAGATATTTACGACAGAAGTATTCCTACGGCAGAAGCAGTTAAGCTTTTTGATATGTTTCTTACAAAGCTTTCCGAAAAAAATATTATCGTTTTTATAATAAGCGGAAACCATGATTCTCCGCAAAGGCTTGAATTTGGTGCGGCTATTATGCAAAATAAAAATGTATATATAGAAAGTGTTTTTAAAGGCGAAATAAAAAAAATAACTTTAAATGATGAATACGGAAGCATTAATGTATATATGCTTCCGTTTATCCGCCCGGGAGAGGTTAAAGGAGAAAATTCACAGACATTTGACGATTATACGGCTGCGGCGGATTATTTAATAGGCAAAGCTGCGCCTAATAAAACACAAAGGAATATAATAATGTCACATCAATTTGTCGTATCGGCGGACGAAGAGCCGCAAAGGTGCGATTCCGAAGTCATCGCAATAGGCGGTTTGGACAGCATTGAAAGCTATGTTTACAATGGCTTCGATTATGTGGCTCTCGGTCATCTTCATTCTCCCCAAAGGGTTGGCAGCGACAACATAAGATACAGCGGCTCACTGTTAAAATATTCATTTTCGGAAATAAAGCATAAAAAAAGTGTGCCTGTTGTCACCATGAAAAAAAAGGGTGATATAAATATAGAGCTTGTACCTATCACACCTCTAAGAGATATGCGTCAGGTAAAAGGCAAAATTGATGATATAATTTTGCAAGCCAAAACCGACAAAAACAGCAGAGATTATATAAAGGCCATTATTACCGACGAAGACGAGGTTTACGACGCTATAGGCAGGCTTAGGGCTGTTTATCCCAATATTATGAAAATAGAATTTGAAAACAAGCGTTCTGTATTTAACGAAGATTCAAAAACCGCCCCCTCAAAGCTAATCGGCAGAAGCCCATTAGAGCTTTTTGATGAATTTTTTAAGCTTCAAAACAATGTTGAAATGAATGAAGAACAAAAAAAAATCGTTTTCGATATTTTTAAGGAAATGGAGAATGATGAAGATGAAGCCTATTAAACTTAAAATGAAAGGCTTTATGACTTTTAACGAAAAAACAGAAATAGATTTTTCGGCATTTGGTTCATCCGGCTTGTTTTTGATAACAGGCGATACCGGAGCGGGCAAATCTACAATATTTGACGCTATTTGTTATGCGCTTTTCGGCAAAGTAAGCGGAAATATAAGAAGCGGCTTAAATCCTGTAAGCGATTTTTTAAAAGAAGGTGAAGAATGTTTTGTTGAGCTTGAGTTTATGCATAAAAACAAAAGCTATATTGTAAAAAGAAATCCCGATTATATGGGGCGCAAAGCAAAGAGAATAGGCATAATTTCAAAAAACGCCACTTTAAGCTTTGACGGACAAAAGCTTAGCGGAAACAGGCAGGTTACGGCAAAAATCACGGAGATCCTCGGGGTTGACAGAAATCAATTTAAGCAAATAGCAATGCTTGCCCAAGGCGAATTTATGGAGCTTCTTAATGCTTCCGGTGATGAAAGAGAAGTTATATTAAGAAAAATATTTAACACCTACCTATATGATGATTTTAAAAACCGTCTTAAAAAGCTTAGAGATGACTATTTAAACCAATGCCGTGAAAATGATCTAAAGCTTATTCAAAGCTTAAAAAGCGCCGATTTGGATAAAACAGACTTAGGCTTTGACGATTTTAAATCTTGGATTAAAGACGGCTGTGATGTGAATAATGCCGAAATTATAATTTCTTTTATATCAGAAATTAATAAAAGTGATCTTGAAAAGCTTTCGGAAATAAAAACTTTAAGAAAAAAATTAGATTTAAAGCATAAAAAAGCAGAGCTTGAGCTTTCTTATGCGCAGGAAGACAACAAAAGCTTTAATGAACTAAATAAGCTTAAAGATGAAAGGGATAAGCTTGATATTGAAAAAATATCCGCCCAAAAAAAAGAAAATAAACTGTCTTTAATTATTAAGGCAAAAGATGCAATGCCGTTTTATCAAAGTTACATAAAAGAAAAAAATAAGCTTAAAGACATTATTACAGAAACGGAAAAAAATAAGCTTTTATTAAATAAACTGAGAGATGATGAAAAAACAGCGGCGGCGCTATTTGAAAAATCACAGCAAAAACGCCCGGAAGCAGAGCGTCTAAGCGCTGAAATTTTAAAGCAAAAAGATACCTTGGCAGATTATGATGAGCTGGAAAAATTAAACTCTGTCCTTAAAGAGCGATGCAATGAAAAAATTGATATAGAAAAAAATTATAAAATAATAGAAGACGGAATAAATTTACTTTCCGGCAGGCTTGAGGCGGCAAACGAAAAAGCTTCAAATTTAAAAATTACAGATGCCGATCTTGAGGTAATTAAAAATAAATATGATAACAAAATAATATATAAAAATGATTTGAATGAGCTTATTAATACACTAAATAATATAAAAAACAATAAAAAAATCATACAAGAGCTTGAACAAGATTTTATAAAAGCAGAAAAGAATTACCAATTATCCCTTAAACAATATGAAAAATCAAGGCTGCTGTTTTTATCGGCTCAGGCAGGCATAATGGCAAAAAATCTAAAAGACGGAGAAAAATGCCCTGTATGCGGCTCTGTTTCTCACCCCGAAAAAGCTAAAATGCAACCAAATTTTCCAAGTGAAAATGATATAAAACTTTTGGAAGATGAAAAAAATAATAACGATAATTTAAGCAGAGCAAAAAATAATGCCCTCAGCAAGAAAAAAGGAGAGTTTGAAAGCACAATAAACAGTTTTATAAAGCGCATAAACAATTTGCTTGGGCTTGAACTTAACAATGACAATTATCTTTATAAATCAGACAAAGCCCTTTACGAAAATTTATCGGCTGTTAATGATGAAATAAAAAAACTCTCGGATGAAACAAAAATAATTAATGAAAGGCTTAAAGAAAAAAACAAGCTTAATGAAGAAATAAATCGCCTTGAAGAAAGAATTAAAAACGGTAAAAATCAATTTGAACAAATAAAATCAGCCAAAAACGAAAATGAAAAACTTATAGGCGAAGCTGAAATAAAAATAAAAACAAAGAGTGAAAAGCTGGAATTTGAAACAAAATCATTGGCTGTTAAAAGCATAGAAGAAAAAATTTCTTTAAAAAATATGATGCAAAAAACTATCAATGACAGTGAAAAAAGAGTTTCCGATTTAAACGCCGAAATACAAAAAACATTGGCTGTTTTAGAGGAAAACGAAAAAAACAGGCTCTCTTGTGAGGTTAATCTTAAGGATGTCGGGAATAAATATAATGAAAAGCTAACTGAAGGCGGCTTTAAAAATAAAGATGATTTTTTGGACGCCGCAAAAATGATTGACTGTGAGTTAAAATTAAAAAATTACCTTGACGACTTTAAACAAAGAGAACTTAAAAATAAAATAGCGCTTGAGCAAATAAACAAAAAGCTTGAGGGAAAAGAGCTTAAAAATATTGATAAGCTAAAGCTCAGCTGTGAAGCATTATTAAAAGAAAAAAACACAATTGAAGAAAATTTTTTAAGGCTCTACAAAAAATGCGAAATTAACGGCAAAACATTGGAAGATGCTTCAAGCCTTATTCATAACCAAAAACATATAAGAAAAAAATTTTTAAATGCAGACGGTCTTTATAAAACGGCATACGGAACTCTTGTCGGCAAAAACAGGATTTCAATGGAAAATTATATTCAAGCATTTTATTTTAAGGAAATTATCAATCAGTCAAATAAAAGGCTCTCTCTTATGACTGACGGACAATATGAACTTATGAAAAAAGAATCGCCTACAAAAAGAAGCGATGAATCATTTGCCTTAGATCTGGCTGTTTATGATTATTATACGGCAAAGCTGAGAGATGTGCGCTCTCTTTCGGGCGGAGAGGCATTTAAAGCCGCCTTAAGCCTTGCCCTTGGCTTATCGGATGTTATACAGAGCCAATCCGGCGGTATAGAAATAGATACCGTTTTTATAGATGAAGGCTTTGGAAGCCTTGATTCCGATTCGCTTGAACAGGCAATTTCCGTTTTATGTATGCTTAGCGAATCAAACAGAATCGTAGGCATAATTTCTCATGTCAGCGAGCTTAAAGAAAGAATTTTAAAAAAAATTACAGTAAAAAAGACCTTTAACGGCAGCAAAGCCGAGATAGATATTTTTTAACCGACTAAAAATATTAATTATATCTTCATTAATAAACAAAGATACCATCGATAGGTATTAATGGGAGGTATTAAATATGGAAGACTCTTATACAGTTTTGGAAGAAAAAAAAGAAAAAATTATAAATTTTATAAATGACAACGGATATAAGCCCATGAGAATAAGCGACTTAATGTTTTCCATGGGTATTTCATCAAAAGAAAGAGATTTATTTTTTAAACTTATAGACGAACTTATAGCCGACGGAAAGCTTGTGCTTACAAAAAAAGAAAAGTTTATGACCCCTCAAAAACTTAATATGATTTTAGGCACATTTATAAGCAACGCAAAAGGCTTTGGTTTTGTTGAGCCTGATAATTCAGCCTCAGGCGATGATATTTTTATACCGCCGACAGCTGTAAACGGCGCTATGCATAGGGATAAGGTATGGTGCGTTATAACAAATACACTGGGAAAACGCCCCGAGGGAGAAATCGTTAAAATTTTTGAAAGAGGTATGCATAACATCGTAGGCACATTTAAACAAAACGGAAGCTATGGCTTTGTTATACCGGATGACAAAAATATTGCTCAGGATATTTTTATATCGAAAGAAAATTCTTTGGGCGCGGTTTCCGGGCATAAAGTTGTTGCTAAGATTATCAAGCCGCCTGCCGACAAGAAAAGCCCCGAGGGAAAAATTATCGAAATTTTGGGCCATGTAAACGATCCCGGCATAGATATAATATCCGTTATAAAGCAATTTGAGCTTCCAACTGATTTTAACGATAAAATTTATAAGCAAATCGAAAAAACAGCTAACGAAGTTACTGCCGATCAGTACAAAGGCAGAAAAGATTTAACGTCTTTGCCGATGGTTACTATAGACGGCGAAGATGCAAAAGATCTTGACGACGCCGTATGTGTAAGAAAGCTTGAAAACGGTAATTACGAGCTTGGCGTGCATATTGCCGATGTTTCAAATTATGTAGGAGAAAACACTGCGCTCGATAAAGAAGCTCTTAAAAGAGGAACCAGCGTTTATCTTGTTGACAGAGTTATTCCAATGCTTCCTCATAAGCTGTCAAACGGCATATGCTCTCTTAATGAAGGTACGGACAGGCTTGCCCTTAGCTGTATAATGGAAATCGATTTGCAGGGCAAAGTTGTAGGCCATGAAATATGCGAAAGTGTAATTAACGTTAAAAAAAGAATGAGCTACAGCAAAGTTTATGAGCTTCTTACAAATGACGAATGTGTATATAAAGATCAATACAAAGAACTTTTGCCTATGTTTAAGCTTATGGAAGAGCTAAGAAACATTCTGCTTAAAAAAAGGATAAAAAGAGGAGCAATAGAATTTAATTTTCTGGAAGCTAAAATTATACTGGATAAAAACGGAAAGCCCCTCGAGATAAAGCCATACGAAAGAAATATCGCAACAAGCATAATAGAAGAATTTATGCTTGCGGCAAATGAAACAATTGCCGAGCAGTTTTATTGGCTTGAACTTCCGTTTATATACAGAACACATGAAGAGCCTGACGAGGAAAAAATTGAAAAGCTTTCTAAATTTATAGCAAAAATGGGATATGTTATAAAAGGTTCTGGTACACATCCAAAATCTTTTCAAAAAATTTTGGAAAAATCAGAAAATACTCCCGAAGATATGCTTATAAACAAAATAGTTTTAAGAAGCCTTAAGCAGGCAAGATATACCGCCGATAACTTGGGGCATTTTGGCCTTGCGGCAAAATATTACTGTCATTTTACTTCACCCATAAGGCGTTATCCCGATCTTCAGATACACAGAATAATTAAAGAATACCTTAAAGGTGAGCTTAACGAAAAAAGAATCGAACAGCTTTCAAAAAAAATGCCGGAAGTCGCAAAACAATGCTCTGTTACAGAAAGAAAAGCGCAAGATGCCGAAACAGAAACCGAGCTTCTTAAAAAGGCTGAGTATATGAAAGACAAAATTAATGAAGAATTTGAAGGCATTATTTCCGGCGTTATAAGCAGAGGTATTTTTGTACAGCTTTCAAATACCGTTGAGGGCTTTGTTTCATCATCAAGCCTTGAAGATGATTTTTATGCCTTTGAAGAAGAAAATATGAGATTTATAGGCGAAAGAACTCATAAATGCTATACAATAGGCGATAAAGTTTCGGTAAGGCTTATAAAAGTTTCTGTTGAAGAGAGAAGAATTGATTTTGAATTTACCGAAAATAACGAAAAGAATTAATAATATTTTCCAAATAAAAACCAATTGGTTATAATTTAACAGAATTTCAGTTGATTTGAATAATTGGGAGAATTTAATATGAAAATTGCATTGGCTCAAATGGATATAAAATGGGAGGATAAAAACAATAATAAAATAAAGGCTGAATTTATGGCTGAAAAAGCCAAAAATAAAAATGCCGATTTTATTATATTCCCCGAAACAACCTTAACGGGCTTCAGCTTTAATACAGAAAAAACGGCCGAAAAGCATGAAAATTCCGATACAATAAATTTTTTTAAGGCCATCGGCTCAAGGCTCGGCTTAAATATATGCTTTGGGGCAATTATAAAAGAAGCAAACAATTATTACAATAAAAGCTTTGTTATAAGAAATGATTCTGAAATAATATCCGATTACTCCAAGCTTTATCCGTTTTCATACAGCGGAGAAGATAAATTTTTTAAAAAAGGCAGTAAAATTGTAAATTATACGCTTGAAGATATAAATTTTTTAAGCTGTATATGCTATGATTTAAGATTCCCCGAATTATTCAGGTCATGCTGTGAAAAAATTCATGCGGCAGTTGTAATTGCCAATTGGCCCGAAAGCAGAAGAAATCATTGGCTTAGCCTTTTAAGAGCTAGAGCAATAGAAAATCAATGTTATATAATAGCTGTAAACAGAATCGGCAATGGAAACGGAATTTCCTATTGCGGAGATTCTGCGGTATTTAATCCAAACGGAGATATGATTTTAAACTGCGGCGACAAAGAGGATGTATTCTTCTGCGATATTTTTAAAAATGATGTAATTGAATACAGAAAAAGCTTCCCCGTGCTTAAGGATAAAAGAGATTTATTTACAATATGATATTATTTTGTATTATTATAATTTTTTGTATACTTTTTTGTAAAATTACTGTATAATTAATATAAAATAATTTTAAAGGAGATAAAAAAATGAAAGCACTCATACTTGTTGCCGGTTATGCCACAAGGCTTCATCCATTAACGCTGAATAAGCCAAAAGCTCTCCTGCCTATCGGCGGAAAGCCTATAATCGATTATATAATAGAACAAATAAATACAATAGATGAAATAGATGAAATATTTGTAGTTTCAAACCATAAATTTGCAGATAATTTTAATCAATGGGCGCAAAATAAAAATTTAAATAAAAAGCCTATTTATGTAATAGATGACGGCACAATGACAGAAGAAACAAGAAAAGGCGCAATAGGCGATATTTTATATACTATAAATGGCAAAAATATCGATGATGAGGTTATGATAATAGCAGGCGATAATTTTTTCACATATAGCCTAAATGATTATTTTAATTATTATAAAAAGCTGAATAAAGACTGCATTTGTGTTAAAGAATACAATAATCCTGAGCTGCTTAAACAAATGGGAGTTGCCGAGCTGGATAAAAACAATAAAGTTGTTTCTGTTGTTGAAAAGCCTAAAATTCCAAAATCCAATACAGCTATTTATGCAACATATATATACACCAAAGATACTGTTAAGCTGTTTAAAAAATATATAGATGACGGAAATAATCCTGATTCTCCGGGGTATTTTGTTGAATGGCTTTATAAAACCAAAGATGTTTTTGCTTATGTTATCGATGGGGAATGTTACGATATAGGTACCCCCGAGGTTTATTACAGTGTTTGTGAAAAATTTGCTCAAAATTAAATTTTGCGTTTTTGTATCAATATTAAACGGTTAAAGTATGAATAAAATATAACAAAGTACGTTGTCTGTAAACAGACTTCGTACTTATTTTTTTGCTCCCCTGCCCTAATAGTTATAAGCCGTAATAATTATTACAGCATAAAACAAATATTTTTAATAGCCTGCTCAAAATTTTTTATATATAAATTTTAAAAAAAATAAAAAAATAAAATAAAAGCTATTGAAAAAAATAAAATAAAATGCTATTATAAACATAAGACATAGTATTTAATACTATATCTTATATATTTTTTAATATATTATCTTGTTTAAACATCGCATTTTAAAACATAAATTTTCTGAAAGGGGCTGTTTTTATGCTGAATATAAAAAATTGGAAAGATCCCGTTAGTGCTTTAACTCATTTTGCGGCGTTAATTTTAATAATACCATCCTGCGGATATCTGATTTACAGGGCATGGGCAGAGGCTACAATTTGGCACGTTGTTTCATTGTCGATTTTTACACTCGGTCTGGTACTGCTTTATGCGGCAAGCACAATTTATCATGCGGTTAATATAAATGATAAAGTTTCATCTGTTTTAAAAAGAATAGACCATATGATGATTTTTGTGCTTATAGCGGCAAGCTACACTCCGGTTTGCCTTGTTTCACTAAGGGGCGTTTGGGGCTGGTCGCTTCTTTGCGGAATATGGTTTTTTGCCGTGGCAGGCATTATCTTAAAGGCTGTCTGGATAGATGCGCCAAGATATCTGTCAACAATAATTTATGTTTTGATGGGCTGGATGGCAGCTCTGGTAATTCATCCCCTGTTTAAGGCTGTTCCTGTAAAAGGCTTTTTAACTCTTCTTGCAGGAGGGATTGTATATACTGTCGGCGCTGTTATTTATGCCACCAAAAGACCTCATATTGATTTTAAATGGTTCGGCTTTCACGAGCTTTTCCATTTGTTTGTTATGGGAGGAAGCTTTTTTCATATTGTCTTTATGTTCAGATATATTCTTGCATAAAAACATAGATTATTATGGCCAAATAGGGTATAATAATACAGATATATAAATGATAAATTTATAAATAAATTGAAACGGAGAAAATATATGCTTGAAAAATATTGCTTAGATAACGGCGTTACAGTTATAACAGAAAAAATGGAATATGTAAGAAGCGCTGCTTTCGGCATATTTGTCAAAAACGGTTCAAGAAATGAAGATGCCGATAATAACGGTATATCTCATTTTATTGAACATATGCTCTTTAGGGGTACTCAAAAAAGGACGGCTCAGGACATAGCTTGGCAGATGGATTCCATAGGAGGACAGCTTAATGCATTCACAACAAAGGAATATACCTGCTATTATGCAAGAGTTTTGGATATCCATTTTGATAATGCATTTGATATGTTAAGCGATATGTTTTTCAATTCAAAATTTGATGAAGACGATATAAAAAAAGAATCAAATATAATTTTGGAAGAAATAAATATGTATGAAGATACACCGGATGATATTGCATTTGATAAAATGCAGTATCACGTATGGAAAGGCAATCCTTTAGGGCTTCCTATAATAGGAAATGCCAAAAATATTAAAAACTTTAACAAAAAGTTAATAAAAAATTACTTTAACGAAAATTATTGCAGTGACAATACAATAATTGCCATTGCGGGAAACTTCGATGAAGAATCCGTAAAAGAAAATATTTACAAAAAATTCGAAAGCTTTAAAAGAAAGAAAAAAATCATCAAAAACGTAAAACCCGAGTATAAAAAATCATTTATAAAGGCGGAAAAAGATATAGAACAGATTCATCTTACAGTAGCCTTTAATGGCATAAAACTAAATGACAAGCTGAGCTATGCCATGGCAGTACTCAATACTGTTTTGGGCGGAGGAATGAGTTCAAGGCTTTTTCAGAGAATAAGAGAAGAAAACGGACTTGCCTACACTGTTTATTCCTTTAATTCGGCATTCAGCGATACGGGGCTTTTTAATATATATGCCGCCATGAGCAGCAGCCAGCTTTTTCAAGTTTATTCTCTTATTATAGATGAAATAAAAAAACTAAAAAATACAAAAATAAAAAGCGATACTATCTCCGCCACAAAGGAGCAGATAAAAAGCAACTATATGCTAAGCCTTGAAAGCACATCAAACAGAATGTCAGCTATAGGTCGTTCTATGCTTCTTATGAATAAGGCTTCAACGCCCGAAGAGCTTCTTGAAAAAGTGGATAAGGTTGATGAAGCTATGGTAAATGAGCTTATAGAGAGAGTGTTTAATTTAGATGATATGAGCATTTGTATAGTCGGCAAAAATACGGAAAGCTTAAGCTTTTAAAATTATTGCAGTATTATAATATTTTTTAAAAAATTTAAAATTTTTTAGGCAGATAAATATTCGCCTCCTAACAAACTATCAATTAATAAATCGGGTTAAATTTTGGAAGCAATACTTTGTTATAAAACAAATGAATTGCGGCATAATAGAATTAATAGCAAAGGCTATTAATATTAATTATTATAGGAGGTTTATTATTATGCGAACAAAACCTTTTGACTGGACAGCACTTACATTAATTATAATAGGTGCGGTCAACTGGGGACTTATAGGATTTTTTAAATTTGACTTGATTTCAGCCGTTTTTGGCGGCATTGATTCATGGATAAGCAGAATTATATTTGCAATAGTCGGCCTTACAGGTCTTTATGCTCTTACACTTTACGGAAGAATTTCTGAAGATATGCAGATTGGAAAATCAAATAATCAGTAAAAAAATAATTTCAATTAGGCGAGCTTACAATAAGCTCGCCTTTGAGTGTCGAAAAAGTCCACTTAGGACTTTTTCGAAGGGAAACAGAGGTATAAAAGGTTCGTTCCATCGGGATTAAAAATCCCTTGAAACTCACCTTTTTCCTCGCAGGAAATGAATTCCTGCTGCGGATTAAAAGTCTGCGACGCTTTAAGTTACTTCGTTAAAATAGGGTTTATTGACAGTCTGAGGCGAGCTTACAATAAGCTCGCCTTTGAATTTCAATATTTTTTATTCCCAATTTGGCTTAAGAATAGAGATTCCCAATGGAGGAATACGCATTCTTATGCTGTTTTCTCTTCCGTTACATTCGGATTTTTCTGTCCTGAAAACACAGTCGTTTATAACGCCGCTTCCGCCATACATTAATTGGTCACTGTTGAAAATTTCTCTAAATTCTCCTTCAAAAGGCATGCCAAGCTTAAAATCGGTATAAGTATTTGGCGTAAAGTTACAGATGATTACAAGAGTATCTTCTTTTCTTTCGCCCTTTCTTATGAATGAGAATATACTTTTTTCATTGTCATCGGCATCAATCCACTCAAAGCCCTCTCCGCTGAAATCAAATTTCCAAAGCGCATTCTCGTTTCTGTAAAGGTGATTAAGATCCCTGCAATATTTCTGCATAGTCTTATGATGATCATATTCCAAAAGGAACCAATCCAAAGGACGCTTCTCATCAAACTCTATAAACTGGCCGAATTCTCCGCCCATAAACAGAAGCTTCTTTCCGGGATGACCAAACATAAAGCCGTATGCAACCCTTAAGTTGGCAAATTTCTGCCATAAATCTCCGGGCATTTTATCAAGCATAGATTTTTTGCCATGAACAACTTCATCATGAGATAAAACCAAAACAAAATTCTCAGTATATGCATAAACCAAACCAAAGGTAAGGTTATTGTGATGATATTTTCTGTAAATACAATCCTTAGCCACATATTCCAAGAAGTCATTCATCCAGCCCATATTCCATTTAAGGCTGAAGCCAAGGCCGTCATAATCGGCAGGTCTTGAAACGCCCTCCCATGAGGTGGATTCCTCCGCTATCATATAAACTTCGGGGTGTTCTTTTGCCATAATGGAATTCATATGCTTTATAAATTCTACGGCTTCAATATTTTCGCTTCCGCCGTATTTGTTAGGTATCCACTGACCGTCGCTTTTAGCATAGTTGAGATAGAGCATTGATGCTACCGCATCTACTCTGAGTCCGTCTATATGGAATTTTTCAACCCAGAAAAGAGCATTGCCGATAAGGAAGTTTTTAACTTCATTTCTTCCGTAGTTAAAAATCAATGTGCCCCATTCGGGATGTTCGCCCTGCATAGGGTTTTGATGCTCATAAAGAGCTGTTCCGTCAAAACGGGCAAGACCATGCGCATCTTTTGGGAAATGAGCCGGCACCCAGTCTAAAATAACGCCTATTCCGTTTTGGTGGCATTTATCAACAAAATACATAAATTCATCAGGGCTGCCATAACGGCTTGTAGGTGCATAATATCCGGTAACCTGATAACCCCATGAGCCATCAAAAGGATGCTCCTCTATAGGCATAAGCTCTATATGGGTATAACCCATCTCAACAACATAATTCACAAGCTTTTCGGCAAGCTCTACATAGCTATAGAAGCGGTTTCCGTCTTCGGCATTGCGATCCCAGCCGCCCAAATGCACTTCATAAATATTTATAGGGCGGTTAAGCTTATCTGTCTTTTTAAGATCTTCATACCACTGAGCATCATTCCACTTGTATTGATTCAAATCAAAAACAAGTGAAGTTGTGCTTGGCCTAAGCTCCGCAAAGTTTCCGTATGGATCGGATTTTTGAATAAGATCTCCGTTTGCGGTTTTTATTTCAAATTTATATTTATCCTTTAAGCATATGCCCGGAATAAAAATTTCCCATATGCCGGAGTTTTTGATAAGCCTCATAGAATGTCTGCGTCCGTCCCAACTGTTAAAGTCACCTATTACGCTTACTCTCCTTGCATTGGGCGCCCAAACGGAAAATACAGCGCCGTCAACTCCGTCTATTGTCATCAAATGAGCGCCAAGCTTTTCGTAAATTTTGTAGTGATTTCCTTGGGCAAACAAAAGAATATCAAGCTCTCCGATAACAGGCGCAAATGAGTATGCATCGTAGCACTGCCAATTGTTGTCATCATATGATGTTATATCAAACATATATCTGAACCATTTGCTTCTGTCGGTTATTATACCCTCAAAAAATCCATCTGTATGAATAAGATTCATTTTATATTTTTTATCGGGATCTTTAGGATCGTATACCGACATTTCCTTCGCCTGCGGAACAAAAGCCCTTACAGCTAATACAGCCTTACCGTCCTTTTCTATTTCGTGCATACCTAAAACAGTGTGAGGATCTCCGTGCTGAGCATTGATGATTAACTGCATATCAGCCAAGTTTATTGTTGAAATCATATATACACTTCCTTTCTTTTGCATTTAAGCCTGAATTTATTCAGAATTGGTTTTGGTATTTTACAAAACAGAATTGATGCAGAAAAAGCATCAGCTTCCTTTAAAATTTATTATAACCTATTTTTTGTTCAATTTCCAGTATATTATTCAAAGCTTTTAATAAATTTTTGACAAATTTTATAATAAAGTACATTTCTTAAAGTAATCTTTGTTGTAAATTTTCTGACTTCTGCGATTTTTTATTTATTTTTGTTGAAATTGATGTAAAAATATTTTATAATTAATTTAATATCACCTAATTAATTGGGTAGGCAATTTTTTTATAATAATCAAGCCTTTAAGGGAGGGACCTATATGAAAAGAAATATTGCAAAGTTTTCTTTTCTTTTGTTTTCTGCTATATTGCTTACTTCTTGTTCCGGCAGCAAAGCCTCCGCAGATAAAAGCAGCGTTGCTTATGCGGATATAACTAAGCCCGAAAGCATCACTATAATGACTCATACCTTCGTCAAGGATGAAACCGGCGAATCCGAGGCTGCCATAACAAAAAAATTTAAGGAGGATACGGGAATCGAGCTTATAGTAAACCAAGTTTCCGACAACAACTATTACGAATTTGTAAATGTTGCTCTTGCCGCAGATGACAAAACCGATGTTATAGAGCTTGGAAGCGTTTACTATCCCTCTGCGGCGATGTATGATCTGCTTTGGGATATGACGGATATTTTTGAGCAGTCCGATGTAAAAAACAAAATAGATAATTATTATGTTGATGCGCTTAAAATCAACAACCGTCTATACGGCTTTCCTCTTTCAAAGGGCAACGGTACGATAACCTATGTAAGAAAGGATTGGATGAAACAGCTTAATATATCAGATCCCAAAAATTTTGATGAATACTATAATATGCTTAAAAAATTTAAAAATTTGGGTGATGATATCATTCCTATAACGGCAGCCGGCTTAATCGGAACGGAATCTCCATACAGAACCTACCTCCCCGAATTTTATCAGGATGCCCTGCCTGATATTTATTATAAGGACGGAAAATATATCGACGGAATGAGCGAGCCTGCTATGAAAGAGGCTGTCGAAAGAATGAGAAATGCATATGAAGACGGTCTTTTCGATCCGGATATAATTAAAAACAGAACCTCAGACTGCCGAGATAAATTTTTCAACGGCAAAGTTGCCGTTTTCAATTATTGGGCAGGAAACTGGGCAAACAATCTTCATATCAACCTTACCAAAAACCAAGGTGAAAGCGCCGTTGTGGAGCCTATTGCGCCTATATCCGAAATAAAATACATAGAAAGACCTCCCGTTGCGCTGGCTATTCCAAAAACCTGCAAAAATCCCGAGGGAGTTTTCAAATATTTTCTTGAATATTCTCATGATGCATCAGACGGTGAAATTCTGTTCAGTTTAGGAATAGAAGGCAAAAATTATGAGATTAAAAACGGAGTGTATGAGCCTATCTTAGTTGGAGCTTATTATACTCCCGAGCTTAGCATGGCTCTTAATCCGCTTCCCATCGATATTAACGAAAGAATAAAAAGCAGCACAAAGCTTTTTGACGAAAATTCGGTAATGGAGCAGCTTCCCGCAATATCAAAAGAATCAGGAAGTCTTCTTCCCGAATTAAACGTTATCCGAAAGGAAACCATAGAAAGCATAGTCACAGGGGAAATGACAGTTGACGAAGGCTTTAAGGACTACGAAAAAAGAGCCTCTAAGATGGTTCAACGTGCTCTTAATGATCTTAATGAAACTATGCTTCCCGAAGATGCTGAAAACAGTTCTCAATCAAAGGGGGAATAATCTATGCAAAAAATAAGATTTGTTATTTCTTCGTTTATGGCTGCGGTTTCACTTTTCCTTGTCCTGCTTATTGTAGTTGCTCTTTTGGGCGCAATTCATACAAAATCCGAATATAAAGAGCTTTTGCAGGAAACCACCGGCAAATATATTGCAAAAAACAGTATAGAAAAAACATCAACCGGTATGAAATATCGTCAGCTCTTAGGCTATGACATCAGCTTTGAACAGCTTTCTCTTATAATGCAGATAAGAGATTACGTAAATACATACAAAGTTGAAGGTCAGACCATTGAAGATGTTGTGCTTATGGAAAACCTTCTTGAGGAATTTAGAAGCTCAGGCTTGGATATGACCTCGATAAACGCAACCGTTCAGGATATGGGCGATATTGTTGATGCATCCGTTGAAGAGGCGTCAAAAAACGCCAACACAAGAATGAATATAATAGTTACAGTTATTGCGGCTGCGGCAGTTATATTAATTGCAATAGTAGCTGTGCTGTGCGTAATTATACCCAAAAAAATCAGCGATCCTATACGAAGAATCTCAGATTGTGCAAAGCAAATCGGTATGGGACAGCTCAGCAATCTTAATATCCCAAAATCAAAATTTTATGAGATTAACGAGCTGAACAAAGCATTTGAAACCTTAAGAAGCTCTATTTTTGAAATTATAAATAATGTTGACGGAGTATGTATAGCATATGCAGAAGGCAACAATAAAAAAATCGATCTCGAAAAAACAGGCTTAAAGGGCGATTTCTTAAGCGTTGCCGAAAAAATAAACTCTCTTTTAGACAACACTACGGATAATATTAAAGAAATTCTTACCTGTGTAGACAATTACTCAAACGGAAATTTCGATTATAAAATAAAAGAATTTCATGGTGAGCATAAAATTATTACCGATAAGCTCAACAGTTGCCGTAACGGCTTCAAAGATGTTGTTTCCGACATAAGCTATTTAAGTGAAGCCATTAAAATGGGCAAACTTGATATCCGTCTTTCCACAGAGGGCAGAAAAGGCGATTGGCTTGTGCTTGTTGAAGGCCTTAATAACCTTGCCGCCGCTGTATATGAGCCTATTTCATCAACAATAGAATCGCTTAAAAAGCTTGCCGATGCAGATTTAAAATATCATTCCGATAAAAAATTCGACGGTATTTATAAAGATATTATCGATACAATAAATTCCGTTGCCGAAACTCTCGATATTTATATAGCTGATATAAGCAGCGTATTAAAATCATTGGCAAACCACGATTTAACAGCTAAAAACTCTATAACCTACAAAGGTGATTTCAGTGAAATTGAAGAAAGCATAAAGATAATGACGCTTAATTTAAGAAATCTTGTTGGAAATATGGTTTCGGCGTCAGAACAAATCGAAATCGGCTCAAGAAGTATGGCTGATTCAAGCACCGGTCTTGCAGCCGGCGCAAACGAGCAATCCAACGCAGTAAGGACGCTTGTAAGCCTTTCAGAAAGCGTAAGTAATAAGGCAAGCGAAAACTATAATGCAGCTATTTCCGCCAAGGAATACAGCAATGCCGTAAGCGAGCATATCAAAAACGGCAACGAAATGCTTAAGCGTCTTAATACAGCCATTACAAATATAGCTACATCAAGTGAAGCTATTGATAATATTAATGCCGTTATAGATGATATTGCTTTCCAAACAAATATACTTTCTCTTAACGCTTCTATAGAGGCGGCAAGAGCTGGTCAGCATGGCAAGGGCTTTGCCGTTGTTGCAAACGAAGTAAGAAACCTTGCAAGCAAAACGCAGGAATCAGCCCAAAACGCCGGAGAGCTTATTTCGGAAACAATACTTAGGGTTGAAGAAGGCGTAAATGCCGTTAACGATACAACAGCGCTTCTTACGGCAATTTTAAAGCAAACATCGGAGATAGATTTTTCTATAAACAATGTTCTTGATATAAGTGCAGGTCAAAAAGATCTTTCCGAAAAAATGAAGGTTGAAACAAACAAAATAAGTATGGTTGTAGATAACATAAGCTCCACTTCAGAGGGAACAGCAGCAACAAGTGAAGAGCTTGCCAGCCAGATTGCCGTATTTAACGAAAATATAAAAATGTTTAAGGTATAAAATTATCTGTTTTAGGGAGTGCCGCATAAGCCGCACTCCCTTTTTTGGTCTATTAAGCCATATTTGTTCATATATATAATTAATAAAAAAAAATAAAGGCGGTGGCTTAATGGAAAAATACAATATCGATTCCAGAGGAATAAGGCAACGAAGGTATAATTCGCCGGAACACAGAAGAAAAAGAGTAAGAGAAGAAAAAGAACCTCCCTTTTACAAAGCTGTGATAATAAGAATTGTGCTTTGTATTTTAATAGGAGGTATAGGGACTGCTGCTATTTCTTCAAACAGCGAAAAAGCCGTGCAGTTGAAATCAGATCTTAATCAGGCTCTAAGCAAAAATATATCATTTGATGACCTGAAAGAATTGGGAAAAGACATTAAAAACGCAAAGGATAAAGGTTTAACAGAGCTTGGTATAGGCAATAATATAGAAATAGAAAGCGATTACATAGACGAAATGAATTCAAAGGAGGAATATTATCAAAACCAAAAAAAGTAGAGCTGTCAGATGAGGAAAAGCTTTTTATAAGCGATGATTGGATAAACCCTATCAAAGGTACAGTCACTTCCGAATGTGAAGAGAGGATTAATCCTGTAACCGGAAAAAAAGAATTTCATAATGGGCTTGACATAGGCGCACCAATAGGAACGGATGTGCTTTGCGTAAGAGATGGAACCGTAACAGACGTAGGCACAAACAGCGGCTATGGAAATTTTTTAAAATATAAAACCTATGACGGATATGTTATTATGTATGCTCATTTAAGCAAGGCTTATGCAAAAGCAGGCGACAAGCTTAAAAAAGGAGAGCTTGCGGCAAAATCCGGCAATACAGGGCTTACAACAGGTCCTCATCTGCATTATACGATTATGCTTAACGATGAAATACTTAATCCAAGAGATTTTTCAAGCTTCTAATAAAAATTAAAAGGTGGAAAAGCCTTGAATCATTTTTTTAACATAAAACTTAACTTTAAAGCTTCTTTTTTTATTTTAACTGCAATTATGGCAATACTAAGGCTACATATTTTATTTATAATTTTATTTTTATCGGTGCTTTTGCATGAGCTTGCTCACATTCTGCCGGCTATTCTCTTCGGCTTAAAATGTGAAAATATAGTCATTTCGCCTATCGGTCAAACAGCATCATTAACAGGCTTTGAAGAAACAAGCTGGATAAAAAAAATTGTTATTATTATTTCGGGGCCGCTTTTTAATTTTATTGTCTTTTTAGCGTTCAGCTTTACAGGCAATAAACTGTTGAGCTTTATTGCCAATATAAATTTAGCCCTTTGCATTTTTAATCTTCTTCCCGTCTATCCGTTGGACGGAGGGAGATTATTAAAGGCTGTTTTATCAAGGGCTGTAGGAATTTTAAACGCAAACAAAGTTGTTTTTAATATAAGCATTGTTTCAAATTTTATTTTATTTATTTTAGGCTTTATTCAACTAATATTGTTTCCATATAATATAAGCGTTTTGTGTGTGGCATTTTATCTCATCAAAATAAATAAAAAAGAAAGAAGCAAACTGGCATTTGAATTTTATAAAATAATAACGGGTAAAAAAGCGGACAATAAAAAGCTGAAATACAAAACAGTCAAAGCCGATATTAACGGCGAATTAAAAAATATTCTAAACAGATTAAGTTTTGATTACAGCTTAAAAATTATGCTCTATGACAAAAAAAATTATATAACCACTGTAGATGAAAAAACATTTTTAAATGAAATAATCCTCCGAAAACAATAATTTGCGGCGGATTATTTTTTATATCGATTATATAACATTTCCTTCAAACTGGGTCATATAAAGCTCGTAATATTTGCCTTTTTTCTCAATAAGCTGATCATGATTTCCTGTTTCAATAATTCTTCCGTTATCAAGAACAACAATAATATCTGCATCTTGTATTGTAGACAGCCTATGAGCAATTATAAGACTTGTCCTTTCTTTCATCAAATTAACCATAGCATCTTGTATATATTTTTCTGTTCTTGTATCAACGCTTGATGTTGCTTCATCAAGAATAAGTATTTTCGGCTCTGCAAGAAAAGCCCTTGCTATAGATAAAAGCTGCCTTTGCCCCTGCGAAAGATTTTGCCCCTCTTGAGTTAAAACAGTATCGAATTTATCAGGCATATGCCTTATCATATTATAGCAGTTGCTTGCCCTTGATGCTTTAAGCATGGCTTCATCATCGGCATTTGGGTTTGAATATTTAAGATTATTTTTTATTGTATCTGAAAATAAAACGGTATCCTGCAAAACAACAGCGATATTTTTTCTAAGCTCATCAATATTCATATCTTTAATATTAATACCGTCTATCAGTATTTCGCCACTGTCTATATCGTAAAACCTCATAAGAAGATTAACAACCGTTGTTTTGCCGCTGCCGGTTGCCCCAACAAGAGCCACCTTTTGCCCTGCGCAAATATCAAGATTAAAATCAAAAAGCACCTGACGCCCTTCTTTATATGAAAAATTTACATTTTTAAAATTTACAATACCTTTGGCATTATCCATATTAAGGCTTCCGCCTCTGTCTTCGCTCTGCTGTTCAATAATATCAAATATCCTTTCCGCACCGGCAACAGCCGTTTGAATCTGCCCGTAAATATTGGCAATTTCATTAATAGGTCTGCCAAACTGCTTTGCATAAATAATAAATGCAGAAACAATTCCTATTGAGGTTATGCCCTTTATAGCAAAATATCCGCCAAAAGCGGCAATAATAACAAAACCTATATTGTTTATAAAATTCATAATAGGACCCATAGAGCCGCCAAGAATTTCGGCTGTTATTCCTATTTTTGTAAGCTCATCAGAATTTTTTTCAAATTCTCTTACAACCTCTTCATGTCTGCTGTAGGCGGCAACAGTTTTGTAAGCTGTAACCTTTTCTTCAACAATTCCGTTAAGGCTTCCTAAGAGTATCTGCCTTTTAAGGAAAAATTTTCTCATTATTTTTGACAGATACTTTGTGACTATCAATGTTAATATAACCGTAGAACATGATAAAACAGCAAGCCTAAAACAAAGCTTAAGCATCATAATAACTGTAAGCAAAACAGTAAATATTCCTGATATAAGCGAGCTTAATGACTGAGAAATCATATTGGATATATTTTCAACATCATTTGTCATACGGCTCATAATGTCACCGTGAGTATGGTTATCTATATATTTAATCGGAAGTCTTACTATTTTTTTAAACAGATCTTCACGTATTCTTTTAACTGTTTTTTGGCTCAAAACAGCGCCCAAAAGATCTTGAAAAAGTCTGGAAAGACTGCTTAAAGCGTAAAAAACAAGCATAACAATAAGTATAGGCGATACGGCTGAATATTTTTTTTCCGATATAATGTCTATAGCTCTGCTTTGCAGCCACGGCGCAGTTACAGTACATACAACGTACAGCGAAACAACAAGCACAATATATATTATAAGCTTTTTTTCACATGAAAAATAACTCATTAGCTTAAGCATACTTTTTTTGCCGTCTTTAGGCTTTTCAACCATGCCAAAGCTTCTTGGTCTTCTCATGCCGGGTATTCTCATATTAATTTGAGCTTTGTTTTGCTTATCCATAGCTTAAACAACTCCTTTTCAGCCTAATTTTGCTTCGCCTTTAAGCTGAGATTCATAAATATCACGGTATATTTCATTTTCCGCCAAAAGCGTTTTATGATCTGCGCAGGCGGAAAGCTTTCCATTATCTATAACGGCAATTCTGTCGGCATCCTTAACTGAGGCTATGCGCTGTGCAATTATAATCTTTGTTACGGATTCATAATTTTCCTTTAATGCTTTATAAAGCTTTGCCTCGGTTTTAAGATCAAGGGCGCTTGTAGAATCATCAAAAATAAGTATTTCGGCATTTTTAATCAATGCTCTGGCTATAGCCACTCTCTGTTTCTGCCCTCCCGAAAGGCTCATACCCTTTTCACCAACCATTGTTTCAAAGCCCTCGGCTTTTGCCGTTATAAATTCATACGCCTGAGCTGTTTTGGCTGAGCTTTCTATTTCTTCATCATCGGCAAAGGCGCTGCCCCACTTTATATTTTCTTTTATGCTAACGCTGAAAAGCTCGCTTCTTTGAAGCGCAACGGCTATTTTGCTTCTTAAGGCATTAAGCTTATAATTTTTTACATCTATGCCGTCAACGTAAACACTTCCGCTTGATGTATCATAAAACCTCGGTATAAGGCTTATAAGGCTTGTCTTTCCGCTCCCTGTAGAGCCAAGTATTCCAAAGGTTTCGCCGGGATTTACGCTAAAGCTTATATCATCAAGCACAAGCTCGCCATTGCCCTGAGGATATGAAAAAGATACACTCTTAAACTCTATTTTTCCTTTTATTTCGGTATTGCCATCAAAATCTCCATCTTTAATAATAGGCTGAGTATTTAATATTTCGTTAAGTCTTTTTCCGGAGGCTTTTCCTCTTGAAACTGTTTGGAAAATATTTGAAAGCATCATAACCGAATGCATAATTTGTGATATATATGTAACCGCTGCCATAATGCTGCCCGGCGTTGCGGCTGCGTTTTGAACATCAATTGCGCCAAGCTTTATTATAACCACTGTTGCTATATTAAACAACATATTTGATATGGGCGACATATAAGAAAAAAACTTTAAAACTCTAAGCTGAGTATCAACAAGCTCATTATTTGCTTTTTCAAAACGCTTAAGCTCATAATCCTCCTTTACATATGCCTTAACAACCCTTGCGCCGGATACATTTTCTCTTAAAACATTATTCAGCCTGTCAAGTTTAGCCTGTAAAATATCAAAAAACGGAGCTGCTTTTAAAATGAAAAACATTACCGAAAATATAACAAACGGAAGAACGCAGGCTAAAACAACACCAAATTTTAAATTTAAAGACGAAACGCAATAAATTCCGCCAAAAAATAAAAGTGATGTCCTTACAAATCCTCTTACACATTGAGCCGCCAAATTCTGTATCTGAGTAACGTCATTTGTTATCCTTGTTATAAGAGAGCCTGTAGAGAATCTGTCCGTCTGCTCAAAAGAGAAATTCATAACATTTTTAAAGCACGCCTTTCTTATTTCATTTCCCCAATTTTGGCTGAAAATATTGGCAAAAACTCCGGAGAGCACACCGGAAATTCCTCCCAGCGCTACAATGCCTATCATTTTAATGCCCATTTCTATAATAAGGCTAAGATCTCCCACATTTGAGTTATTTAATCCCAAAACGCCATCATCTATAATTATTCTCATCATACGCGGCTGGATAAGATCCATGCTGACTTCTCCAAGCATAAATAACGGCGCAATAAGCCCAAAGAGCCAAAATTTCTTTAAAAATTTATACATTTTGTTCCTCCGTATTTACAAAATATACTTAAGAAATATCAGTTATATTTCCGCTTACTCTGCATACTCAATCCTGCCTCAGCATACCGAGCTTATGTCGACAGAAAAGCAAGTCCCGTCTTAAAGACGGGGCTTTTGAGTGTCGAAAAAGTCCCTGCGGGACTTTTTCGAGAGAAAACAGATATAAACAGCTCATTCCATCGGGATTAAAAATCCCTTGAAACTCGCTGTTTTCCTCAGCGGAAGTGAATTCCGCCTGCGGATTATAAGTCTGCGACGCTTTAAGTTACTTGTTCAAAGTAGGGTTTTTGACAGTCTGAAGTCCCGTCTTAAAGACGGGACTTGCTTAATACTGTCATAGAGCCTAAATTTACAACTCAAAAAAGCCAAATATTATTATTTAAGCATATTGTCAAGCTGCATCATAATAGCTGCTACTTCGGCTCTTGTTGCAGTGTTCTTGGGTTTGAAGGTTCCATCAGGCATACCGCTTATAATACCTGCGCTCTGCATACAGTAAACGGCGTCCTTTGCCCATGAGCTTATTGAAGAATCATCGCCAAACTCCGCTTTATCCTGTTCAGAACCCAATGAAATTCCCTTAGAATTAAGATAATTATAAACAATAACGGCAAGCTGCTCTCTTGTAATCGCCATATCCGGCGCAAATTTTGTTTCGGATATTCCGCTTACAATACCGTTTTCGGCTGCCCATGCAACATATCCTGAATAATAAGCAGATGAAACAACATCTTCAAAGGCAGAGCTGTTTGATACCGAAGCATTTGCATATCTTCCCAGCACAGTTACAAACATCGCCCTTGTCATCGGCGCATTTGGTGAAAACTCAGTTTGAGATGTGCCTACAAACCAACTGTTTTCATATGCCTTTTGAACAGCATTATAATACCAAGCGGATTTTAAAACATCTTTAAATATAACAGATGTATCATTTGATGACACATTATTATTCTGAGGCTTGCTTTCAGAAGCAGTATCGCTTGTTTCACTTTGCTGTGCAGTGCCTATAGAAGCGCTTTTGCCCGATGATTTGCTACTGCTTCCTGAACCGCCGGAACTTCCGGAATTGCTGGAGCTTCCGGAGCCGCCGGAGTTTCCGGAGCCAGAGCCGCTTTGATTATTGTTTCCGGAAACTTTAAAGCTTACACTTCCGGATAAACCGGATTGAAGCTTCTTACTATAATCATCATAAAGAGTTATTGTAGAATCAGGGTTGAGTGTTAAGCTTGCTCCGCTTATATCGTCTTCTGTATTTATATGTATTTCACCAAGGGTAGCAATGCCGTCATCAAGCAAATCTTCCTCAGCGACAACATAAATATAAACCATTCCTTTTTCTTTGTCATAGCGGCACTGCTTCAAAACAGCACGATGATTAAGCGTATCCGACCAATCAACAGAAACATCTGTAACCTTTGGATCGGAAACCTTAAATGAACTTTGGAAAGCTATTGTTTTAAGAAGAGGATCTTCATCAAGGCTAAGCTGCATAAGAGCCCTGCTCTCATCATCTATATCCTCTGTAAAAACAAATCCCTTTGTCAAACTTCCGCCTGAAACGCTTACGGCGTGTACAGGCTCTCCCGAAATCGGAACTGTATATGAAGCTTCAAATTTTTCCTGCTCGATCTCGTCTAAAATTTCTCCATCGGCATCTGAATTAACTTCTTCATTTTCGTCGCTGCTTTGTTCAGCTTCTTCCGAAGCTTCGGTTTCTGCGCTTTGCTCATAGGAGTTTTCATTTTGTTCTTTTTCATCCGTCTGCTCTGATGAGCTTTGCTCATCACTTTGCATTTCGCTTGTCTGCTCGCTTGTTTCTTCGCTTATATCCTCGCTTAAGTTCTCGCTTGTCTGTTCAGATGCCGTTTCTAACACAGCCTCTTTATCAAGCTCTGATATCGCTTGGGCGGAGCCTGCTATATTAAGCTTTCCAAGTACTGCCGGCACATCAAGCGTTAAAGTATTGCTGACAAGTCTTTCGCCCGTCATCTGAATAGGATCATCAACACGATATAACTGCGCCTTTATCTTTTTGGGAAGCTCTGAGGGGATATCATCAGGCTTAATCCAATAAATCCATGTTCCCTCCGATACATTTCCAAGCTCTCCGCCATTTGGATTTTCGGCAAGTATAATCTGCTCACCGTTTATAATATTTCCGTTTTCATCATACAACAGCACTGCATTATAGGCAGGATTTCCTTTATAAATTCCTGTAAATACAACAGAGCCTGCTGGTATGCTCATAGGAACATTTGTGCTGTTGTCATAAATAAATTCGTTTTCGAGTATTCCTATACCCTCGTCCAAAAGCTCTACATTATCGCTTGTAGGGCCTAAAATATTTATGTTGTTTAGGCTTACTGCATCGGTATCAAAAGCAATCTTTACATAATCGGCGCTGAAAATATACATATAGCCTTCTCTGTCGGGCTGGTTAAAGTATACTGTTTCTTCGGAGCCTGTAAAGCTGCCTTTTTTAACTTCTGTCCAGTTTTCTTTATCTTCGCTTACATAAATTGTATATCCTGATGCCACTCCGTCATATTTTAATGCGGTTATTTGTTCTTTGCCGCCCAAATCAATTATAACTTCGGCATTTCCCTGCTCGGTTTTTCCGCTGTAGCTTCCCTCATTTTTAATAACCTTTTCTATGGCGGATATCTTTGTATCCTCACAATATCCGCTCTCACCGTCAGCTTTAATCACTGTGTCGTCATCGGAAAGCATATTTGTTTCTATGCTCCATTTATCTCTTCCTATTGAGCCGTCATGCATTACCTTAACAGGATCAATATCAACAGACTGCGTTTTGTTTAAAAGTTTATCATAGCCTACTATGCTATATTCATAAACCATATTATTGCCTGTTGTAATTGTATCGATATAAGATGATTTATCAGCGGGAACAAATGCAACGGGTTCACCGTTTCTTATTATTTCATAGCCAAGCATTGCATTGCCGCCGCTGTTTGAAAGAGAAATTTCGATTTCGTTTGTTTTTACAATATTATTTTCATGAGCTGTGACAATAGAAGCGCTTACAGAAGCGGAATCAGCGGCAGAACCTCCGTCAAGACGATATTGCCTTGCATCATTATTCATATACTGTATTTTTTTCTCTTCTTCTTCAAATTGAGATGCATAGCTTTTTGTTTCATCATTTGCAGATAATCCCCAAGCTTCAAAGTATGCTAAAAGATTCTTTTGTGCTCCTGCGCAGGCAAGGCGAATAAAATTATCGTCGCTTCCGCCGTCAAGCTTAAGCTCTATACCGCCCGGCTTAGGCGCTGAAAGCGGATCTCTGGCATAGCTGTCCACACGGGCAAAGAAAAGATTTTCAAGCTGATCGGCATTATTGTCAAATGTTTTAAAATCATAATAATTATCATAAAACATATGAAGCTGCCAATACATTGCCAATCGTGTAAACACATCGACATTTGCGCCGATTGAACCTTTTGTTACAGCCTTATAAACCTTATCATAATCAATACGCTGAGCCTGAGTGGCAAGCATAGCAAAATAATTGTTTGTAACCTCAGCCCTTGTATAGCTTCTTGAGTTTATAACATGACCTATCTCGTGGCCTATTCCCCAGCCGGTGTAATTGCCGTCAATTTTTCTTCCCATTTCGTCTGCCGTTATAGGTGTTATTGAGAACAACTCCGGTACGCTTGAGTATTCAATTCCTATATGCTTTCCTCCGGCATACATAAATGCACCCGTAAACATTGTATGGTAACGTATATTAAGCCTTTGTACAGGATATCTGTTTTTGCTCTGTTCATCAACATTTTTGCTGTAACCCTTATGCTGATAGAATAAATCAACCTGCTGCTCCATAGCGGCAATAGCCTTTTCAAGCTGCTGAGCGCCGCCGCCGTTAAGCCCCTTAATAACTTGTATTGCCGGAACGGAATACATCATATTATCCATAACAATTTCAGTGTAATTATCTATACAGTCGTCACGATACTGCACATCGGCATGATTTTGGTTATGCTTTTGCTCTATGCCCTGAACATAAGTTTCAAGCTCGGCTACATATTTTTCAATAGCCGCACTGCGCTGCTCGCCGCTTATTCCTGCGACATTTAAAACAGGTATGCTTTCACCGCCGCTTACACGCACAGAATATTCTCTGGCATTTTTATTTCCGCTCCATGCGACATATAACGAACCTCCGTTTTCGGATTCGGCTGATGTCTTTATATTGGGAACTGTAAGAACGTTTCTTCCCACAACAAGCTGTCCCATATCAGCCTGCCAGCTTGCGGCTTCGCCATGATTTTGTGTTGCAATAAGGCTAAGGTTTGTCTTTGTACCCTCTGCCTCCGAAGGGCTGCCCACATAGACAATAATTTCATCGCCTGCCTTGGCAACCACGCCGAGAGGCTGATAATTACTTAATGACATAGCAAAATCATTATGTCCGTCCGCATTTGGGGTCACAGATGTATCAACATTAACAATATCGGCAAGTGCAGATGTATTTAAAAGCTCTACTGCATAATCAAGCTCTTTTTTAAGAGAATCATAATCAGGGTGAAGCTCTCCGCTTACAGTATCGGCAACATCAAGCTGAGCATAAAGGCTGTCTATATCCTGCCTTGAAACCTCAGGCTTAAGCTTAAGATGCATAGTATCTTCATACAGTCCGTTTATTTTATCCTCCAAATCGTCATAATAGTAAAAATTCATCTCCGCTATTGTTATCATTCTGCTGTTGAATGTTCTTATACAAAGCTGGAATGTATCGGATGTTATAGGAGAATTGGCAACAGCCGTATAATAAATATTTCCGTTTTTATCCTGCTTTTGTGAAAGCCTGCATTCCGCCGCTTCCCAAGCGCCGCTGTCGTTAAGATAGCGTATTTTTGCGCCGGTATATCCATAGGGCTGGCTTGCGCTGGGCGAAAAGCGTATTGTATCTATAGTATATTTTTGATCCAACGTAACTATAGGATTTGCAAAATTGGTGTATACAACGCCTGTATCCCAATCAGAAACAGATGTATAACTGGACTGATCATCATCTACAACAGCGATATTTTCGCCTGTAACCTCAGCCGCTGAAGGATTTTCTACATTTTTTATGTGTGCGGTTAATTTTGAGGCGCCATTTGATGTATTAATCAGCTTGTATTTAGGCATAACAACGCTTTCAGCCGCCTTTGTAACAGCCTGATTAAGCTGTGAGGCAGGGCTTGCTCCGTGCTCATTATAACCTATTACATAAAATTCATATGTAACATTGGGTTTTAAATTTGGTATAACATAACTTGTTTCGGTTATGTTTTCAATTTCATTATAATTTTCGGTTCCCTTTTCACGGTAAAAAAGGCTGTAATGCTGAGTATCTCTCATATCTCGCCAAGAAACCTTTATCGCTTCCGCTCTGCCCTCGCCTACTACATATTCCGGTGCCGGAGGAGCACTGTCAGCCGTTAAAGTAATAACGGAGCTTTGTGAATAAGGGCTTTTCCAACTTCCGTTAGTTGAACGAACCCTTACAGTATAAGGTACATAAGTTGAAAGCTTTCCGCCCAATGATGTAATTGTAATAGAATTTGTATTTGTGGGGAAAATTTCTTCCTTTCCGTTGGAACTTACAGAAACTTCATATCCCGTAACATTTACCTGAGAATCCCAGTTTACCTCGAATGACGGATCTTCGCCTGCTGAAAGCTGATTTAAAACAATATTTTGAGGAATACTGTAATCGGGATCGGAAATATGATCCTCCATATTATTAAGAAATTCAACCTTTGCGATATCAACCAATTTAGTGCTTGCGCCTGTAACTTTTATTGTTATTTTTTTAATGGCAATCTGCGTGCCTATATCTATAACAACCGTACCGTCACTTTGTATCTTGGCCTTTTGAGATGAAATCCTAGGCGCCTGCGCTGTTTGAGCCAGCATAAATCCATCTTCGCCGGCAGAAGCAAATGAAATATCATAAGGCTTAAGTGAAGCCACAGCCGGAGCAGAGGGTTCATCTCCCATATAAAATGAATAAAGCTCTCCGTTTTCATCTTCAATTTCAATATTTCCCGATTCAATAAGATTAACTGAGCCTGCCGGAGGTTTTATTAACACACCGTTAATTGTTTGAGGTGAATCCTGCGGCTGATTAATGTTAATAGAAAGCTCTATAGGATTTTGCTCTGAAATTTCTTGATTGCCGGAATTTGAAAACTGCACAAATTTATCTATATTTTGGGTAAGATCTTCAAGACTTCCGGATACCACAGAGGTAGAAGAGCCGATATCGGCATTAATATTTTCGGATGAAATAATATGAAGCTCGTTTGCTGTTACATTTGAGCCGTAATTAAGCGTAACATATGCCAAATCCGCAATATCTACGGCGTTGTCATTGTTAAGATCAAAGCCTTCTTTATTTGAGCTTTCTATAGCATTAATCATATCTTCGGCATCATTTTCGTCAACGCTTCCGTCTGCATTTACATCCCCCACAGACATAACGGCGTGCTTTTGGCTGCCGGAAATATATTCATTTTTCTTTTTGCTGTTGTTAAGCTCAACCTTTGTTGTAAGGCCTTTTAATATTGTAATATCTTGGGTATATTCTGCGTAGCTTTCTGAGCTTACAGTCATTTTATATTTTCCCGCCGGTATGGAATCAAATGTTGCACAAGCCGCCGTACCGTTTGAATTGCTTGTTATATCGTACTGATAATTTTCGGAAGACGACTGCAAAGATTCCAGCGCAACATGAAATATTTTGTTTGGCGCAGGAAAATCCAGATTAATATCAATCTCTAGGCTGCTAGCCTGTGAATTATCGGGCTCCTGTGCAAACGCATTGAATGACGAAGCTGCAAAAGCTGCTGCCAAAGCAACTGAGCATACCCTTTTTGTCGCTGTCAATGTTGATTTTTTTTTCATTAAGATACTCCTTTTCATAATTTCTTTATTGGCAAGTACAACTTAGCCAAAATTCAAAATTATTATAACATCTTTCAGTGAAAAAGAACAGAATTTTTTTATTTTGCTCAAACATCTTTTGATGATGAGCTGTTTTTATTTTTATAATCCGCTTCATCAATAAAAGATACGACAGCCTTTAATGCTTTCAAAAATTCATTGGGCATTCTTTTGCTTTTATCATTTTCCATATTAAAATCCTCCCAAAATCAAACCAGCGCCGAAAAACCTCCGTCAACTTGCTGTGGATTTTTCATTTCTTCAAGGTTTTCTTTTATAAGCTCGGCATCACTGTTTTTAAATATATTAAAAGAATTTTCTGACGCAAATTCAATCTGAGTGTTTAAAAAGCCCACATTCTCAAGCGCCGTATAAAGAGAAGCCGATACTTCCTTTAAAAATCTCTCGCTTTGCGGATTTTCGGCTGTTATTTTGGCAAAAACAGAATTTTTTTCAACATTTAAAAAACACTGAACAATACCCAAATTTTTTGTTTCGAGATTTAAAAAACCTTTAAAGCCGTCATTTGAGCCGCTTTTATTCAAAACATACATATTAAGGTTTGTTATGGTATTATCCTTAAGCCTTATAGGAATCTGATAAATATTTTCGGAATTATCATTTACGCTCTGTTCAAAGCGAAGCAAAGCTTTAACAGGCTCAAGACGCTTTAAAATCAAGCTTATATTTGTGATATCCTCCAGCATTAACGCTTCATCGCCTGCCCTTTCAACCGAGTTTACAGCGTTTTGCGCCGAAGAATAAATATCTTCCAAATCAAAATTTCCCTCAATGCCGATATCATTTTCTTCAAGGCTTTCTTTAAGTTCGTCAAGCTCTTTTGCGCTTTTAAAGGCATCATTTAAAAGCTTTGCGGCGGCGTTTATATTATTAAGCGTTAAAGGAATATTGTTTTCATTAAGCCATTTAACAATATCATTTGCGCCGTTTTCCATGCTTTGAATCTCCTGCGCCAAGGCCTTTATTTTTTTATTTGAAATAAATGACGTTTCGCTGCTCTCGCTTATTTTTTTAAGCCCATAATAAAGCTTCTCTACAGTTTCTTTGTTTATGTCATCATTGCCTCTTATAAATGCTATAAGCTGAGAAGGAGCCGCCATATCAATTATGCTGTCCGTCAAAACAGAGCTGTACTGCTCTCTTAAAGCATCTAAATCTTTCAAGCTCTGTGCAAGCGCACTTTCAACCCCAAGCTTTATATTGTTATCCGATGCCAAATTGATTTTAATTTCATTTTTATCGTCAACAGCTTTATCTATTCCCTTTTTGGCTTTTTCAACAGCATCCGCCATTTTCAAAATATCGCCTATTGTAGAGCTGCTTTGTGCAAAAACGGCAGCGCCTATGCCCTTTGAATTTTTTGAACAAATAAAGCTTAACGCTCTGTAAACCGAAGCTACCGCTGTTCTTTCCGGCTGTGAAAAATCATTTCTTTGCTCTGCTTCAATTATATATTGTGCAATCTTATCTCTGTCCTGCTGCTCGTATTTATCGGAGAATGATTTAATGTAATCCACAAGCTCGTCAATATCGGTTTCAAGGGGATTAATTCCCTCTCTTATCATATTTGCCGCCGTCATGGGGTGAAGCTTATCATAAATAAAGTTTATTTTTGCGTCCGTAAGCTTAACCTTTAATATATTTTCCTGAGTAATATCAATACCGTTTCGTGATAAAATTTCAGCCGCCCTTAAATTCTGTCGGGTTGTTTCTATATTATTACCCTTTAGTATTTGCTCAAAGCTGTTTTTAAGAGCAGCAAAACTGTCACCGTATTTTGCCCTAGGCGTTGTGGCAAACGAATCCAGTGAAGATAATATCTTTTCGGCGGCATGGGCGGATATTTCATTTAATGTGTATTTTTGTTTATCAAAAACAATACCATAAAAATCAGCCTTGGAAACAAAAACCGGCAGTGCATTTATTTTATTCATACACTGTTTCATGACCTCGGTGCTCTGTGGGCTGACCTCTGCCGAGGCAAGCTCTCTTGCAAAAAGTTCATTTTCAATTTCCTTTAATTGAGCTATTGCCTCTTTAAGCGGCTGTATATTTATATCTATCCCCTTTTGGCTAAGCCTTGCCGCCGCTTCCGAACTAAGCTTCATTTGGATTTCGAGAAGCTGTCTTCTTGCCTTAATCGCATCTTGCGACAAAGAATATTCGCCTTGAGGGCTGCTTTGTGATAAAACCTCTTTTGCAATATTTTTTAAATTAATTTCTTGATTTTTATCAATCAATTTTTGAATTGTATATTCATCGGCTTGATTTATGTATTTTAAGCTTTGCTCATAATTTGAATAAATTTCAGCCTGAGCTTTGGGATCTGTTTGAGTATAAGTAAAAATATCAAACTGAGCTGAACCTTTGTTTTGTGATAATCCCAATGCCGCAGCTTTAAGCAGAGCTGAAAGATCAAGCGAAGGATTTTTTAAAAAATCCGCTTTTTTTATATTTTCAGTTGTCAGAGGAATATCATTTTCAATAAAAAGCCTTGCCGTCTTAAGATTTTCCTCCGACGGCTCCATGCCCTGCAAATCGAGCAGCTTTTCCGCCTGAGCTTCAAGCTTATGCCATATTTTATCATCCGCTTTATTATTTGCGCTTTTAGAATTTGAAAATTTTGCTTTATAAATATTTTCAAAACTTACGGTTGAGCTGCTTTTTAAAAATTCGACAATTTCATTTTCGGAAAGACTTACGATATTTTCGGCATTTTCAATGGCAGCTTTAAGCTCTGATATATTATTTTCATTGATAGGAAGCCCTTGTTCAAAAAGCGCCTTTGCCGCGGCAAGCCTTTTATCATCGGCGGCAGTCTGCGGATTTTTTGAAATATATTCCTCGAAACTTTCTGTCTTTTCCATGGCTGACATATTATAGCTGTTTGCTTCATAAACAAATCTGCTTAAAACTTCAAGGCTTATATTCCCTATATCTATTCCCATGGCAAGAAGCTTTCCTACTGAGGCTTCTCCGCCGCCGTTTACTATAGAGTTTATACACGCCTTTATATCTCTTAGAGTATTTACATTTTCGGATGAGGCTTCTATTCCGTTTTCCTTTAAAAAATCTGAATAACGTGAATCAACCGCAACAATTCCCGAGCTTTTTTGAAGCATATCTATATCATTAAGAGCCTTTTCGTTTTCTAAAATCTGACCCACAAAAACTTTAGATGAATTTTTTTGTTCTATCTTTACTTTAATACTGTCGCCGACAGAGCCGTTTATCAGTGATTTATCAACATTTAACGACGTATTGTCATCAAATGTAAGTCGGTATTTTCCATTTATTTGGGATTGATTTATTGTTGCCGTTAAAATATCCGTTGTTTTATGTGTACTGCCCTTTTCATAGGCTCTGTTTGTAAATATCGAGCTTTTATTCTGAATCGTATTCATAACATACCTCCGAAAAATCTGTTGTGCTCAGTGCATAAAAAGGCTGTAACAAAAAGCCTTAAGCAAGAGTCCTGTTATATTTATATCGGCATAATTTTTATTTTGGTTTAGCCATATATAAATCTTAGTCAAGGATATTCGTATTCCGCTTACGCTGCATACTCATAACGACGGCTTCTGACTCAGTCGATAAAATCCCGCTTTTGACATTCGCCCCGTTATATTGTTATAATATATAAAAAGGGCGGCTCCAAAAAGAGGTGAATAATATGTTTGAAAGCTCTAAAAACAAAAACAAATACAGCGAAGAATACTTTAAACCCATCATTAAATGCAGCATATGCACAGGAGAAAAAGCGGCAGGCTTTAAAAACCTAAAAACAGGAAAATTTGAAGAAGTAATGCTTATAAAAAATGACAAGGATCTTCAAAAATTTATGAAAACTTATGATCTTGACACTGTCGAAAAGCAATATTAATTATTTTTGCGGCTTATAATCCTGCCCATCAAATCCCCGCCCTCTTAGGCGGCTAAAATGCGATTTCCGCTTGCGGATTTGATGTCTGCGACGCTCTTAAAAACTTATAAACTCAACAAAATTTAGCTTTATTGACAAACTCTCTCCGCCTCTTAGGCGGAGGATACTTGATTTAAAAATTTAATTTTTTTCGATTTATGTATTGACATTTTTTTAAAATCTATTAAAATATATATTGTAGCGTAATTTTTTCGGGGCGTGGCGTAGCTTGGTAGCGCGCTTGAATGGGGTTCAAGAGGTCGCAAGTTCAAATCTTGTCGCCCCGATTTTTATTTTGGCGCTTTTTGTTTTATGTCGGGGTATAGCGTAGCTTGGTAGCGCGCGGCGTTCGGGACGCCGAGGTCGCAGGTTCAAATCCTGTTGCCCCGATTTTTATTTTTGCTTTTATAAAACAGACGGTATTCGGAGGTGAGCAAAATGAGTGTGCTTTTTATTATTTTATCTTTGGCTATGCTTATTGTAAGCGTATTGTTAATTGCTGTTATTTTAATGCAGTCAAAAAACGTAAGGGGTTTTGGAAGCTTTAATTTAGGCGGCATGGGCGGCGCCGAAACCTATTGGGACAGAAATAAGGGCAGATCGCTTGAGGGCAAGCTTGAGAGATATACAAAAATTCTTGGCGCTGTTTTCATAATTATTGCCCTTGTAATGATATTTATTAAGTAACTTAAAGCGTCGCAGACTTTAAATCTGCAGGCGGAATTTATTTCCGCCGAGGAAAAAGGTAAGTTTCAAGGGATTTTTAATCCCGATGGAACGAGCCTTTTATACCTCTGTTTCGCCTCGAAAAAGTCCGAATGGGCTTTTTCGAAACTCAGAGCCATCGGAAAACCGATGGCTTTTTATTTTTTAGCAATATCTATGTTCTTTTTAAAGTTTAACTGTCATAAAATTTTTCTAAAAGCTTTCATAAACCAATGATAAATTTTTGTTTTACAAAATCATTTTTATAAAATATTTCACCGCTGATAAAAATCAAGTTTAAGAGGTAATGATATTCTCATTAAGCTTAAGCTGCGTACTCATAACCGACGGTTTATTACGAAGTATCCCACCGCCTAAATGCGGGTAATTACTTAGTCGGTAATCCATTTAAAATCAATCATCAGCTTCAAGGGGGAAATAACTATGAAAAGCTTTATTGCGCCATTATTTAAATCCGAAAAAACAGTACGCTTTTTTATAATCACAATGGCTTGCGCTTTAATTTTTTTAATTTACAGACATATAGAATTTAAAGCCTGCCTTGCAGAAGACGAAAGCATAGAAATACCTATTGTAATGTATCACAACATCTCCAATAAATCAAACCTGCTCGGCAAATATGCAATTTCTCAAAATCAGTTTAAAAATGACCTTGAATACATAAAAGAAAAGGGCTTTAATACCATAACAATGACACAGCTTATAGACTATGCTTATAACAACACAGAGCTTCCCGAAAAATCAATTGTAATCACATTTGACGATGGATATGAAAGCTTTTATACCTATGCATATCCTCTTCTTAAAGAATATAATATGAAAGCTGTTATGTCTATTGTAGGTTCGTATACAGATTTATTCACTGAAGAGGAAGATCACAACTTGGATTATTCGCATTTAAATTGGGAAGAAGTTAATGAAATGTCTGACAGCGGCCTTGTGGAAATTCAAAATCACACCTACAATATGCATGAAATATCCAAAAACAGAAAAGGCTGTGGTATAAAAAAAGGAGAAAGTGTAGACGATTACTCCAAAGAGCTTAACGATGATTTGGGGAAACTTCAAAACGAAATATTAAGCTACACCGGAACATCTCCCAATACCTTTACATATCCCTATGGTTATATTTCTCCTCAATCGATAGATATAATAAAGACTATGGGCTTTAAAGCGGCTTTAACCTGCTATGAAGTGGTAAACAAACCCGAAAGCGGAACAGACTGGCTTTACAACTTAGGAAGATTTAACCGTGAAAACGGAAAAAGCAGCTCCGAATTTTTTAAAAAAATGCATATCGAGTAAATCCAAAAAGCTCTCTGTTGCCAAACAGAGAGCTTTTTTCTAAAGCCTAGTAGTATCCCACATAAAAAACAAGCTGTTTATTTCTTTGCTTATTACTCGCTAAAAAGCAAATCCTTAATTTCATCGGGAACATCTTTTACTAAAATATTTGCACTTGCCGTAAAATCAAGCGAATATTTTTCGCTCATTTTCTTAAGCTTAAGAAAAAGCTTTACCAAATCTTCGTTTGATAAATCCTTTACAATATTAAATACGCCATCAATATAAATTCTTTCAATATCGCTGTCCTGAGATAAAATGCCATATATAAAGCCTATAAGCTCTCTGTAATTAGAGAGAGGAAAATCAGATGTTTCAACAAAGCGTATATCATAATGAAGGTCATACATATGCCTGTTGTCCGAATCTATAAAAACAGTATGCCCATGAGAGCCCTTTACTGCTTCGTTAGCCATTGCTATAAGTTTTTTGGTTTTTCCTTCGCCCTTTTCACCTGCAAGAATTGTAACCATGATATCTCCTCCTTGTTTTTAAATAAATATTTAAAGCTATCCTTTGCCGATATATCAGCAAAGCATTTTTGAAAAGCCGTATAATACCTTCTTAAATTTTACAACAATTTCGTTTTCTGTGCAATACCGTTTTTAATTTTATCGTCTTCATTTATAAAATGTCCGGCGGAAGGAATCTTATCGCTTCTGTAATATTGCTCGTCATCGCTTAAAAAATCCTGCTTAGCGATAATTTTGGTTACAGAGCTGTTTTTTTTCAAAGCAAAAACCTGAACGCCGCCAAAGCTTTTTGTTATTTTTTCATTCAACAAGGCCGTATTAAACATCATTGCTTTGTCGTTATCCCTTATAACTATAAAATCACAATCTTCTTTTATAAAACTTATAAATATAAGCCTTGATTTAGAGCTGTAGGCATTTACAAGCCTTTTTCTGTTTACCTTTGTATAATAAGCCTGCATCGAAACCTTAGCTATCTTTCCGTTTTCAAAGCCAAAAATCATATATCCGCTGTAATCGACGGTAGCGCAAATATATATAATGCTCTCGTCAGCTTCAAGCTCCAAAAGATTGTTAAGATAATCTCCTATGCTGCTTGCCTTACATTCGTTAAGTTCATAAGCCTTTGCCTTATAAACGTTAAATTTATCGGAAAAAAACAGTATATCTGTTTTGTTGGAGGTTTCAAGCTCCTGAATAATTTCATCCTCTTGCTTAAGCTTATGCTCTGAGGCGGAGCGAAGAGAAGCAAGCGTTATTTTTTTAAAATAATTATGCCTTGTTAAAAATAGCTTTATAGGATAATCCTCAATAAACTGCTCCTGAGAAATCTGCGGTATTTCATTGTGAAAAATAATATCGGTTTTTCTTGCCTTTCCGTATTTTTTGCTTACCTCTTTAAGTTCCGCTATAATTATATCTTTAACAAGCTCATCACTTTTAAGTATATCATTAAGCCTTTTTATTTCTTCCATAAGCTTATGCTTTTCTTCTATTCGTTTAAAAAGAAACTCTTTGTTGATGTTTCTAAGCTTTATCTCAGCTATATATTCCGCCTGCACCTCATCAATGCCGAAGCCTTCCATAAGATTTGGAACAACAAGTCTTTCTTCGGGTGTTTGCCTTATTATTTTTATAGCCTTATCGATGTCGATTATAATTTTTTCAAGTCCCTCCAAAAGATGAAGCTTATCCGCTTTCATATCCAAATCATAAGCAGTCTGTCTTTTGATACATTCTGTTCTGAAACCAAGCCATTGCTTAAGTATTCCTTTAATGCCCATGGTTTTTGGGCTGCCGTTTACAAGAATATTAAAATTTGCGCTGAAGCTGTCTGTAAAAGGCGTCATTGAAGAAATCTTATGCATAAGCATATCAACATCGGCATTTTTCTTTATATCAATAGCTATTTTAAGGCCATCAAGATCGGTTTCATCTCTTATATCGTTTATTTCCTTAAGCTTTCCTGCCTTAACAAGGCTTATAACCTTATCTATTATGGCTTCAACACTTGTTGTATACGGAATTTCATATATCTCAACAATACTGTTTTTTTTGTCAAATCTGTATTTTCCCCTAACCTTAAAGCTTCCTCTGCCCGTATTATATATTTTATCTATTTCATCTTCATCATAAATAAGCTCTCCTCCGGTTGTAAAATCGGGCGCCTTTAAGTATTTTTTTATATCTGTATTTTCATTTTTTATAAAGGCTGTCGTTGCCGCGCATATTTCTTTTAGATTAAAGCTGCATATAGAGCTTGCCATGCTTACGGCTATACCTTGATTTGGCGTTGCCAAAATATTCGGAAACGTTGTGGGAAGAAGCACAGGCTCTTTCATTTCACCATCGTAGTTATCTATAAAATCAACGGTATTTTTATCTATATTTTTAAAAATCTCGCTGCATATTGAATCAAGCTTAACCTCTGTATATCTTGATGCCGCATAAGCCATATTTTTTGAATACTGCTTTCCAAAATTTCCTTTGGAATCTATAAAAGGATGAAGCAGAGCATCATTTCCTCTTGTAAGCCTTACCAATGTTTCATAAATTGCGGCATCGCCATGAGGATTAAGCTTCATAGTCTGGCCCACAACATTTGTGGATTTTGTTCTCGGTCCGTTTAAAAGCCCCATTTTAAACATAGTATAAAGAAGCTTTCTGTGTGCCGGCTTAAAGCCGTCTATCTCCGGTATGGCTCTCGATATGATAACGCTCATTGCATATGGCATATAGTTAAGCTCAAGAGTATCCGTTATATTTTGTTCGATTAAATTTTTATTATCCATAGCATATCTCCGATAAAAATAAAAATATTAAGAAAATATATCTAGCTTAATTCGCTTAAATCGATGTATTTATAACCAAATTTTTCTATAAAATCCTTTCGTCCCTGCAAATCGTCGCCCAAAAGCAATTCAAACATATATTGTGTTTTTTCAACATCCTCCGGCATAACCAAAATAAGCTTTCTTGTTTCGGGATTCATAGTTGTAAGGCTCATCATCTCAGGCTCGTTTTCACCAAGGCCTTTTGAGCGCTGCACCCTATATTTGCCCTTGATTGAGGCTGTAATTTTAGCCTTTTCCTTTTCGGAATAGGCGAAATATGTTTTTTTGCCGCTTGTTATTTCGTATAGAGGAGATTCTGCAATAAATACCTTTTTTTCTCTTATAAGCGTAGGGGCAAGGCGATAAATCATAGTAAGGATAAGTGTTCTTATCTGAAATCCGTCAACATCGGCATCTGTGCATATAATAATTTTGCTCCATTTAAGCTGATTTATATCAAAGCTGTTAAAATCTTTATTATGCTTTGTTTTTATCTCAACCCCACAGCCCAAAACCCTAAGAAGATCAACTATAATATCGCTTTTAAATATTTTGTCGTAATTTGCCTTAAGGCAGTTAAGTATCTTTCCCCTTACGGGCATAATGCCTTGAAATTCGGCATTTCTCGCCTGTTTGCAAGCTCCAAGGGCGGAATCTCCCTCAACTATATAAATTTCTCTTTTGGAAACATCCTTTGTGCGGCAGTTTACAAATTTTTCTACCCTGTTATTCATATCAAGGCTTCCCGTCAGCTTCTTTTTAATGTTAAGCCTTGTGCTTTCGGCGCTTTCACGGCTTCTTTTGTTCACCAAAATCTGGTTGGCTATTTTATCGGCATCAGCCTTATTTTCTATAAAATATATTTCAAGCTTTTGCTTTAAAAAATCTGTTATTGCCTCTTGTATAAATTTATTTGTTATTGATTTTTTGGTTTGGTTTTCATAACTTGTTTGTGTCGAAAAAGAATTTATAACTATAATAAGGCTGTCTTCTATGTCGGAAAATATAATCTTTTTTTCGTCCTTTTTATACATGGAATTATTTTTAAGATAATTATCTATTGCATAAACAAATCCGTTTCTTACAGCCTTATCCGGAGAACCTCCATGCTCGAGCCAGCTTGAATTGTGATAATACTGAGCTGTATTTATCTCGTTATTAAAGCAAAAGCATATTTCAAACTTAAGCTTGTATTCGGGCTTATCTTCTCTGTCTTTTCCCTTTGTTTCGTTTTCAAAATAAACGGGCTCTGTAATATTTTTGCCCATAGATATTTCGGAAATATAATCCCTTATGCCATTTTCATAACAATACACCGAAAATTCATTTGTGTTTTCATCATAAAAATTAAATTTAAGCCCTGCATTAACTATACATTGTCTTTTTAAAACATCCTTAAAATAATCCGCCGGTATATCAACATCGGTAAAAACCTCTTTATCAGGCTTCCAATGGATAAGAGTTCCTGTTTTTTCATCTTCGGCTCTGCTCTTTTTAAGCCCTCCTATATTTTCACCTTTTTCAAAATTCAGTTCAAATTTAGTTTCATCTCTAAATACCGCAACATACATAAACTCTGAGCTGTATTGAGTAGAACACAAGCCAAGCCCGTTAAGCCCAAGGCTAAATTCATAATTTTCACCGCTGTTGTTATTGTATTTTCCTCCGGCATAAAGCTCACAGAATAAAAGTTCCCAATTATATCTTTTTTCCTTTTGGTTGTAATCAACGGGTATTCCCCTGCCGTAATCTCTTATTGTTATAGATTTATCGGTATGATAAGTTACATCTATCTCAGAGCCGAAGCCCTCTCTTGCTTCATCTATGGCATTTGAAAGTATCTCAAAGACAGAATGTTCGCATCCCTCTATGCCATCCGAGCCAAAAATAACCGCCGGCCTTAGCCTAACCCTGTCAGCGCCCTTTAGAGAGGTTATACTCTCATTATCATAGCTGTTTTTTTCATTTACCGCCATATATCAATACATCCTTTTACATATATTTTATAATATTTCAATTTCAACATCTTCTATAACCGCATCGGTAATTCTGTCAATATAATTAATTATATTATCAATAATGCTGTTTGCATGAGAAGCATCGTTTGTAACACAGGCAAAGCCTATAACAATGCTCTGATGAATATCCTGCAAATCCACCTCGGCTATACTTACGTTAAATTTATTTTTTGTTCTGTCTATTATACTCTTTATGATCATTCTTTTATCCTTAAGGCTTTTTGCCCATTCAGCCCTTAAAAAAACCTTGCAGCTGCCTATCACCATAAATAAGCCCCCTGTCAATAATGCTGATGTTTTATCTTAAAAATAAAAACAAGACCCAACTATTAAGCCCTGCGGCTTTGCCGCAAGGCTTATGTAAAATAAAAGGCTATTTTGTATTTTCAACCTTTTCAAGCTCATCAAGGGATTGTTCTGAAAGTTCTTTGTCAGCATTAACCTTATCAGACTTTATGTCATATATATCTGATGCCAAAACATAAAGCGCCAGTTTATCAGGGTCGGTATTTAACAAATCGTCAAGGCTGATTATATTATTTTCTATCAAAACTGCGATATCTTTTTTTGCATAATCTTTAATATCAGAGCCGTCCAAAATGCTCGTATCGGCTTCGTTGCTTATATCCATAAGCTTTTGATATGCTCTTGATGCCATAAGGACGATATCAAGCAAATTCGCTTCTTTATCGGGGTTAAAGTTTCCCTTTTCATCGCCAAAAATTATGCCTGCCTGCTGAGCATTGTAAATTCCCTTATAATTTTCATCGTCTTTTGAAACATCGGCAAAACTTACATCGCCGGCTTCTTCATCGCAGCCTATAAGCCTTGCCAAAAATGCAGCGGCTTCTCCTCTTGTCAAGCTCAATATCTTATCGGCATCAGCCGTTGATAAATATTTTTCAACAGACAGATGTGAATCTATTGCGGATTCAGCTACATAATAGCTCACAATATAAGCGCCAAAATGGTTGTAATGAGTATTATCATAACCTTTATCGCCTTTAGTATAATCGTTATATATAGAATGCATTACTTTTATTTCTTCCTTGCCGGCAAGATTATAAAGACTCTCCGTAAATGCCGTGGCGTCTATAAGCTCAACATCAGTTTCCTGCGCAAGCTCTCTTACCGCATCGTCATACTTGCCGTGGCTGTCCGTAACCTTGCCCTCATCGTCAAATTTTCGCCTTGAAACAGGAGTGAGCAAAATAGGCACAGCGCCTTTATCCTGGGCAAGTTTTATATAATTGTTATACAGTGAATATTTAAAACTTCCCTCTGTTTGAGTATCTCCCTCAGGGTCTGTATATCTTTTTTGAAGATCCTCTTCGTTTGATTTTTTGGCATCATTATGACCAAACTGTATAAAAAGAAAATCACCGTCTTTAAGATCATCACAAAGCTTTTTGTAATTATCCTCCGTTGTAAAGCTTTTTGAGCTTCTTCCCGCAAGGGCAAGATCTTCCACTTTGGCTGAATCATCTTTAATCCATCTATCCAAATACATACCCCAGCCTGCTCTTGGTACGGCATAATCATCATCATTTCCGTATATGCAAGCCGTAGAATCGCCTACTATATAAATAGTCGGCACATCTTCCTGCGCTGCGGCGCTTATGCTTCCAAAAGAAACGGTTCCTGCAAAGATAACGGCTGAAATCACACCGCAGAATAATTTTTTTATTTTCATATACAAACCCTCCTTAATATATTATAAAATTAAACATCAGATTCCGCAAGTTTTATAAGCCTGCTTGAACCAATCCTGTCCGCTCCCGCTTCAATAAAAGCAAGAGCCGTTTCAAAATCAGAAATCCCCCCTGCCGCTTTTATTTTAACCGATGAAGAAAGATGCTTTTTAAAAAGCGCAATATCCGAAAGCTCTGCTCCCGCATTGGCAAAGCCTGTCGATGTTTTGATAAAATCGGCTCCCGATGAGCTTACAACAGAGCAAAGCTTAATCTTTTCTTCCTCATTAAGCATACAAGTTTCTATTATTACTTTTAATATTTTATCACCGCAGACGGATTTTATCAATCTAATTTCTTCTTCTATTTTAACAAAATTTTTATCTCTGACATCTGTAAGGTTAATAACCATATCCAGTTCATCGGCTCCGTCTTTAATGGCAAACTCAGCCTCACAGCGCTTAACATCGCTTAAATTATATCCGTTCGGGAAACCTATAACGGTGCAAACCTTAAGCCTGCCTTGCAAAAATTGTCTGCAATCTTTTACAAAGCAGGGAGCAATGCATACTGATGCTGTATTATATTTAACAGCATCTTCACAAGCCTTTATAATTTTGTTTTTATTTGAATCACGATCTAAAACAGTGTGATCCACTCTTTTTAATATTTCAAATTTATCCAAAAAATAACCTCCTACTATTCCCTTATATTAAACAGCTTAATTCATTAATCATTCAAAAGCCATAATTTTTGTTTCCGCTAAATTCTTTTTTAAAAAAGCTGATTTCATTTCCGATATATACGGCAAGGAAAATATCCTTTATATCATAAATGCCTTTTTCAAGCATTTTTCTTTTGATAAATTCTCTGTTAATATTTCGGCTTTTAATATTTTCCTCTAAAAGTTCGCCATCCATAATAATATTTACACAAAGCTCCTCGGATTCGTCTTTTGTGCTGAAAGGTATAACGCTCAGCTTTCCGTTAATTTCCAATACGGCTGTTTTAACTTTTGTTATATTAAAAAATCCCTTTGCCCTAAGCTCCATCTGAAGTTCGCTTATATCGAGTTTTGCCTTTTTCATTTTATCATAAAAAATAATGCCGTTGTCAATCAAAACAATAGGCTTGCCCATTATCTTTTTCCTAAGCTTTAAGGATTTATTTGTAAAAAAAGATATGGATATCGCACAAAAAGCATAAATTATCATAGCTATTAAGGGTTTTTGAAAATTTTCTATTCCCGTTGCCATTTCAGCGGCTATCGAACCTATGCTTATTCCCGTCACATAATCAAACATACTAAGCTGGGATACCTCTCTGTAACCCATAAATCTTGTAAGCAAAAAAAGGACAAGCACAGAAAAAACAGGCATAACAATAATTTTTAAAACTTCCATAATATACCTCAAAATTAATTTTTAATTTATCCTCAGCTTTTTTCAAGATACCTCTGCATAAGCTTTTGGGCTGTCGGTACAGCCTTGCTTCCGCTTCCTGCATTCTCCAAAATTACACATACGCATATCTTAGGCTTATCGGCAGGGGCAAAGCCTACAAACCATGCATGATCATCTCCTGATGAATTTTCAGCCGTTCCTGTTTTCCCCGCCGTTATTACGCCTTTTATTTTAGCCTGAACACCGGTTCCCTCTTCAACAACCTTTTCCATCATCTGAGTAATTTCATATGCCGTATCCGGGCTGAAAGGCTTTGCCTGCATAACAGGGACTGTCTGGTTTTTTATTTTATCGTTATAAGTTTTAACATAATCCAAAACATAAGGCTTCATCATAATGCCGTTGTTGCCTGCGGCGGCGGCAATCATCGCCATATGAAGCGGCGTTGCAAGTGTTTTGCCTTGTCCTATGGAAGTTTCTACAATTTCGCTTTGGGATGAATATTTTGTAAGAGCGAATGAACTTTTGTTATACTCAAGCTCATAACCAAGATCTTTATTAAAAAGAGCGTTTTCGGCATTTAATCTAAGCTTTTCGCCGCCAAGCTCATTGCCAAGCTGAGAAAAAAATGTGTTGCATGAATATGCGAATGCCCCTGTAAGGTTAACGTTTCCGTGAGCTTTTAGGTTAAAACATCTTATTTTTTTATCATCAAAATACTCTTCGCCTTTACAATTGTAGCGTCTTGACATAATATCATCAATATTTTCAATTGCAGAGGCGGCGGTTATTATTTTAAACGTAGAACCTGGCGGATATAAGCCTTGGCTTGCTCTGTTTATAAGCGGAGATTCTTCATCTTCGCTAAGCTCCTGCCAGTTTTGGCTTATATTCTCAGGGTCAAAATCAGGATAAGAAACCATTGATAAAATTTTGCCCGTATCAGGCTCTAAGGCAACAACGGCGCCCTTTTTTCCTTCCAACAGCCTATATGCCTCAAGCTGAAGATCTTTATCGATAGTAAGGACAATACTGTCGGCTGTCAGTTCACTGTGATTAAAAACAGCATTGATTCTTTGAAAAAGCTCGTTATGAAGAGATTCAAGATAAAAATTATACTTTGACTCGACTCCGGATTTTCCGTTTGATATAAAGCCCAGTATATGAGAAAACTCCCTTGGATAATTATAATTTCTTATATATTTTTCATCGCCGGAGATTTTTTCGCTGTAAGCAAGAGCTTCGCCGTTTCTGTCATATATTGTTCCTCTTTTTATTGTCGCTTCTATTGAGTTAAGCCTTGGATTATATGAATTTGAAATTAAATCAGAGCTGTCTGATACTTTAAACTTAACAAGATGAATTATAAGAAGCAAAAATAAAGAAAAATAAAACCAAAATATAAATTTTATATTTTTCTTCACAGCCTATGTCCTCCTGTCAAAAAACTCCTGCTGCTCTCTCAGTGTGTTCATTGCATAAATCCACTGTATTATTCCTATCGATACAAAGCTTATAACTATAGATGTGCCGCCGTAGCTTACAAACGGCAGCGTTACTCCCGTAAGCGGTATAAGCTTTGTAACCCCGCCGATTATAAGAAAGCTCTGAAAACACAAAAGACCGGTAAGCCCCGATGCAACAAGAGATAAAAATCTGTTGTAATTTCTAAGGGCAGCTTTTGCCCCGCAGAAAAATATAAATATAAATACAAATATAAAGCCTACGGAAAAAATTATTCCAAATTCCTCGCATACCGCGGCAAAAATAAAATCTCTTTCAACAACCGGAATATTTTCCGCATAACCTCTTGTAAGGCCGCTTCCAAAAATTCCCCATGTGCCTATGGCAAAAAGCGACTGTGTAATCTGATATCCCTTGCCCGAAATATCAGACCATGGGTCAAGCCATATTTCAACCCTTGTCCGTACGTGCGAAAAAAATTTATATGCAAGCATAGACGCCGCAAAGGCAAAAATTGAAAGGCCGGCAAAAATAAAGCCGTTTCCCGTTGCAATATATATCATAATCAAATAACTCATAAAAAATATCAAAGCGCTTCCGAGGTCTGTCTGCATAACAAGGCATATAACAAAAACAGCCGATGCCGCCGACGGAAAAATAAGCTCTTTAAATGATGAAGGCTTTTGAGAAAATTCGCTGGCAAGATAAAACACAAACAAAAGCTTAACAAGCTCCGCCGGCTGAAAGCTAAATCCCTTTATCTTGATCCAGTTTTGAGCGCCGCCCTGAACATCGCCAAAAATAAGCGTTGCCGCCAAAAGTGAAAATCCCAAGGCAAGATATAAATATTTAAGCTTATCAAGCCTTGGAAGAACCCTCAAAATCGGCGGAATAAGCATTGTAGCCACAAAGCCTGTTATAAGCCATATGATCTGCCTTTGCGCAAGAGCCGTATTAAGCCTTAAAAGCATTATAAAGCCAATATCCATTACAAAAAACGTACAGTTAAAAAGCAGCTTTGAACCGTTTTTATAAATAAAAGATAAAATAATGTTTCCGCCTATCAAAAGAATAAGCCCAGCCGAGCCTAAAATAACCGTATATATATCAAACATTCCCGTTTCCGGCTTAAAGCCTATTATAAGCATTGCCGTAAGATGAAAAAACACTATTGTCATTCTTTGCTTTGAGTATGCCCAAGAAATGTTTATATGATGTATATTATACGGGCTTAAAACACACTTTCCCGCCTGAAGCAAAAAATAAAACATATAAAACACAAAAAGATATCGGCATATCAAAACCACTGCCTCAAACATATAATCACCTACAATACTCCTCTGAAAAAGTGACCGTTTGTGGCATCTTTTTCTGCGGAAAATTTATTTATAAGCTCCTGCGTCCTTAAATCGGGCTTATCATGTGAGAGCATATATAAATGGGAATATATAAGCTCCTCGGAAAGCTTATCGTCCTCATCAGTCAAATTAAGCCTAAAAAATTCGGCGCCAAGCTGTTTAATTTCATCAAATTTTTTTAAAACAAAAACAGCCGCACTGTTTAATATTATACATTCACAGCTTTTGCAGTCGGTCGCAAGAGGAAAGCTTATATTCTTTCTGTCTTTAATATAATAACCTTTGCTTTTATTTTTAAGGCTGCAGTATGCCCCGCTTTTTTTTGCTGCGCAGTGAATCCCCACCGGGCATTGATGAGTCGTCATAAGAGGAAGCCTGCCGTATACAAAAATTTCGGTTTTATCAGCCGCCATATTTTTAAGCTCCTTTACGCTAAGCTCCGGCGAAAGACAAAGCGTATCGAAAAATTTGCCAAGATAAGCGCAGGATGCCGAATTAAATATATTAAAAGTAAAATCAGCCGCTGTACTTTTTTTTGTATTCAACTGCCCGTAATTTCTTATAAGATAGCCGTCAAGAAGCGAATCTTCCATCAAATCGAACGCTTTTTTTGTATCGTTTTTGTAAATATCACGTTCAATCCAAGGCAAAGCTGCATAAATTTCTATATTTTTTTTGTGACATTTTTTTATTATATTATCAAGCTCACCCAAAAATTCATCTTTATATTCGATATAAATACGCTTTACATCAAATTTAAGGCACTGCTCAAGCTGTCCAAAGCTGTTTACCAAAACAGAAAGCCTGCTTTCGGCTTTTTTGGGCTCAGAAGCATTGTAATGATATTGTATATTTTCTCTTCTGTAATATTTAATCAGCTTGTCGGCAAGCTCATTTACGGCTTTTCTTTTTATTTCATTAATCTGCTTAATGGGAATATATATATCATCTCCAACTTCGCTTTTAACAAAATTAAATTTAAACGTGCTGTCGCCTGTTTTTGAAAGCCTAAGCAAAAGATTTTCCTTTGTGAGCGGCGCATTTTCAGCCTTTTGAATAATATCCTCTTCAATTATAAGCCTTTCAGCCGAGCCGAATGAAAAACATATTTTAAACTTTTCTCCTAAAACCGCCTTTAACTCAGCGTCTATTGTTAATTGCCTTTTATCCTTTTTTAAAAACCGCTTCAGAGAATCGTTAAGGGTTTTATCAAAGCTTTTATAAACCAAGTCGCCTTTATTTATATTACCCGATATTTTAATGGTTATTTTTTCTCCTTTAGATGCATTTTTACAGATATTCGAGCCTGAATGAGGCTCTGAGCGTGTAAAAATTTCTATGCCGTCGCCACAAAAAACATCATCGTAAAGCTTTATTATGCATTTGCCTGTTTTTTTATTAAAATCCTCTACAATCCCTATTTTTCTTCCGCTGCTTTTGGGTGAAGAGCTAAGCATATCAGAGCCTGCATAGTTGTGATAATAGCCTGTTTCAAAGCTTCCGCCCCTGTTGAAGATTTGAAGAAGAGCCTTTTGGTCATCGCTGTCTATATCAAAAGAACCGCTGTATACTTTATCGAGATATTTTCTGTAAACAGAGGTTGCAACGGCAACATATTCGGGGCTTTTCATTCTTCCTTCTATTTTAAAGCTGCTAATTCCGGCTTCGCATAATTCATTCAAAATCGGCAAAGCAGACATATCTTTAGGCGAAAGCAGACAGCCGTCTTTTACAAACCCGTTATCCGGCGCAAAGAGCTTGTATTTAAGACGGCACGGCTGAGCGCACAATCCTCTGTTGGCGCTTCTGCCGCCTATAACGGAACTCATAAGACATCGCCCGGAGTAACTTACGCAAACCGCACCATGTATAAATGTTTCAAGCTCTGTATTTGTGTGTTCTTTTATATATTTTATTTCACAAAGGCTAAGTTCTCTGCTTAAAACTACCCTGTCAAAGCCAATATTTGTCAAAAACTCCGCCGCATTTTTATTGTGAGCGGTCATTTGAGTGCTTGCATAAAGCTTAAACTTAGGAAAATTATATTTTATAAGCGAAAAAATACCTATATCCTGAATAATAAGAGCATCGGCGCCAAGCCTGTATAACATTGAAACAAATGACATGACATCATCAATTTCAGAATCTTTATACAATATATTAAGCGCTATGTTTGCCCTTACTCCTCTAAGATGACAGTAATCTATGGCATCTTTTATCTCATCATCGGAAAAATTTAATGCGCCTCGTCTTGCATTAAAGCTTTGCCCGCCAAAATAAACGGCATCGCAGCCGGCATTTACTGCGGCTTTAAGCGATTGCATATCGCCTGCCGGTGAGAGAAGCTCGGCTTTTTTTATATTTTTATCCGTCATCAGATCACCCGCCAAAGGTTTCTATATATTCGGAAAGCTCCTTTTTTGCTCTGTCCGCTTCATTTGTGGCAGCCGCCGCCTCATAAGCGCTTTTTTCAGCCGCCTCCTTATATCTTTGAGCTTCCTGTTTTGCGCTGTCAAGCTCATCCTGAAGACTCAGAAGCTTTTCATAATCCACATCGCTCTGTTCATTCTTTATCCTTTCAAAATCAGCCTTTAATGTTTCAATCTCATTTTTTACGGTATTAAAAGCTGTTTTTAGCTGAGCGTTCTCATTTTTATGCTTTTCTATTTCATGCTTTGCGGAGCCAAGCTGTGATTTTGATCTGTTAAGCTCCAGCTTAACCTCCGTCATCTGCCCTTTAATTCTTTCATATTCTCTTTTGTAATTTTCAGCCTCTTTAACCGCCTTATCGTTTTCGGAGGCTGTATTTATCTTAGCCTCTTCAAACTCTGCTTTCAGCTTTTCAACTCTTCCGCCTGCTTCAAAAAGCTCTGAGCTTATCTTTTTGTTTTCCTGCCTTGTTTTCGAAAGCTCTGCATTTATTTTTCTTCTTTCTTCTTTTATGTTTTCAAGCTCTGTTTTTATTCTCTCGTTTTCTTGTTTTGTGTTTGTAAACTCCGCTTTTATTCTTTCGTTTTCTTGTTTTGTGTTTGTAAACTCCGCTTTTATCCTTTCGTTCTCTTCGCCTGTATTTGTAAGCCCTGTATTTATCCTTTCGTTCTCTTGTTTTGTATTTTCAAGCTCTGTTTTTATTATCTCGTTCTCTTGTTTTGTATTTTCAAGCTCCGCTTTTATTTTTTCGTTTTCTTGTTTTGTATTTTCAAGCTCCGCTTTTATTCTCTCGTTTTCTTGTTTTATGTTTTCAAGCTCCGCTTTTATTCTTTCGTTTTCCTCGCCTGTATTTGTAAGCCCTGTGTTTATTTTTTCGTTTTCTTGCATTATATTTGTAAGCTCAAGGCTTATTTTTTCATTTTCGTTTTTAAGCGCCATAAGCTCCTGCTTTACCCCCTCAAGCTCGCTGCATACGGCGCCGTTTTCCAATTTAAGCCTGTCAATTTCGGCATTTAAGCTTTCAGCCGCCTTTTTAAGCCTTATCTTCGCCGAATCCTTTTCTTTAAAAAAATCATCAGCAATATTCATCGCAACCAACACAAGAAAAGCCGATGAATTTTTCATAATGCCAACAGCGGAATCAGATATTTCTTTTATTTTTTTATCTGTATACTCTGCGATGCTTCTTATATATTTTTCATTTTCGACACCCGAAAGCTTATAATTCTTATTATCTATAACAACATCGATTTGTTCTTTTTTAGCAGACATAAATGAACACTCCCAATTAATTATTGCCATAATTTTTTTATAATTATACCATAGTTTTTACTGTTTTTAAAGTAGTTTAAGCCTATATTTTGGCAAAAAAAAGCTTTTTTAGGATATTAAAGGCAATTTTTAAAAATTTTTAAAACGTTTTGTCATAAAAACTCTTTCTTTTTTTTAAAATTTGTTATAAGATTATATTGTATATCTTTAAACAGCAGCTAATTTTCAATATTCGGCGCAAATTATATTTTGCTGACTATAAAGCAAACAGCCGCCGAAAAGGCTTGTTTGGTCAGTTAAAATCAATGCAAAGGAGTTGTTTTTATGATTTCCAACCAAATTCTTCAAAACACAATAGACGGCTTGAAAAACATTACAAGGCGTGAATTCAGCATAATAGAAAGGGAAGGCAAGGTAGTTGCCACAACCGAAGAACATATGCTTAACACAACTATTGACAGTGTTGAATTTTTTATAAACTCTCCGGCTGAAAATCAGCTTATACAGGGTTATCAGTATTTTAAAGTTTTTGACAACAATTCAACAGAATATATTGTGCTTACAAAGGGTGAGGACGAAGAAACTTACAGAATAGGCAAGATAACAGCTTTCCAGATACAAAATCTTTTGGTTGCCTACAAAGAAAGATATGACAGAGATAATTTTATCAAAAATCTTCTTTTGGATAATCTTTTGCTTGTAGATATTTATTCCAGAGCAAAAAAGCTTCATATAGAAAATAATGTAAGACGAGTGGTTTATTTGATAGAAACGGAAATAGACAAAGAATTAAACGTAGTTGAGATTGTTAGGAACATATTTCCGCTTAAGGGCAAAGATTTTGTCACAGCAGTTGATGAAAAAAGCATTATATTGGTAAAAGAGCTTAAAAAGAAAGATGAAAGAACAGAAATAGAAGATATAGCAAAATCAATATACGACACCCTGACCGCCGAAGCCATGAGCAATGTTTATGTAGCTATAGGTACCGTAGTGCAGGATCTTAAAAATGTTTCGGCCTCATACAAAGAAGCTAAAATGGCTCTTGAGGTAGGAAAAATTTTTGAAGAAAGCAAAAGGGTTGTAAACTATGAGCAGCTTGGCATAGGCAGGCTTATATATCAGCTTCCCGCAACGCTTTGCCGTATGTTTATAAACGAGGTTCTGCATGGCCTTTCAATAGATCAGTTTGATGAAGAAACACTGATTACCGTAAATAAATTTTTTGAAAACAATCTTAATGTTTCGGAAACGTCAAGGCAGCTTTATATTCACAGAAATACATTGGTATATCGCCTTGATAAGCTGCAAAAAATGACGGGGCTTGATTTAAGAAATTTTGACGATGCTATAATTTTCAAAATTATGCTTATGGTCAGCAAGTATATGAGTCATAAAGACAGCAATTTTGTTTATTAAAGTATAATTAACATTTCACGGGGCAATGCTTATTTATCGGCTTGAAGCAAAATATATCTAACCGACTGCAAAATCCTGTGAATCCGAAAAGGAAGGAAGTATTCCTGTGATAAGTTTGAAAAACGTTTCAAAAATATACGAAAACGGAACTGTAGCTTTAAATGATATATCGCTGGAAATAGAAAAAGGCGAATTTGTTTTTATAGTAGGCTCAAGCGGTTCCGGAAAATCAACTCTTATAAAAATGCTTCTTAAAGAAACCGATCCGTCAAAGGGCAGCATAAAAATAGATTCAACCGATGTAACAAATCTCCGCCGAAAGGAAATACCCTATCTAAGGCGAAAAATCGGCGTTGTTTTTCAAGATTTCAGGCTTCTGCCAAGCAAAACCGTTTATGAAAACGTTGCCTTTGCAATGCAGGTTGTTGAGGCTTCTCCAAAATCAATAAGGCGCTCTGTTCCTACAATCTTATCTATGGTTGGGCTTAATAAAAAAATAAAGGCTTATCCCAATCAGCTTTCGGGCGGAGAACAGCAAAGGGTTGCCTTGGCAAGGGCTATGGTAAACCGCCCCCCTATACTTTTGGCAGATGAGCCTACGGGTAATCTCGATCCGGAAACGGCATGGGAAATTATGGGTCTTTTAAAAGACATTAATTTAAGGGGCACAACCGTTGTTATCGCTACGCACGCAAAAGATATAGTAAACGAAATGAAGCAGAGGGTTATTACCCTTCAAAAAGGAACAATACTGAGAGATATAAAAGAAGGCGGGTACAGCGATGAAGATTAGGACACTTAAGTATCATATACAACAAGGCACAAAAAGTCTGCTTAAAAACAGGCTGATGAGTTTGGCTTCTATTGCTACTGTCGCCGCAAATTCATTTATTCTTATTGTATCACTGTGTATAGTTTTAAATCTTGATTATATGCTGGAACAGGTTGAAAACAACGTCGGCATATCTGTTTTTGTAAGCAGCGGCGCAACCGATGATGAGGTCAGCTTAATTGAACAGGAGATTAAAAAAATACCGCACATAAAAAATGTACAATATATATCCGAACAAGATGCTCTTGAATGGGCGCAGGAAAGCTGGGGCGATGAAAACGACATACTTACGGGCCTTGAAAAGGACAATCCTTTCCCCAGAAGCTTTGATATAGCCTTGGATGATATTAAATTTCAAAAAGATGTAATAAAATTTCTCGAACAACTGCAAACCGATATGGAAATAAAGCTTTTGTCACAAAGAGGCATACTTAAAAATGATTCTCAAGCCGAAACCTCCGAAACCTCCGAAAGCGACACAACCGCCCCCTCCGACAAGCTTATATCCAAAGAGGATATTAAAAACCCGGATTACAGCTTTATCGGAATAGAAAAAATACGACACGCCCAAAGAGAAGCTGAAATATTGCTGACAATAAGCACAGCATTTAGAATAATAAGCGCAATATTAATACTGATTATGGGCGTTATTGCAGTTGTAATAATAATGAATACAATTAAATTAACTGTGTTTATACGCAAAAACGAAATAAATATTATGAAATATATCGGCGCCACCGATTGGTTTATAAGATGGCCTTTTATCGTCGAAGGCATTTTAATAGGCCTGATAGGGGCGCTTATTCCCTGTATTATATGCAGCGCAGCTTACACACAGTCTATTGAAATTATAAACGAAAAAATGTCTTTCTTAGCCAATATAGCTCAATTCAGACCATGGCTTGATTTATTTTCGTTTATTATTCCTTCCGCCCTGATATTGGGCATGACGCTTGGTGTTTTAGGCAGCATTACATCTATAAGAAAGCATCTTAATGTTTAGGAGAGATTTACAATGAAAAAAATATTGGCTTTATTTATGATATGCTTTATATCCGCAGCAAATGTTTTGCCTGCTTTTGCAGCCAAATCTTTAAGCGATTTAAATAAAGAAAAGCAAAATATCAAAAATAAAACAAGTCAAACCCAAAACTCATTAGATAAAACCCAGAGTGAAAAAAAATCTGTTCTTGCTCAGGTTGAAGAACTTGACGCTCAGCTCAACACTGTTCAGGATGAGCTTGACAAGCTTACAAAACAGCTTAACGAAACGCAAATTCGCCTTACCGAAAATGAAACAGCTTTAGCCGATGCAACAAAAAAAAGAGAAAACCAATATGACAGCCTTAAATATCGCCTTAAAGTTATGTATGAAAACGGCTCTATAGGCTATCTTCAAGTTATACTTGAGTCGGAAAGCTTTATGGATATGCTCAAAAGAATAGAATATATAAACAAGATAGCAGAACACGACAACACAATATTCCAAGAGTATAAAAGAACCGAAGCGCTTATAGGTGAAAAGGTGGAAGAAATAAAAGTTGAAAAACAAAATATCGAATTTTTAACAGAGGAAGAAAAAAATAAAAAACAGGTTCTCGATAACAACATAAAAGCAAAAGAAGAGCTTGTCACAAAGCTTTCCAAAGATGAAGCTTCTTATCTTCAGCAGCTAAAAGACCTTGAAGCAGCCGACAAAGAGGTTTCAAGCCTTATACTTAAAGTTCAGCAGGAAGCCGCAGCCAAAGCGGCGGCAGCTAAGGCTGCAAATAAAAGTTCGGCATCTTCGTCAGCTTCTTCCTCTGCCGGAAAGGTGTATGCGCCAAGCGGAGGATCATTACAGTATCCTGTGCCTGCATACAGAGGATATAAATATAATTCACCTTACGGCTATCGTACAAATCCGATAAGCGGAAAGCAGGAATTTCATACCGGAGTTGACCTAAAGGCGACAATGGGTACAGATGTTGTCGCAGCAGAAAGCGGAACCGTAATTTTTGCGGGAAACAAAGGCGGTTACGGCAAATGCGTAATAATCGATCACGGAAACGGCTTAAGCACTCTTTATGCTCATAACTCTCAGCTTGTTGTAAGTGTCGGACAAAGTGTAAAAAGAGGCGAAGTAATTTCAAAGGCAGGTACCACAGGCTACTCCACAGGAGTGCATCTGCATTTTGAGGTAAGAATAAACGGCAAACACACAAATCCGGCAGGCTATATAGGAAATTAAAAAGGCTCATTCCGGCGGCTTTAAAAGCCTTGAAATTTGCCTTTTTCCTCGGCGAAAATGCGATTTCCTCCTGCGGCGCTCTTAAAAACTTATAAACTCAGGTTTATTGACAGCCTAAAAAAAGCCCCTGCAAAAGCAGGGGCTTTTAATTATATTATTTCTGAACCAAATGAACAGCAAAGCCGCCAATCTCGTCTTTCAAATAAACAGCTTTGATCTTACCGTCTTTCTCAACAACGTCCTTCTCCATATCAACAGCTCCGCCCATAGCCTCGATATAATGGATAGCTCTGTCAATATAGTTTGTTTTAATAGCTATATGACCGTTTGTTCCCCTAAACATAGACTTTCTTACCTCAATGCCTGATGAAGCAAATACGGCTGAATTGCCGTTTTTGATTGGGAAGTTAAAGAGCTTGTTAAATTTCTCTGCAACTGCCATAGCAGCAGATTCATCCTGAGTATTGATTCCGATATGAGCAACCTCAAAGCCAAGCATAGCCGCAACAGCCTGCTTACATAACTCTGTGATTTTATCAAACTCGCCGTTTTTGATAAGGTCATCTTTAACCATCCAGCTTCCGCCGCAGCAGATAATCTTATTGAAAGAAAGATAGCTGTTAAGATTATCGGCATTTATACCGCCTGTGGGCATAAATTTCATCTTTGTATAAGGAGCAGCCATGGATTTGATCATTTTAATTCCGCCGGCAGCCTCAGCAGGGAAGAATTTAACAACATCAAGACCAAGCTCGATTGCTACTTCAACATCACTTGGATTTGATGTACCCGGAGTGATAAGATAACCCTTATCTATACAATGCTTAACAACCTTTGGATTAAGACCGGGGCTTACAAGGAATTTTGAGCCTGCGGCAATCGCTCTGTCAGCCTGCTCCGGAGTGAGTATAGTTCCTGCGCCGACAAGCATTTCGGGAACTTCGGCAGCCATTCTTTTTATAGCTTCTTCGGCTTCGTCTGTTCTAAATGTAACTTCTGCACATGGAATACCGCCTGCAACCAAAGCCTTTGCAAGAGGAACTGCTTTTTCAACATCATCAATTTTAATTACAGGAACAATACCTATAGCGCTGAGTTTTTTGAGTACTTCATTCATTTAAAATACCACCTTTCAAAATATTTATATTTTATAAATGCTGAGCATCGAAAAAGTCCGGTTGGACTTTTTCGAAGAAAATCTTAATCCGATAATAATGCAAATTTTTATTTAATATCATTAACAGTAATATGTTTTGGCAGACCGTTTACCATATAAGGAGGAAGCTCGCCCTGGATAAGAGGAAGCATATAATTAACAAGCTCATCTGAAACATATGTTCCTTCGTTTGTAATCCACTCAGCGGGAACAACCTTTTCAACGTTTGCGATGTCGTTTACATCAGCTACACGAGTTGTCATAAGGTAAGGATCATTTGATATTCTGTCAAAGATAACAACTTTTCCTGTTTCGCCGTCAAACGCAGCCTTTACAGCCTGTCCTCCCGCAAGGAAGGCTTCGGTAATATCTGTTTGAGAAGCAATGTGGCTTCCGCAGCGCTGGAGTGTGCTGAACTCTACGCTTCTTGTTTTGCAGCCCAGCTCAGCCGCAAGCTTATCGGCAAGAAAACTTGCTGTTCCGCTTAATGCCTTGTGACCGAAAGAATCTGTAAAACGATCTGAGTTGCTAAGCTCGCATACATATGTTCCATCGGCTGTCTTTATTCCCTCTGAAACGGCAATAACAAAATTATTTTTTTCTTTTTGGATTTGAACTGATTTTTCGATAAATTTATCAAGATCAAACGCAACCTCAGGAAGATATATCATATCAACGCCCTCGCAGTCATCGCCCTTTGCAAGAGCTGCGGCGGAGGTAAGCCATCCGGCATTACGTCCCATAATTTCGATTACGGTTACATTTTTTGTATCGTAAACAAGACCGTCCCTTATAACCTCTTTAACCGTTGTTCCTATATACTTTGCTGCGCTTCCGAAGCCGGGAGTATGGTCGGTTACGGCAAGATCGTTATCAATTGTTTTAGGCACGCCCATAAAATTTATATCGATATTTTTGATCTTTGCATATTCGGAAAGCTTTTTGATTGTATCCATTGAGTCATTGCCGCCGATATAGAAGAAATGAGATATTTCAAGCTTTTTTAATATGCTTATAATATTCTCGTAAGTTTTTTCATCGGCTGAGATTTCCGGAAGCTTAAAACGGCAAGAGCCCAAGAAAGAAGACGGAGTTCTTTTAAGCAGCTCAACATCAAGATTGTTTTTGATTTTATCCGTCAAATCTACATAGCGATTGTTGAGAAGACCGCTTATACCGTTAAGCATACCGTAAATTTTATTGGATCCTCTGTCAAGAGCAGTTTTAAAAACGCCCGCAAGGCTTGCGTTGATAACAGAGGTAGGACCGCCTGACTGACCCACTATAATATTGCCAACTGACATAGAAAAACACTCCTTTTTTGTGAATTTTAGTAAATTAATAAAGATATTATAACAAATAATAATGCAGGTTGCAATATATTTAAATGAAAAAATAAACAACAATGTCAATATCAATAAAGATAAAGTTTTTTTTAACAAAAATTATGGATATGCTGAATAAAATTCATTTTTTATGTGTATGCGGCTTTCCGCTTTTTATGAAAAAAACAGAACGGACTTTTCGACGCTTAAATTATTTTTCCCTTGACTAAAGTCGCCAAAAATAATATATTTATCCTATATAGCTGTTTTATATGCCAAAAGGTTTATATTACAGCATAAAAATATTACGGAGGAGTTTATTATGAGTTTCACCAATATAAGAAAAATACCAACCCCGGAAGAAATCATACAAATGGTTCCTATGAGCGAGGAATTAAAAAAGCTTAAGGCTCAAAAGGATAAAGAGCTTAAAGATATACTTTCAGGAAAAGTTAATAAACTTATTGTTATTATAGGGCCTTGTTCCGCCGATCACGAAGATTCTGTCTGCGATTATATATCAAGGCTCAAAAAAGTAAATGATAAAGTTAAAGATACTCTTTTTTTAATACCCAGAATTTATACGGGAAAACCCAGAACAACAGGCGAAGGCTACAAAGGAATACTGCATCAGCCCAATCCCGAAAAAGCGCCCAACATGGCGGAGGGTATTATTTCAATAAGAAAAATGGATATAAGAGCCATGGAAGAATCAGGGCTTCCTATTGCCGATGAAATGCTTTATCCCAATAACCTGCCTTATGTTGAGGATATTTTAACATATATTGCAGTTGGCGCAAGAAGCGTTGAAAATCAGCAGCACAGGCTTACGGCAAGCGGCATAGACGTTCCTGTGGGAATGAAAAACCCAACAAGCGGCGATCTTACCGTAATGTTTAATTCAATACAAGCAGCTCATGGCAATCATGATTTTATATATCACGATTATGAAGTAAGAACATCGGGAAATCCTTATGCTCATGCTATTTTAAGAGGCTCTGTAAACAAGCATGGCGAAAATGTGCCTAATTATCATTACGAAGATTTGACAAGAGCAATCAGCGTTTATGAGCAAAAGGGCTTTGAAAACCCATCAATTATTGTTGATACAAATCATTCCAACAGCAAAAAGCAGTATTATGAGCAGCCAAGAATAGTAAAAGAGGTACTCCACAACAGAAAATATAACGAAAGAATAAGAAAATATGTTAAAGGCTTTATGATTGAAAGCTACATTGAAGAAGGCTGTCAGAAAGTTGACGAGCATATATACGGAAAATCAATTACAGACCCTTGCCTTGGCTGGAGCGCAACCGAAGAGCTTCTTTATTACATGGCTGAAAGAATATAAAAAAAGCCTAACCTTATAAGCTTTAGGCTGTCAAAATCTAACTTTTGTTGAGCTTATAAGCTTTTAAAAGCGCCGCAGGCATAAAATCCGCAGCAGGAATTCATTTCCGCCGAGGAAAAAGGCGAGTTCCAAGGCTTTTTAAGCCGCCGGAATGAGCCTTTTATTCTTCTATTTAAAATCGAAAAAGTCCGAATGGACTTTTTCGACAAAAGCCTCGCCTTATAGGCGAGGCTTTTTATTATCATACATTAAATCTAAAAAGAATAACATCTCCATCCTTAACAACATAATCCTTACCCTCACTCCTGACAAGACCTTGTTCTCTTGCGGCGGCAACCGAACCAAGGCGGATCAAATCATCAAAACTTACGGTTTCCGCTCTTATAAAGCCTCTTTCAAAATCAGAATGAATTTTGCCGGCTGCCTGAGGTGCTTTCGTACCCTTTGTTATTGTCCATGCACGCACTTCCGGCTCACCCGCCGTAAGATAGCTTATAAGCCCAAGAAGACTGTAGCTTGCTGCTATAAGACGATCCAGTCCGCTTTCCTTGCAGCCAAGCGCTGATAAAAATTCCTTTTTTTCATCATTTTCCAAAGCTGCAATTTCTTCTTCTATTTTTGCGCAAACAACAAATACCTCGGAGCCTTCCTTTTTGGCAAGCTCTCTTATTTTTTGGGCATAAACGTTGCTTTCGCCGTCATCGGCAAGATCATCTTCCGCAACGTTTGCGGCATAAAGCACAGGCTTAAAGGTTAAAAGATTAAGCTCGCGTACAAATTGATTTTCTTCTTCGGATGAAAAATTCATATTTCTTACAGATTTTCCCTCCTCAAGACAAGCCTTGATGTCGTTTAAAAGCTCAAGTTCTTTTTGAAGAGCCTTATCAGCCTTAGCAGCTTTTGCCGTTTTGGAAATTCTTCTTTCTATAAGCTCAAGATCCGAAAAAATAAGCTCTAAATTAATTGTTTCTATATCCCTTATAGGATCTACAGCAGCATCAACGTGTACAATATTGCTGTCCTCAAAACACCTTACAACATGCACAATGGCATCAACTTCACGGATATGAGAAAGAAACTTATTGCCAAGCCCCTCGCCTTTGCTTGCGCCCTTTACAAGCCCCGCTATATCCACAAACTCTATAACGGCCGGAATAACTTTTTTTGAATTGTAAAGCTCTCTTAATTTTTCAAGCCTGTAATCAGGTACACAAACTACCCCAATGTTTGGATCGATTGTGCAAAACGGATAATTTGCCGCTTCGGCTCCGCCTTGAGTCAGAGAATTAAATAATGTGCTTTTTCCTACGTTTGGCAGACCAACTATTCCTAATTTCATAATTAATTTTATCCTTTCGTTTATATATTTTTTAAGCTGTTATGCTCGGCTTATGCCGAATACTTATAACCAACCGAATTACTTTCTTACAATGCTTTTTTTAATATGAGATAATTTTATAAAATACGTTTGGATTTGTCAACAACAGTTGATTATAATCGAAAGACAATGATATTCGTACTCAGCTTACTTAGTCGGTTAAATCAAAAATTAAGGCTTATTACAGTATTGTAAATTTTTTAAAAATAAAGTATAATATGCATAATGAAAACAGAAAAAAAATTAATTACAGTGAGGTTTTAAACTATGAGTTATAAAAAAGAATTTATAAAATTCATGTGTGAAGCGGGAGTGCTTACCTTTGGCGATTTTGTAACCAAAAGCGGCAGAAATACTCCTTATTTTGTAAATACCGGCAATTATAAAACAGGAGAGCAAATAGCAAAACTCGGCGAATTTTATGCAGAGTGCATGAAAGCAAATTCAGTTGAGCCGGATGTGCTTTTTGGGCCTGCTTATAAGGGAATACCGTTATGCGTTGCGGTTTGCATAGCAATGTATAATAAAATGGGAAAAAACGTTAATTACTGCTTTAACAGAAAAGAGGTAAAAGACCATGGCGAGGGCGGTGTTCTAGTAGGGCATAAGCTTAAAGACGGCGACAAAGTTGCCATAATAGAAGATGTTATTACAGCCGGCACAGCTATAAGAGAAACCCTGCCTATACTTAAAAAGGCTGCAAATGCAGATATACTCAGCGTTATAATTTCTGTGGACAGAATGGAAAAAGGCAATAACGGCAAATCAGCCGTTGAAGAGGTTTATGAAGATTTTGGCATAAAGGTTTACCCTATTGTCACGATAGAAGATATTATAGACTGCATTAAAGACGGCACCATAAACGGAAAAGAATATCTTGATAAAATGCTTGAATACAGGAATAAATACGGAATATAAGCCTCATCCGCAACAAACCTTTTATCCCTATGTTTAACCTATAAAAATATCGGTTGAACTTTTGGGACAATCTTATATTTGTAATGCAAATGTAACATTTATAAGATATTCATATGTTATAATATAAACAAAAGTTTTAAGAAAGGATGGTTTTTAGATGAAAAAAATTTTATCGCTTGCGGCGGCGCTTATTTTCTGCCTTTTAATGCAGACTATTAATGTATTCGCCGCCGAGCCTTGTTTTGTTTACATTAACAATCAGCTTTTAAGCTTTGATGACGCAACCCCTCAAATTATGAATAACAGAGCTATGGTGCCGTTCAGAAAAACAGCCGAAACCCTTGGCGCCGTTGTGGATTGGAACTCCGCAACCGAAACTATGACGCTTAAAAAAGGTTCGAGAACGGTTGTACATACTCTTCGTTCAAACGTTATAACGGTAAACGGTGAAGCAACTACATTTGATACCCCCTCTGCTGTTCTTCAAAGCAGAACAATGATGCCTGTAAGAATGCTTGCTCAGGCGCTTGGGGCTAACGTTGATTGGGATAACGCCTCAAGAAGCGTGCTTATAACAACTCAGGCAACTTCAGTTTTAAGCGCTGTGTCATCTCAAAATGTCGTTAAAAACGGCGAAACAGTATCTGTAACCGTTATCGCTTCGGCTTCAGCGGAAAAAGTTAAGCTTGTGGACAGCGCAACAAACAGCATTGTAAGCGAAAGCGTTGTTTATACCCAAAACGCCGATTCAACAAGGACTTTCTCTTTGCAATATGTGCCGAGCGTATCGGTAAGCGAAATAAAAACGCTTAAAGCCTGTGCGGGAAACGCCGTTGAATACAACGAAGATGACGCTTCTTCAAAAAATTGTATGATTACGGTTACTCTCGATAATCAGCCGAAAATTATAAAAATAGATGCAGATGACAGAAGTGTAGCAAAAAATGATTATGTGGAGCTTTCAATATTTACAAATACGGCAGCAGACAGAATAAAGATTTTAAACAACTTTAAATCTACCGGCACCGAGCTTACCACATATAACCTTTCCGGCGATGACAGGGTTTTCCAAACAAAAATCAAAATGACCGAAAAAGGCGAATGTGATCTCTATGTTTATGTAGGAAATTCAGACGGCTACGAGGCTAATTACGAAACTATAACCATTGATGTCGGCGGCTCAGGCTCTACTTCAAAATCAAATGACGATGACGAGCTGGAGATTAAAGATATAGATTATGATTCTGATATTGCCGTAGGAGAAGATGCCACTGTTACAATAACTACCACATACGATATAACAAAGGTTGAAATTTATGATGACGATGATGACAGAGTTGTAAAGAAAAACTTCCCAACTTCATCAAGCGTAAAAGACAACGAAAAAACATGGAGAATAGAATTTGAGGTTGAAAGCTCAGGAAGAACAAAATACGAAGTAAGAGCATATAATGATGATGAAGATTCAACCTCCGAAAGCTTCAACCTTACAGGCGAAAAATATTCAAGCTCAGAGCTTGCGGTTTTAAGCGTTACCCAAAAGAGCGACGACGTATCTCTTAACGAAACCGTTAAGATGAGCGCAAAAACAACCTCTGTTGCAGAATACATTATCGTTAAAGACAGCAACTCAGACGAAATTGCAAGAGTTGAGTCAGGCTCAGATTCTGGAAACACAATTACATGGAACTTCGAGGTTGAGGTTGAAAAAGAAAGCAAAAACAGCTTTACAGTTTATGCTTATGATGAAAAGGATAATGTGGCAACCAAGAAATTTACAGTTAAACTTGATATTGCCGACAAGCCTGAAATTAACGATATAGAAATTGAGGATAAAACCGTTGATGTTGAAGATGAAGTAAATGTTACAGTTTATACAAACGATGCTGTATCTAAGATATGGATCGAAAACGAAGACGGCGACAAAAGAGGAAGAAGCAAAAAGAACTACGACGATATCGATGACGATGAGCTTATTTGGGAATTCAGCTTTGATGCCGAAGAAGATGAAGGTTCTTATACCTATACCGTAATTGCCGAAAATGATGACGGTGACGAAGATGAAATGACATTTAAGATCAGAGTTTCAGATTAAGATTTTATATTCTCCGCCTGATAAGGGCGGAGAATTAAAGTTTTATTGTTATTTTCAATCGCTTAATAAATCACCATAAATCGCCGCCTCTAAAGGGCGGCATTAAGCATAGTATTAACATCTTTGAACTTAATTTTTTTTGCAAAATAACAAGCTCAAAACATTTGCTCTTAAGAGCAAACTAAGGCTTGATTTTATGAAAAAGACAATTTTATTTTAAGGGGAGCAAAATGTCTGATAACACTAATAAATTTATTGATATAAGCGAAAAATTACTTCTTTTATCCAGAATGAAATATGAATACTTTAATCTGGATGCAGTTTTTTCAGATGAAACAGAGGATTTTAGAACGCCTTTGTTTCCTAAAAAAGACGAGGACTGTTTTATAAAAATCAGACTATGGAAAAATAATGCCGATGAAGTTTTTTTGGTTTGCGGCGATGATGAAATTAAAATGAAAAAAACGCTCTCAAGGAGCAATTTTGATTTTTACAGGGCTTCAATTAAGGCTGATAAAATCAAAACATCATATTATTTTAAAATAATCAGTTTTGGCAAAACCTATTTTTACAGCAAGCAGGGAGTTACCTCTTCCATCGATGAAAATTACAGCTTTGTTATAATAAGAGATTTTGAGATTCCCAAATGGGTTCAAGGGGCTGTTATGTATCAAATCTATGTTGACAGATTTTATAACGGTGATAAGAGCAACGATGTTGTAAATAACGAATATGCCTATTTAGGAAGAGCCGCCAAAAATATCGATAAATGGGATAAACCTGTTGAAAATGACGATATATGCAATTTTTACGGCGGTGATCTTAAAGGCGTAATGGATAAAATGGGATATCTTAAAGAGCTTGGCGTTGACGTTATTTATTTTAATCCCATTTTTGTTTCTCCCAGCAACCATAAATATGATATACAGGATTATGATTATATCGATCCTCATTACGGCGTTATTGTTAAAGACGGAGGAGAGCCGCTTTATTTTGAAAAATTCCGAAACAGATATGCCACTATGTATATGCAGAGAACAACCTCTAAAGAAAATTTGCAGGCAAGCAACGACCTTATGATAAAACTTATTAAGCTTGCCCATAAAAACGGAATAAAAATTATATTGGACGGTGTCTTTAATCACTGCGGCGCATTTAATAAATGGCTCGATAAAGAGGGCTTTTATTCCGCCAACGGTTATCCTGACGGAGCATATAAAGCTAAAGACAGCATATACCACGATTACTTTAAATGGTACGATGAAAACTGGCCTAACAACGATTGTTACGACAGTTGGTGGGGACACGATAATCATCCCAAGCTTAATTATGAAGGCTGTCCTCAGCTTTACAGCTATATTATAAACATAGGCAAAAAATGGGTCAGCCCGCCGTTTAATGCCGATGGCTGGCGTCTTGATGTTGCGGCTGATTTAGGATACTCAAAAGAATTTAACCATAAATTTTGGCGTGATTTCAGAAAGGCCGTAAAAGAAGCAAACCCCGAGGCTGTGATTCTTGCGGAACATTACGGCGATGCTTCGGATTGGCTTAATGGCGATCAATGGGATACAATAATGAATTATGATGCATTTATGGAGCCTGTAACATGGTTTTTAACAGGAATGGAAAAACACAGCGAAAGCTATAATGAAGGTTTGTACTGCAACGCTATGAGCTTTGAAGGCGCAATGAGATATCATGGAGCAAAGTTTTCTTATCAGTCGCTTACAACGGCTATGAATGAGCTTTCAAACCATGATCATTCCAGATTTCTTACAAGAACAAACAGAAAAGTAGGCAGACTTCATACAGTCGGCAGAGAAGAAGCCGATACGGGCATCAACAAAGCCGTATTTATGGAGGCAGTCGCAATACAAATGACTTGGCCCGGTGCGCCTACAGTGTATTACGGTGACGAGGCAGGTCTTACCGGCTGGACAGACCCCGACAACAGGCGTCCTTATCCTTGGGGCAATGAAGATAAAATGCTTATAAACTATCACAAAGAAATGATAAGGCTTCATAAAAAATATTCCGCAATAAAGAAAGGTTCTCTTGAGTATCTTCACAGCGAATATGGAATATTATGCTACTCAAGATTTAACAAAAGCCAAAAAATTGTTGTTGCCATAAATAATAATTCGTGTGAAAAAGAAATATATGTTCCCGTATGGCGCATTGAATGTAATGACAATGACATCTTCTTTAATGAAATTTCTTCTGACCAAGAGGGATTTACCTTAAACAACGGCAAAATTAAAGTATGTTCCGGAGGCTTTAACCTAAAGCTTAAGCCTTTTTCAAGCTGTGTTTGGGTAAAAGAAAAATAAAGATAAAAAATATGACCGACTTATTAGCCGGTCATATTTTTCTGTCGAAAAAGCCCAAATAGACTTTTTCAAAATTAAACAGATGAACAAAAGGCTCATTCCGGCGGCTTTAAAAGCCTTGAAATTCGCCTTTTTTCTCGGCGAAAATGCGATCTGCGGATTTGATGTCTGCGACGCTCCTTATAATACCCACCGCCTAAAAGACGTTACCTATTACGATTCGTAATTTTCCATACATTTTATAAGTTCGTTATCTCCCCTTATTTTTATGCCGTTTTTAATTTTAATCTGCTCTTCCTCCGGCAAAGAATTAACCGGTGTATCCGTAATCTCCATAATCGATTCACCGTCAACGGGCTGTTCGTAAAAAACCGTTACCAAGCCTTCATATTCACTGATAACATAATTTTGAGCTCCGCTGCCGTTTATATTTCTTCTCATTACAACTTCGGCAGGAGAAAATTTTAAAATCTGCCAGCCGTCCATCTTTTCAACAGCTTCATTTCTGTTTAAGCCAATTAAAAAATACGGAGCATTATCCTCAAATCTTTCCGTATATCCATCATTATTGTAATAGTATTCATACACTATTTTTGTTGAATCTATTATTTTATCATTGTTCGCCTGAACAATTTTATCGGCTTCATATGAAATATTTTTCTCGGTATTCTCAACATCGTCTTTCGGCTTATAAAGCTTATATCCGCTGTAACATCCGGCAAAGCATACAGCCATGCCTATAAATATAACGGCAAAAAATTTTATTATATTCATCGTCGCCCCTCCTTATCATTTTTTAACCAAAAAATAAGTACACAGCAAAGCCGAATTTCAAATATTATCGGCTCTGCCAAAAGCTTATAACTGAAATGTTTACCTATTTGCCTTTTTTTATACATTTAATTTTAAAGCAAAAACACGGAAATCAATTTTTAAAAAAGTATACAAAAATAAAAATTATTGATAAAATTAAAGATTGATAAATTAACAGAATTTTTTGGAGAATTGGAAACGACAAAATAATATAATGAATATTTTTGCAGTATTACAGAAGTAATGTTATTATAGGTTAAAAGAAAACCACGCCTAAAAGGCGTGGTTTTGATTTTAAGTTACATATACCAAAATCTTAAAGTAAGGGGCAAATAATGCCGTTATCAGCTCAAGAGCTGAAGCACAGTCTGTGGAGCCTGATTTGCCTGAGCAAGCATAGCAACGGCAGCCTGATTAATAACGTTAGCTGAAGTCATGTTAGTCATTTCTTGAGCCATATCGGCATCTTCAATTCTTGAGTTTGCTTGGCTTAAGTTCTCGCTTGCTGTTTCAAGAGCGCTGTTTGTGTATTCAAGCCTGTTTTGAACAGCGCCGAGTATAGCTCTGTAGCTTGTTACTTTTTCAAGAGCATCATCACAGGTTTTGATAAGAGTATCAGCCTCACTTCCATCGCCAGATACTGAAGCAGCATTCAAACCTAATTCTGTGGCATCAAATTGCTGAAGTTTTAATGAAATTTTCTGACCTTTGTTTGAACCGATATGGAAATCAAACTCTACATCCTTTTGATTAAGATTAATGTTGTTAAACTGAGCTCTGCCTGCCAAATCTGTAATTTCAGTTCTAAGCTGCTCAACCTCTTGCTGACTTTTGGTTCTGTCTGCTGATTCGTTACTGTCTGTAGAACACTGAACGGCAAGATCTCTGATTCTTGTAACCATATTGTTAATCTCGGCAACATAACCTTCAGTTGTTTGGATAAATGATATAGCATCATTTGCATTTTTGGAAGCCATATCAAGACCTCTGATTTGAGCCTTCATTTTTTCGCTGATAGCCAAGCCTGCTGCATCATCAGCCGCAGAATTGATTTTCTTGCCGCTTGATAATCTCTTGCTTGCCTTATCCTGCTTGTTTCCTACTGCCCTTAAGTTTCTGTTTGAATTTAAAGCCCTTGCGTTTGTGTTAATTACTGTTGAACTACTCATAATAAATCCCTCCGTTGATTAAATTTTACGCAAATCCGTTTGCGTTTTTTGTTTTTATATAATAACCCTAGCTTTTGCCAAGGATATTAACTTAATTAAATATTTTTAATCTTAGGCTTTTTGTATTTGCCCTTCATTTTTCTTACCCTTTTAAGCTCCTCGGCGGCAGCAGAATCGTTTTCCGCCATTAGTTCAAGATTTTTTTCATACACCTTAGAGCGTACTACGGGTACTTCTTTAGGCACGTCTATGGATAGCCTTATACTGTCGGACCTTAAGTTGCTTGTATACTTAACAAAAATATCATCACCTATCTTTATATATTCTCCTTCCTTGACTGTCAGCGTAAGCATAAAAATTCCTCCTTGAAAAATTGTTTAAAATATAAGATGATAATATGGTAGGAGCGTACAAATGTAACAATTTATAATAAATGTTACATTATTCAAGGAGGAACTTAATAATGAAAACAGACCCTATAAAGAGTAAAAAAGATTTGAACAGACTTAAGCTTTATTTTGAGAAAAAAGGCAATATGCGTGACCTTGCGCTGATTGTAATAAGCGTAAACACGGGATTAAGATGCAGCGATATATTGGAGCTGAGATGGGAAGATGTGTATGAATTTGATACAAAAAAATTTAAAGCCTACATTCACATTGTTGAAAAGAAAACAAAAAAAATTATTAAAATAAAGATGAATAAGGCTGTTATAGACTGCCTAAAAAAGCTTAAAGCCTATTACGGAAAAATACAAAAAGATGGGGTTTTGTTTAAAAGCCAGAAAGGAAAAAACAAAGCGATAAGCAGAATACAGATGTACAGAATTTTAAAGCAGGCGGCAAAGCTTTTAAAGATACAGGGAAACATAGCCTGTCATTCCTTGAGGAAAACATTTGGCTACAACGCCTTTAAAAAGGGCGTTGCGCCTGCCGTTATTATGGAGCTTTTCAATCATTCGTCGTATGCCGTAACAAGACGATATTTAGGCATAGACCAAGATGAAAAGGATAAGGTTTTTATGTCGCTTAATTTGTAGTGTTTGGCTATGCTTTATTTGTATGCAAAAAATAAAAAAATTTTTTAAAATTTTTTAAAATAGGCGTTAAGTTTTTTTCGATAATGACGATATAATAAGTGTAAGGCAAAAATGTAACATTTATTATAAATTGTTACATTTTTTTTATTTTTTATTATAAAGCCATCGAAAAATCTATGGCTTTAAGTATTAAAAGTATAATTTATAACAAGATTTTACATATCATATAGTTTTGATTTTCGAAAGTGAAAAGGGGAGAGCTATATTCAATTCTGATAGTTATTAAAAATTATTAACCAATTTAAAAAAAATAATACTTCATTTTTGCGATAAAAAAGGGCTATCACACTAAAATATTAATGTGAAGCCCTTTTTTTATAAAAGTTCAATTTGTTTTAATTATTTATTTCTTTAAGCTTAAATCTGGAAACAGTTTCTTTAAATACAGCAGATTGGCTTGCTAACTCTTGTGAAGCCGCCGCGCTTTCTTCTGATGTTGTTGTATTGTTTGAAACTACGTTTACAATCTGATTAATACCAATATTTATTTCGCTTATAGAATTATTTTGCTCTCTTGAATCATTTGCAACATTGGTTGATATGCTTGCAATTTCTTCAATCTGCATCGTAATTTCTTTAATTGTGTTAGCTGTTCTGCCTGCAATTTCGCTTCCTTGCTCAGCCTTTTCAAGGGCAACGGAAATAAGATCAGATGTTTCCTTTGCGGAAGTTTGGCTTCTTGAGGCAAGGTTTCTTACTTCTTCGGCAACAACAGCAAAGCCTTTGCCGTGTTCGCCGGCTCTTGCTGCTTCCACAGCGGCGTTAAGAGCAAGAATATTTGTTTGGAAAGCAATATCATCTATAGCTTTAATGATATTTGATATATTGTTTGAAGATTCGTTAATTTCTTCCATTGCCTTAAGGAGATTTTTCATTTCTTCTCTTACATTTTCGGCGCTCTGTTTAGCGTCTTCGGCAAGCTCGTTTGATTTAAGAACATTATCCATATTCTTTCTTGTATTTTCGGCAACAATGCCTATTGTAGCTGTAAGCTCCTCAACAGCGCTTGCCTGTTCTGAAGCGCCCTGTGCCAAAGATGTAGATGTATCGGCTATAGATTGAGAACCTATTGCAACTTGGTCTGAAGATACAATAATTTCTTTAATCAAGTTGTTGAAATTCTTTATAATAAGATTAAGCGCTTCATGTATAGCTGAAAAATCGCCAATGTAATTATTTTCAAGCGTAATATCAAGGTCTTGATTAGCCATTGACTGAAGTGCGCCTGAGATCTCATAAATATACTTGGATAATATAGAAAAGCTGTTGTCTATATCCAAAAGCATATCTTTAAATTCACCCTGATATTTGTCAGGCTCCAAATGTACTTTAAAGTTGCCTTTGCTTAACTGAGATAAAGCATATTTAGTGTCTTTAACCGGTGCGGCTATTGTTAAAACAAGGTTGTTAAGCTTTTCTATTATATCTTTCCAGCCGCCGTAAAAATATGTGCTGTCAACATTTACATTAAGGTTGCCTGCGGTTATGCCGTCTATTACGGAAGATATTGAATCGCTTACCTGATTGAGGTTGTTTTTCATCAAATCGAAGCACTCATGCAGCATAGCTTTCTGACCGGGAAATCTTGGGCAGTCATATTCAAAATCGCCGTTTGCATAAGCCTCTGTGCTTTTGTTTATTATGTTAAATTCATCTTTTACGCTTTCGAGAATTTTATTTACATTTTTGGCAATATTGGAGTATTCGCCGGTATATTTTGAGGTATCGAGCCTTGAATCCAAAATACCGTTATTCATATCGGAAAAGGCTTTATTCATATCGTCCACAATATTGTCAAAAGTATCTAGAAGCAAAGCTATATTATTTGAAAGCTGACCGATTTCATTTGTTATATTTGTTTTAACATTTATATCAAAATTACCTTTTGCAATTTTGCTTGATGCATCGGTAAGACTTTTTATAGGTTTTGAAATACGATTTGATGTATACATTGATATTATCGCCGCAAGAATAATAATTGCAATAATAATAACAACTATAATTATGATAGTAATAATACTGTTTCTTGCGGTTTCATCTCTTAAAACCACTTCTCTGTCATAAGCAAGCTGAGTAAGATTTGCCGTATTTTCTTCAGCTTCGACAGCTATATCGCTTATTGCGGTTATTTGAGCTTTTATGGCATCGACATCATCGGCTATACTTGCTTCAAATATCAAATCAAGACAGTCTGCATAATCATTCATATTTGCTACAAGTTTTTCATATATTCCGATAAGCCTGTCTTGGGCTTCTTTTGTCAGGGATGTATCATTCATTACAACATTATAATATGTATCAGTGGTAGCAAAAAAGTTATCCAGCTCGTTCATGGATTCATTGTAAAATTCTTCCGTGGCGGCGTCATCGTCATATACTTCCGATTTTACAATAATTTGGTTTGCGTATTTTCTGAGTGATTCAAGCTCTGCGGAAAATTGAGTGGTAAGCACTCGCCTTTCTATTGCAGTATTCAGCAAATTCTTGTATTCGTTGGAAACAAGAGTAATACCAAAAATACTTATTATTCCCGATATCAGTGTTAAAATACATAAAAAACCTGCCAAGACTAATATTCTGCCTTTCACAGAAAGGTTAGCCATCATATTTGATGTTTTTTTCATGTGCAGTCTCCTCTCAAAATTAATTTTATTTATTATATCATTTTACGGAATAACTTACAATAGAGTAAAAAAAATTTTTTTAAAAATTGTTTAATTTGTAAATAATAAATAAATATAATCGGCTTAATGCACAAAAGAAAACTCAAAAGCCCATCCGGACTTTTGAGTTTTAATAATAAACCTGCTGAAACATTAAACGCTTTTAATTTTTAAGCATAAATTTGGAAACAGTTTCCTTAAATATTGTAGATTGGCTTGAAAGCTCTTGTGAAGCTGCCGCATTTTGTTCGGAGGTTGAAGTATTGTTTTCAACGACGGCTGCTATTTGGTTAATGCCTGTATTTATTTCGTTTATTGAAGAATTTTGATTTTGTGAATCGGCAAAAATCTCTGTTGATATTGCAGATATTTCCTCTATTTGTTTTGTAATTTCAGATACTGTATTAGCCGTTCTGCCTGCTATTTCATTGCCCTGTTCAGCTTTTTCAAGCGCAATGCTTATAAGCTCTGATGTTTCTTTTGCAGATGCTTGGCTTCTTGAGGCAAGGTTTCTTACTTCCTCGGCAACAACGGCGAAGCCTTTGCCGTGTTCGCCGGCTCTTGCCGCTTCAACAGCCGCATTAAGAGCAAGTATATTTGTTTGGAAAGCTATGTCATCTATTGCTTTTATTATGTTTGATATATTGTTTGATGACTCGTTAATCTCTTCCATTGCCCTTAATAGATCGTTCATTTCAGCTCTTACATATTCTGCGCTTTCTTTTGCGGAATCCGCAAGTTCATTTGATTTTGTGACATTTTGCATATTTTTCTTTGTATTTTCAGATACGGCAACAATAATATTTGTAAGATCTTTAACTGCACGGGATTGCTCCGAAGCGCCCTGAGCAAGAGCCGTTGCAGAATCCGATATAGATTGAGAGCCTATGGAAACCTGCTCTGAAGAAACAATAATCTCGTTTATAAGATTGTTAAAATTATCTATAATAAGATTAAGAGCAACCTGAATAGCGGAAAAATCACCTATATACTCATGATCTATTGAGACATTAAGATTTTGGTTTGCCATTGTCTGCAATATATCGGAGATTTCGGTTATATATGATGACAAAACCGAAACCGTATTGCCTATATCGGAGAGCATCTCTTTAAATTCGCCCTTGTATTTATTTGAATCAACATTAATTTTAAAATTGCCTTTGCTTATTTCCGATAATGCAGTTTTTGTTTCTCTTATTGGCTTTGCCACATTTGAAACAAGGCTGTTAAGCTTAACGCCAAGCTCTTTCCAAGCTCCGTTAAATTTGTTTGTATCAACGCTTATATTAAGGTTTCCTTCGTTTATGCCGCTTATTATAAGATCGATAGAGCTGTTAATTTCATAAAGATGTTCTTTCATTGTATCGAAAGATTCATGAAGTATTGCTTTTTCACCCGGAAATCTTGGGCATTGATAATCAAAATTTCCGTATGCGTATTCTTCGGCGCTTTTGCTTATTGATAACAGCTCGTTTGCTGTGCTTTCAAGCATACTGTTTATATTTTTTGCGATAGTGCCGTATTCGCCTTCAAACTTTGCCGTATCTATTCTTGCGCCTATATTGCCGTTATTCATTGCTGAAAATGAGCTGTTCATATCATTGACTATACTTCTGAACGAATCCACAAGCATTGCAAAGTTGTTTGACAGCTTTCCTATTTCGTTGGTTTGATTGGTTTTTACATTTACGTTGAAATCTCCTCTTGCAATTTTGTCGGAAGCGGAAGTAAGCGTGGTTATAGGCTTTAAAATCTGCTTTGAGGTTGAAAGTGAGATAAGTATTGATAAAATAATAACCAATATTATAAGTATGGTTATAATTATCATAATATTTCTGTTAAAGACATTTACCTCGTCCTTTAAAACAACTTCTCTGTCGTAGGCTGCTTTAACAAGAGCATTTGTGTTTTCCTCTGCATCGACAGCCAAAGAGGAGATTTCGTTTATCTTTTCATTTACGGCTGATTTATCGTCTGAAACGCTCGATTCGAATATTTTATCTATGCAGTCCGCATAGATGTTTATGCTTCTTATAAGACTTTCATATCTGCTTAAAAGCTTGTCCTGCGCCTCTTTTGTAAGGGAATGATCTCCGGTAACGTTATTGTAGTATGTATCGGCTGTAGCCAAAAATTCATCGAGAGCATCCAAAGCTTTATTGTAATAATCTTCGGTGCTGCTTTCATTTTTATAAAATTCGGACTGAATAACAATTTGGCATACATCAAGCCTTATTTCTTTAAGCTCCGTTGCAAATTCAGCCGTAAGCACACGTCTTTCTATAGCCGTATCCAAAAGATGCTTATATTCATCCGACAGCAAAGCCAAGCCGCATATACTGATAATACCGGCTATAAGAGTCAATACACATAAAATTATTGCCAACATAAGAATTCTTCCCTTTATTGAGAAGTTAGCCAAAGTGCTTTTGATTTTTCTCATTGAAATTGCCCTCCGATTAATATTTTATTTAACCAACAAGTACTTTTTCGGTCTTTTAAATTTTTCGCTCTTTTAAAAAAATTATAGCATTTTAAAAAATGATTTACAATAAAATATATTATTTTTGTTAAAATTTGTAAAAAATAACAATAAAAAGTCAATGAATTTAAGCTTCGGTTAATCGATTATAAAAAAATTGTAGGAAATAATTAAATTTCCTACAATTAAGATTAAAAAATACTGAATGAATCGATTTGTTTTACAAAAGAGCTCTTTTTCTGTTAGTGTTGTTTTTTTCTTCTCCGTCTTTTATGGCTTTAAGAATAAAATAGCAGTAAACCCCAACAAGCCCAAAATAAACTAACATAGGCATATAGAAGCCGATTTTTGTATTTATGAGCAAATTAAAAGATGTTATAATATTTTTAAATAAAACGGGCATACTCATAGCATAGCAGGTAAGCTTAAAGATATCCGGAAGTTTTAGCTTTGCTCTTACATATAGATTTATTATATTTGCTATTGTCGCAAATATAAAGGCATAAAACATATGCTGAATAAATATAAAGCATAAAAACATTAAACAGAAAAATATAAGATAAATCTTTATAAAAGGTACAAGCTTAAATACGGCGGCTTTGTTAATTATGCCGAAATCTTCGTACATTTTATAACTTTGGCTTATTGTGTCACCGGAAAGAGATTTTATTATAATTTTATCCTTTGACGCAATAAAGCCTGATTCGTAGCTTACAAGCTCCTGCTCAACATGAGGATTTTTGGTATCCAAAATTATTAAAGAAAACTTTTCAACCTCTTTCTTGTAAACCTTATCTGTAGTTAATACTCCGTTTTTCAGAGAAAAATCCGGAACATATTTATCGATTGCCCCCGTTATGCCACCGAGCTTGAAATATTGTATCAAAAACGGCACGGAAAGAAGAACAACAACAAAGACAGAAAGCACAAACACATTTAAAACAGCGCTGAAAAAGCTCTGCTTAACCAGTTGATTGTATTTTTCAAAGTCATAAAGGGATTTATAAAATCTTTTGATAAAATTCATTATTTCACCTCAAACAGTCAAAGATATTCATACTTTGCTAAACATAAGCATTATAACACAATTTATTTTTTTGAGCAACTATTAGCTTTGGTATTCATAAAAATCAAATTTTTTAACCGACAAATAAATTTACGTTCGACAGGCTGCGGTTAAGTTGGTTATGGATACACAAATATTATTGATATTTGGCTATATTTGAACTTTATAAAATTAAAAATTTATGATATACTGAAAAAACGTTATATTTTAACCGACTAGGTACTTAGCATAGCGGCGTACCGATATAATTGAAATGCGCAAAGGAAGGGATTAAATATATGAATGACGATCAGTTTGCAAAAGAAAAATTTATGCAAATGAGCATAAAGGGTAAAGCTGCGCATATTTGGGAGTATTATAAAATCCATATAATAATAGCTGTCGCATTAATTGCAGCCGCTTTATCGATTATAAATGCAGTGTTTATAAATCCTGCGCCCAAGCTTTTTGCAGGCATATGTCTTTATGGCATACAGGAAAGCGACAATTTTATGAAAGAACTCAGCTCAAGCCTTACCGAAGCGGTGGTGCCTGAGGGAGAAAATAAAGAGGTAAGATGCAGCGCATTTTATGAATCGGAATCGGATTCTACGGTTGGTCTTTATCTTGGCCAAAAATTCGACGTGCTTATTATGGCTAAGGAGCTTGATATAATTATTGCCGATAAAAAAGAATTTGAAGACCTTGTAAATTACGGCTATATAGTAAATCTTGACGAATTTTTGGATACTGATTTTATAAACGGCTATGCCGAAAAAGAAATGGTCTTAAACGGTACGAATATTGAAGATTCCACGAAAAGGCCGTATGGAATATGCATAAAAAATTCATCTGTTATCTCCGGTTCAAGAAATATGAATGGCGATTCAATATATATGGGCTTTGTAAGAAACAGTGAAAACGGTGAAAACAGCGTAAAAACATTTAAAGAAATTTTAAAATAAAAAAGAGGTGTACTAATGAACAAATCATTGTCGGATAAAATAAGAAATATAGAGCCGTATGTTCCCGGAGAGCAGCCGGGCGGCGAAGGGATAATAAAGCTTAATACAAATGAGAATCCTTATCCGCCATCTCCTAAGGCGGCTGACGTTATAAAAGAGCTTAACGCTGAGAGGCTGCGTCTTTATCCGTCTTTTAAATGTCATCAGCTTAAAAAGGCTTTGTGTGATATATATAAGCTTAATGAAAACCAAATTTTTTTGGGAAACGGCTCCGATGAAGTTTTGGCAATGTGTTTTATGACATTTTTTAATTCAAATCTTCCTGTTTTATTTGCGGATATAACATATTCTTTTTATGATGTATGGTGTGGGCTTTTTAATATAAGCTTTAAAAAAGTTGCCCTTGATAATGACTTTAAAATAAATATTAAAGATTATTTAACGCCTAACGGAGGGATAGTAATTGCAAATCCCAATGCTCCTACAGGCGTATATTCAGAGCTTTCGGATATTGAAGAAATAATAGCCTTTAATAAAGGCTGTGCGGTAATAATAGATGAGGCTTATGTTGATTTTGGTGCAAAATCAGCTTCAGAGCTTATCAACAAGTATGATAACCTTATTGTTGTACATACATTTTCAAAATCACGAAGCCTTGCCGGCATAAGGGTTGGATATGCTATGGCATCTAAAGAGCTTATAAATGCGCTTGAAGCCGTAAAAAACAGTTTTAATTCATATACTCTCGATACGGCATCACAGCTTATAGCCGCAAAATGCGCCGAAGATACCGAATATTTTAATTTATGCAGACAAAAAATAATAAAAACCAGAGAGCAGACGGTTTCCGAGCTTGAAAAGCTTGGCTTTGAGATGCCTAAATCATATGCCAATTTTATTTTCCCAAAACATCCGCTGATAAAAGCTGATGAGCTTTTTGAATATCTGAAAAAAAGAAACATATTTGTGCGTTATTTTAATAAGCCGCGTATAAATGACCGTATCAGGATAACAATAGGAACGGATGAGCAGATGAAAATATTGTTGTCGGCAATAAAAGATTATATGGAAGAAAATAATATAAGCATAAAATGATATTATTTCGCTTACGCTTTGTATTATAAGGGGAACAGAGGTATAAAAGGTTCGTTCCATCAGGATTAAAAATCCCTTGAAACTCGCCTTTTTCCTCGCAGGAAATGAATTTCTGCTGCGGATTAAAAGTCTGCGACGCTTTAAGTTACTTCGTTAAAATAGGGTTTATCGGCTAAGTAAGCTCACCGCCTATTAGGCGGTGGGTATTTCGCGCCATCGTTATGAGTATGTATCTTAAGCGGAATATCCTTGATTAAATAGATTTTATATTTTTTATGAGATTTACCATTTCAATAGCTGAAACAGCGCAGTCGAAGCCTTTGTTTCCGGCTTTTGTTCCGGCTCTTTCTATTGCCTGTTCGATTGTATCCGTTGTTAAGATACCGAATAATACGGGTATTCCGCTTTGAAGGGCGACATTGGCTATTCCTTTTGAAACCTCGGAGCAGACATAATCATAATGAGAGGTTGAGCCTCTTATTACGGCGCCAACACATATAACGGCATCATATTTTTTGCTTTCGGCAATTTTTTTTGCTATAAGGGGTATTTCAAACGCTCCCGGCACCCATGCAAGATCAATTTGTTTTTCTTCGGCGCCATGCCTTTTAAGGGCGTCCGCTGCTCCGCTTACAAGCTTATTTGTTATAAATTCGTTAAATCTTGATGCAACAATTGCAAATCTCATATTTTCGGCAACAAGTTTTCCTTCGATAATATTCATTTTAATTCCTCCTTTAATAGTCTTTAAGAATATGTCCCATTTTGTCTTTTTTTGTTTTCATATAAAATTCACATTCTTTTTTATGTTTTGTTTTTATCTCTATTCTTTTGCATACTTCTATTCCGTTTGCTTCAAGCCCTTTAATTTTATCGGGATTGTTTGTTATCAAATCAATCTTATTTACTCCGATGGCTTTAAGCATATCTGCGGCTGCGGAATAATTTCTCATATCCGCATCGAAGCCCAAAGCAATATTGGCTTCAACCGTATCCATACCGTTATCCTGAAGAGCGTATGCTCTTATTTTATTTATAAGACCTATTCCTCTGCCCTCCTGCCTTAAATAAATGATAACGCCTCTGCCTTGTCGGGCTATTTCTTCCATTGCTGCTTCAAATTGATCACCGCAGTCACATCTGTTTGAGCCAAAGACATCGCCTGTAAGACATTCACAATGTACCCTTGTCAAAACAGGGTTTCCGTCATCAACGCAGCCTTTAATCAAAGCAATGTGATGCTCGGAAGTTTTTTTATTTTCAAAGCCGATTATTTTAAATTCACCGTATTTTGTCGGCAGTTTGGCTTCTGCGGCTTTTTGCATATTTTTTTCGGTTTTTTTAATGTATTTTATTATATTGTCAACCGTTATAAATTTAAGATTATGCTTTAAAGAAAATTCTTTAAGCTCTTCGCTTCTCATCATTGTTCCGTCGCTGCGCATAATTTCACAGCATAAGCCAAACTCTTTAAGCCCGGCAAGGCGCATTAAATCAACGGTTGCCTCTGTATGTCCTCTTCTTTCCATTAAGCCTGCCTGCCTTGCTTCAAGCGGAAACATATGTCCCGGGCGCCTAAAATCTTCGGGCTTTGCATCATCTTCGGCGCATTTTAAGGCTGTAAAGCTCCTTTCGGCAGCGGATATGCCTGTTGTTGTATCTATATGATCGATAGAAACGGTAAATGCCGTGCTGTGATTGTCGGTATTGTTTGCGACCATCTGATTCAGCTCCAGCTTTTTTGTCATTTCTTTGCTCATAGGCATACATATAAGCCCCTTTGCATAGCTTGCCATAAAGTTTACATTTTCAACCGTTGCAAACTCTCCGGCACATATTAAATCACCCTCGTTTTCTCTGTCTTCATCATCGGCGACAATGATTATTTTGCCTTTTTTTAAATCTTCTAAGGCTTCTTCAACACTGCTGTATTCAAACATTTTAACCCTCCTAAAAAAAACCGTGTTCCGCCAAGAAATCTATGCTTATATCATTTTTTTGCTCAATATTTTTTTCGGCTCCGTTTAAAAGCCTGCTTACATATTTGCCTATTATATCGGTTTCCAAGTTTACAATATCGCCTTTATTTTTTTCAAGCAAAGTTGTTTCGGCCCCGGTGTGAGGTATTATGGAAACTGCAAACCAGCCGTTTCCGGTTTTTGCGGCGGTAAGGCTGACACCATCAACGGCAATAGAGCCTTCGTCAACAATGCGGCTGTCTATATTTTTGTTGGGCTTTATATAAAGCCAAGTTCCTATATCTTCTTTTGCTTTTTTAATTATTTCTCCCGTTGCGTCGATATGGCCCAAAACTATATGCCCGCCCAGCCTTGAATTTGGCGTAAGAGCTCTTTCAAGATTTACATAAGAATTTTTTTTAAGAAGCGAAAGATTTGTTTTTCTTACGGTTTCCGCCATAACGTCGGCGCAAAAGCTGTTTTTTTGGATATCCGTAACGGTAAGGCATACGCCGTTTACGGCTATGCTGTCGCCAAGTTTTGTATCCTTAAGTACGATATTTGCGTAAATGCTTATTCTTGCGCTTAATGAATTTAATTTAATATATTCTATTTTTCCTTTTTCTTCGATAATGCCTGTAAACACTAAATCAACTCCACATCATAGCTTATCAATATATCATCGCCAAAATCCAAAGTATCTCTTTTTTTAAGCTTAAAGCTGTCGGAAACTTTGTCTATTCCTGCCCCGCCTACGGGCGATTTTGATTGTCCGCCGAATATTTGGGCGCCGATATATAAATCAAGTCTGTTTACTATGCCGCTTTTTAAAGCGGAAAAATTAAGCTCTGCTCCGCCTTCGAGCAAAACGGAATCAATCTGCATATTGCCTAAAATTTTTATAAGCTTTTTTAAATCGACTCTGCCGTTTTTATCATCACAAACTATAATTTCGGCACCGGATTTGGCTATTTGAGAAGCTTTGTTTTTGTTAAAATTATCCGAAACGGCTATAATTGTTTTTATATTTTTGGCTGTTTTTATTATATTTGATTCGAGAGGAATTTTAAGTTTTGAGTCACAAATAATTCTGATGGGATCTCTTCCGTTTTCAATTCTGCAGTTAAGCATAGGATCATCTTTTAAGACAGTTCCTATGCCTGCCATTATTCCCATTAGTGAATTTCTTGTTTTGTGTACGTTTTCTCTGGCGGCTTTTCCGGTTATCCAGCGTGAATCGCCTGTTGCCGAAGAAAGTTTTCCGTCGGCTGTCATTGCGTATTTCATTACAACATAGGGAGTGTTTGTTTTAATGTAATGAAAAAAAACCTCATTAAGCTTTTTGCATTGCTTCGACAAAATATTTTCTTCAACCTCAATGCCGTTTTGTCTTAAGATTTCGACGCCTTTTTTGTGAACTTTTGGATTTTCGTCTATACAGCCTACATAAACTTTTTTAATGCCGCTTTCGATTATTATTTCGCAGCATGGAGGAGTTTTGCCGTAATGGCAGCAAGGCTCAAGGGTAACATACATTTCAGCGCCTTTAGTGTCATCTTTGCAGTTTAATATTGCATTTCTTTCGGCGTGAAATTTTCCATATTCTTCATGGAAGCCTTCGCCTATGATTTTGTCGTTTTTTACGATAACAGCGCCTACCATAGGGTTGGGATTAACTTTTCCGGCCCCTTTTTTGGCAAGTTCAATTGCCCTAAGCATATATTTTTCGTCCAAACCATTAACCTCCTTTTGTGATAATGTTAATTATTTAGATATTAACATTTTATTGACTGAGTAAGACTCCACCTCTTAGGCGGTGGGTACTTACTAGCGTAAGCGGAATACGAATATCCTTGACTTATGCTGAAAATTAAAAAGCCCCGAGCATTAAGCTCAGGGCGGATAAGCCAAATAAAAGATATAAAATATCTTTAAAAATATCTTCTTTCATCCAGACTTTACTGTCGGCTTCGGAATTTCACCGAATCATGCCTTGCGGCTCGTGGGCTTTAACCACCGGTGGAGAATTTCACTCCGCCCCGAAGATTTTATTTAATTATAGATATTTTAACATTTTCTGATGCATATGTCAACAAATATTATTTTTGCTTCAACAGACCATTCCTTTCTTACATGATATTAAGTGCGGCAATTTTTTTATTAAATATCTCATATTATTTTATTTTTAACATAAAATTAATTATGATTCCTTTTAATTTTTATCTTTTGGAAAGGAATGAAAATAATATGATAAAAAAATTGTTTGTATCCTCATTATTTATTTGTACTGTATGTATTTTGATTCCGGCGGCTATGGGGGCTTTATTATTTAACGGCGGCAAAGAAGACGAAAAAACATTTTTATACAGCGACAACATACCTCTGGCACAGAATACTGAAATTTATATAGACTCTGAAGAAAACTATAAATCTGATGAAAACATAGATTATAATTCTATAGATTACACCCCCAACAAGCTTGAGCAATACATAGTATCTGTAACGGCGGCGGAGATGCCTGCTTCATTCTGCTTTGAGGCGCTTAAGGCGCAGGCTGTGGCGGCAAGAACATACGCCCTTAAACACCTTGATTCAAACTATGATAATATAGATCCCTCCAAAATAGGACAGGCATTTATAAGCGAAGCTCAGATGAAAAAAAGATGGTCAAACAGCTTTGATAAAAATTATAAAAAAATTAAAGCCGCCGTATATTCAACAAGGGGCTTAATTATGGAATATGACGGCGAGCCGATAGAGGCGGTTTTTCACTCGACCAGTGCGGGAATCACCGAGAGCGCCCAAAATGTATGGGGCAAAGATCTGCCTTATATAAAAAGCGTAGAAAGCGAAGAAGATATAAATGCACCAAACTTTATGGTTACGGTAAGCTTTTCCAAAAAAGAATTTGAAAATAAAATAAAAAACAGTATTAATGCCGCCAAAAAGCTCGATAATATATTTGACAGTTTTAAAATAACCAAAAGAAGCTATGCAGGCTATGTATTGGAAGCAGAGCTTGGCGGCGCAGCGGCATCAGGAAAAGAAATAAGAGAAGCATTAGGGCTTAGAAGCAGTGATTTTGAAGTAAAAAAAAGCCAAAACGAAATATATTTTACCACAAAAGGCTATGGCCATGGGGCAGGTATGAGCCAATACGGAGCGGAATTTATGGCAAGAGAAGGCAAAAGCTTTTATGAAATATTAAATCACTATTACAGCGGTATAGAGATAACAAGTGCTGAATAAAACCTAATTACCCCTTCCTTAAGGCGGTTAACTGCCTGTCAGTTAAATTTTTACAGACTATTGAAAAATTGTATTATATATTGTTATAATATAATTAGAGTTTAATAAAATACAAATGAAATCAGGTGAATACATGGAAAATAATAATACATCAGGCAGCAATCCAAATGCAGCCCCTAATTCTTCAGACGGAAAGCCAAACAAAAATTCACTGCTTGTTTTGAAGATATTGGGCTTTGCCCTTGTCCTTACCTTTGTTTTTAATATCATAAATGCAAATATGGCTCTTAAAGATATGGGTGAAATTCAATACTCTAAATTTCTGGATCTGATAGAGCAGGACAAGGTTTTGGAAGTAGAAATTCAAGCCGGTCAAATTATAGTTTATCCTAACTACGAAAAAGTGACCGAAGAAGACGAACTGCCGTTATTGGGCATCAAGCAGGTCCCTCTTTATACAGGCAGGTTATATGATGAATCTCTTATACCCCTGCTTAGGGAGCATAACGTTAAATTTTCAACGCCTATTGTTAAAAATAACGAACTTCTTAACTTCTTTATGAGCTGGATACTTCCGCTGCTTATATTGTACCTTGGTCTTACCGTAATAATGAAGCTTTTTGCAAAAAGAATGGGCGGCGGCGGTCTTTTTGGCGCCGGAAAGAGCAATGCCAAAATTTATATGCAAAAGGAAACGGGGGTAACATTTGACGATGTTGCCGGTCAAGATGAAGCTAAAGAATCGCTTGTAGAAATAGTGGATTTTTTGCATAATCCCGATAAATATAAAAAAATAGGAGCAAAACAGCCAAAAGGCGCACTGCTTGTAGGCCCTCCCGGTACCGGAAAAACTCTTTTGGCAAGAGCTGTTGCCGGTGAAGCCGATGTTACGTTTATGTCAATCTCCGGCTCTGATTTTGATGAGATGTATGTCGGCGTAGGCGCTTCCAGGGTAAGGGATCTTTTTAAACAAGCTTCCCAAAATGCTCCCTGCATAGTTTTTATCGATGAGATTGATGCCGTTGGGCGAAGCAGAAACGACTCGTCCGGATACAACGACCAAACTCTTAATCAGCTTTTAAGCGAAATGGATGGCTTCGATTCATCGGTAGGCGTTGTTCTTTTGGCGGCAACAAACAGGCCCGAAGTTTTGGATAAAGCCCTTTTAAGGCCCGGCAGATTTGACAGAAGGGTTGTTGTTGAAAAACCCGACCTTTCCGGGCGTGAAAGCATATTAAAAGTACATTCTAAAAACGTTGTTTTGGGCGATGACGTTGATCTTCATCAAATTGCGCTTGCCACAAGCGGCGCTGTTGGAGCAGATCTTGCAAATATGGTAAATGAAGCGGCTCTTAGGGCTGTAAGAATGGGCAGAGATGTCGTTTTGCAGGAAGATTTGATGGAATCTGTAGAAGTAGTAATAGCCGGTAAAGAGAAAAAAGACAGAATACTTTCCGATAAAGAAAAAAGAATCGTTGCCTATCATGAAGTTGGTCATGCCTTGGCGGCAGCGCTTCAAAAGAACGCTCAGCCGGTACAAAAAATCACTATTGTTCCAAGAACCTTAGGAGCTTTGGGCTATACAATGACTATGCCCGAGGATGAAAAATATCTTAAAACAAGAGATGAATATTTTGCCGAGATTGTAGTGCTTTTGGCAGGAAGAAGCGCCGAAGAAATAAAATTTGATACCGCCACGGACGGCGCCGCAAATGATATAGAGCGAGCAAGCAAAATGGCAAGAGCTATGGTTTCTATGCTTGGTATGAGCGATGAATTTGATATGATGGGGCTTGCCAGCACCGAAAACCGTTATCTTGACGGACGTACGGTTATGCATTGCAGCAGCGAAACAGAAACGGGAATCGATAACGTTGTTCTTAAAATTATAACAAACAGCCATAAAAAAGCAAAACAGCTTTTAAGCGAAAACTTAGATGCTCTCGATAAAATAGCCGATTTTCTGATAAATAAAGAAACAATCACAGGCGAAGAATTTATGAATATCCTAAACGAAATTAAAGAAAAAAATGAAGAAACAAATAAAGAAGAATCCGAAGATATATAAAATAAGAACCACGCCTTTTAGGCGTGGTTTTGAGTATCGAAAAAGTCCCAAATGGACTTTTTCGAGAGGGAACAGAAGTATAAAAGGTTCGTTCCATCGGGATTAAAAATCCCTTGAAACTCACCTTTTTCCTCGAACGAGCAAAGCTCGTCCTGCGGATTTTAGTCTGCGACGCTTTAAGTTACTTGGTCAAAATATAGTTTTATTGACAGTCTGAACCACGCCTAAAGGCGTGGTTCTTATCATCTGCCCGTCTGCTTTGCTTCATAGCCTACAGGCTCAACATCATTAAGACTTTTTATTATTGTGTGAGATATCGGCTCCCACTTAACCTTTTTAAACAAAGCTGCGATGGATATCGGTATATAGGTAAACATAAAGACCGGAAAAGTGAAAATATAAAATATTTTTTTGTAGGTTTTGGCATTTATGTTTTTCCACTCTGTTAATGTAGTTATAAGACCGATTAACAAAATAATGTCATAACCGTTTAAAAGCATCCTTAAAAAAAGCTTAAATGTGTAGCTCAAGCTTATAGTATCGTTAAGCCTTCCGTAAAATCCGACAACAAGGATAAGAAGATCACATATAAGATTTAATATTGTAAAAATAATTGCCGGCGTTGTGGTCATAAACATATCATAACATGAAAAACTTTTTTTCTTAAATGCATTTTTTATAAGCTGAGCGCCATAGCGGTAAATAACCTGATAATAGCCCTTTGCCCATCTCATTCTTTGCTTCCAAGACTGAGAAAAAACAGTAGGCTGTTCATCATAAAAAACAGCGCTTCCGCAATAACCTATAATCTCGCCGCTTAAAATTCTCTCAACGCTAAATTCAATATCCTCTGTAAGAGTAAAATATTTCCATCCATTATTCTCTTTTATAATCTCGCTGCTTACAAGGAAACCTGTGCCGGAAACCGCGCAGCTTGTATTAAGCATCATTCTTACATTGTTAAGATACTTTGCCTCTCTCAAAAACCAAAGAGAATACCCTGCGGCAATCCAATTTGAATCATAATTTTTTGAATTTCTGTAGCTTGTTAAAATTCTGTAGCCATTTGAAAATACTCTGTTCATTTCAGAAACATAATTTTTATCAAGAAGATTGTCAGCATCAAAAATGAAATAGCCGTCATAGCTGTCAATACCAAAGTCGGTTTGTATTTTATCCAAAAGGAAATCAAGCGCAAAGCCCTTTCCCACTTTATTTTTGTTAAATCTCTTATAAACGTAAGCGCCATGCTTTTCGGCTACCTCAGCCGTATTGTCGGTACAGTTGTCTGCAACTATAAAAACATCTATAAGCTCTCTTGGATAATTTTGGTTAAATATTGTATCGATAAGATTGCCGATAACAGCGGATTCATTCCTTGCGGAAATCAAAAAGGCATATCTGCAAAGTTTGGCTGCATCGTAAACCTTGGCTTTTTTAAACAGACCGACTAAAATATAAAAAAATTGGTAAGAATAACACAGCAGAAAGCAACAGGCAATAAAAATGTTAAATGCCACAATAGCTCTCATAAATATTAACCCCCGTATATAAAAATTTCATTTTTTCAAACATGATAATTTTGCAAATAAAATATATTTATATAATGCCTCCTTTCACTGTTTTATATTATTAACATCGGTTTTTAAAAAATCGATGGCAACAGTTGTATCAACATAGCGTTTCTATTTTATTATATTCACAATTTAAGAGCAAAATACAGTGCCGCTGTCAAAATAAAAAAGCGTGCAGCTTAATTGACAGTTATTGCCAAATCTGTATTTATAAGTAATTATACTTCTTTTTTTTGATAAAATAAATTGATTTTTAAAAAAAATGCTTCTAATTTATTAAAAAAAATTTCTTTATTTTTTGTCAATTTTTAACAATTAAGCAATATTATTGAAGTTAATGTAAATATTTTTCAATAATTTTTCAAATCGATTAAACGTCAAAGACAAAAACTTTTATTATTGCTATAAACAAACGGAAAATTATGCCGATATAAGTTATAGATAGATTTAACCAACAAAGGATGTTTACTGCACTGCCGGCGGCATCTATAATTAGGTTGGTTATAAGTACACAGCTTAAGCACAGTACGAATATCATCGATTATTTTATATAAGGAGGTTTTAATATGGATATTAATTCTGTTTCAAATCAAACATATTCTTCGGTTAATTCCGACAGCATTAAAAAAACAAACACTGAGTCCGAATCCGCCGCTTCTTCATCACAAAGCTCCTCATCCAGAACAAATGACGCAGCCATCTACGAAAAATCAAAAGGCAGCTCATCAATTATGGACGATAAAAAAATACAGGCTATGATCGATGAAACAAATCAAAAATCAGCAAGCCTTCAGAAGCTTATAGAAAGCCTTTTTGCAAAACAATCAGCTAAAAGCGCTCTTGCCGGCAAAAAGGGCTCAGCAAACGGCGTTTCTTCTTTTACAATGCCAAGCTCAAACCTCAAAGACTTTTTCTCAAACCTTCAGGTTGATTCTGCAACGGCTCTTAAGGCTCAGCAGGAAATTTCAGAGGACGGATACTACGGCGTTAAGCAGACATCAGCAAGAATACTCGATTTTGCAATGGCAATAGCCGGAGATGACCCGGATAAAATAGCCGAAATGAGAGAAGCTGTTCAAAAAGGCTTTGATCAGGCTGAACGTATGTGGGGCGGCAAGCTTCCTTCCATTTCACAAAGCACATATGATGCCGTTATGTCAGGCTTCGACGCTTGGGAAAAACGTGTAAGCGGAGCAGGAGAAGCTCAGGAAGCTTAATTTTACATTTTATATAATTTTTTGTTGTAATACTAAGGTGTAGAAAGCTTTTCTTCTGCACCTTTTTGTGATATAATGATATAAACGTTGGTTGGGAGAATTAAATTATGAAAGCATTGGTTTTATTCAGCGGAGGTGTAGACAGTACCACCTGTCTGGCTATGGCAATAGATAAATACTCAAGACAGAATGTAGCTGCCCTCAGCATAAGCTACGGACAAAAGCACAAAAAAGAAATAGAAGCGGCAAAAAAAATTGCGGCATTTTATGGCGTAGAACAGTTTTTTTTAGATCTAAAAGATATTTTTAACTTAAGCGACTGTTCTCTTTTGGAACATTCAAACAAAGAAATACCCTTAAAATCTTATTCCGAACAGATGGAAAAATCATCGGGGCCTGTTTCAACATATGTTCCGTTCAGAAACGGTTTGTTTTTATCCGCCGCCGCAAGCGTTGCGCTGTCAAAAGGCTGTGAAGCTGTATATTACGGCGCTCACGGCGATGATGCCGCAGGAAACGCTTATCCGGACTGTACCGCCGAGTTTAACGAGGCAATGGGCATAGCTATATTCGAAGGCAGCGGCAAAAAGCTTATCCTTGAAGCCCCGTTTATCGGCAAAAGCAAAGCCGAGGTTGTAAGAGTCGGCCTTAAGCTGAATGTTCCTTATAACCTTACATGGAGCTGTTATCAGGGGCTTGATAAACCATGCGGCAAATGCGCTACCTGTCTTGACAGAAAAGCTGCATTTTTGGCAAACTCAATCTGCGAAGATTAGTCAATGATATTCGTACTACGCTATGATTTATAACCGACGGCTTCCGGCAAACCTCGCCTATTAGCGGCGGTGATTTACTTAGTCGGTTAAAAGCTTAATTTTTATATCGCTTAAAAATGGCTGCCAAGGCTGAAATTATAAGCGGCATAAAAATCATGGCGCCGCTTACGGCCAAAAAACTTAACGCCGAGCCTTTAAAAATGCCCAACGCTGAAGGCTCGTATTGATAAAAGCTCTGCTTTGTCTGCATTATGACTTTTATCAAAGGCAAAAACAAAAGACTTATTAAAAATGCCGCTGCCGATTGAAAAAGCTTAGATAAAATATATGCGCCTGCATTTAAATCGGTTTTTGAAAACATGGCTATGCTTTGGCTGTGTATAGATAATCCGCCCCAAGATATTGCGGCGGCTATAATACATACCGAAAACGGCGATTTATCCTCCGACAAAGCAACGCAGCCATTTGTAATTTCAATCACTGCCATAATTATGCCTTTTATATAATTTGAAGTTATAAATTTTCCCGCAAAAAGCATAATTATTTTTGAAACAACGGAAAACAGCACTATAAATCCGCCTATTTGGGCTATGGCTTCCACAGAGCTTTTTATGCTTTGAGATAAAATTTCTCCAAACGGCTTTTTGTTTTTTTCCCTAAAAATTATCATAGCCCTTAAAGCCGCTTTAAAACCGCCTTTTCCGGCGGATTTATATGACTTTTCGCCCGAGCGAAACAAACTTAAAAACACACCCGTTGCCATAGCCGAAAGGTAATGTATCAACAAAATTATATATCCCACCTTAGGATTCATAAGCATTGCCGAAGCTACCGTGCCAACAATAAAAAGCGGCCCCGAATTATTGGCAAAGCCAACCAACCTTTGCGCTTCATTTTGGGTCAGCTGACCGCTTTGCCTAAGCTCGGCAACGGTTTTTGCCCCCAACGGCGAGCCTGAGCTTAAGCCTATGGCAAGAGCATATGCGCCTTCGCCGGATATCTTGAATACCTTATTCATAAACGGTGAAAACAATACGCCGAAAAATGAACACATACCAAGAGAATTCAGCAGACTTGTGCCTATTAAAAACGGAAGAAGCGACGGCACAACCCTGTTGAACCAAAGCATAAGGCCTTCGCCGGCGGCAAGAAGCGATGTTTTGGGAAATAAAATTATAATTACATTGAAAAATGCCGCCAAAGCAGGTATAATACATATGCTTAATTTTTTTATTTTTTTTGATTTGCTTGCATTTAAACGGATTATAAAAATCACTTCTTTTCTGTAATATAATAATGCAGCAGTTATCGGTCAGATTTATTGACAGCCTGATAAATTATATTTTTGTATTTTTAAAAAAATTCCTTTTATACCTGCTTTTTATAACGGAGAGATGACTATGCCCGAAAAACGCAAACGAATAAAAAGAAGCCCTCCAATAAAAAAGGCCGCTTCTTCGGCAAGAACTTCACATTCATCAAGAAGATTGCCGCCAAAAACAAACAGCCGCCAAAACAATTATCCGAGTGGCTCATACGGCTACAATACAAACGGACGAAAATATACAAACGGACGTATTCTCTCCGAATATCCTCCAAGCAGACAGAGCCCCAGGCCTTATTCCGAACGCACAAGAAGCGAAGCAAGGCAAACACATTACAGCTATAGCCGTAAAAGCAGCGCTCAAAATATACGTTCTTCAAGAACAAAGGCTAAAAACCTAAGAAAAAGCAGCGGAAAAGGCGCCAAAAATTTTGCCATAGGAATATTTGTAATCATATTCGCTTATGTAAGCGTAATAGCTTATAAATTTATTACAAAAGCGCCGGTTCCGAATGATTCTGTTATATACGGCAGTATTGATACCGTAAAAACAATAACCGGCATAATAATTCGCAGCGAAAAGGTATATAATTCACCCTCAAACGGAACATTAAGCTTTAATGTCAACAACCTTGAAAAAGTAAAAAAGGGCGATGTGGTTTGTACCGTAAGAGATGATGAAGTTGTGTCGTCGCTTGAAGAAGAGCTTAAAGACATAAACAAAGATATGCTGGCTATACAGGATTCAAGAGATGACCTTTCGGCTTTTTCGGAGGATATTAAACGAATAGATTCTCAGATAAAAGCTATTGTTGATGAAAATGCTTTTGAAGCCTCTTGTGGAGATATAATTAAAATTTGTTATATAAAAGATAATGTTAAAAAGAAAATGGATTCCAAAAATCAAATGCTTTTGTCCGAAAACTCATCTTCTCTTCAAGAGCTGGCGGACAAAAAGAATATGAGAGAAAACGAAATAAACCAAAATACAGCCAGACTTACCGCCGATGAAAGCGGAATTGTTTCATACAGCTTTGACGGGCTTGAACAAACGCTTAAGCCCGATTCCCTTTCTTCATTAACACAGGAACAAACGCTTATGGACCAAGACAACGACTCTCTTCATGAGGCGGCAGGTTATGTAAACAAATCCGAAAATATTTTTAAAATAATCTCAAGCAACACTTGGTATATTGCATCTTACATAGACAATGCCGACCTCGATGGCTGGAAAGAGGGCGACAACAGGACAATATATATCAAAAACGGCAGTGAAAATATTCCTTCCGAAACAAAAATTTACAAAATATCTCAATCCGGAGATAAAACCTATGTCGTTTTTGAGCTTACAAAAGATATACTCGATTATATCGATTCAAGAAGCATTGTATTTGAAATAAACAAAGCAAGAGAGGGTCTTAAAATAAACAGCAGCGCAATTGTAGAGGCGCATAATCTTAAGATACCCGTTTCCTTTATAACGGAAGACGGCTTTGTTATCAAAAAAACAGATGATTCCGTTATAAAGACAGCCGTATCCATATCAAAAACAGACGAAAACGGCGAATATGCATATGTGCCTATCGAATATAACAATATAAATGCTTCGGATGAAATAGTAAATCCCTCCGATGAAAATGACGTATATAAAATAACGGATATCGAAACCCTAAAAGGAGTATATGTCATAAATACGGGGGTAACGGAATTTAAAAGCATAAATCTTGAAAATTCCGTCCAAAACAGCACTCATATTATTTTAGATCCAAGCCTTAATACAAACATTAAGGTTTATGACAAAATAATAACAGATGTAAAAAATATAAACGGAGAAGAAAAGATTTATTAATATTTTTTGCAGAATCTTAATTTATCCTCCGTCAAAAATTTTTAGAGGATAAACGGAAAATCAATTATAAATACACCCACATAAAAAGTGGGCAGACTGTCGAAAAAGTCCATTCGGACTTTTTCGAAGTTAAACATAAGAACAAAAGGCTCATTCCGGCGGCTAAAAAAAGCCTTGAAACTCGCCTTTTTCCTCGGCGAAAATGCGATTTCCGCCTGCGGATTTGATGCCTGCGGCGCTCTTAAAAACTTATAAACTCAACAAAAGTTAATGACAGTCTGCACCGCCTAAAAGCGGGGTATTTATTGCCGATAAAATTAAAAGCAGGTGAAAATAATGGATATTGCCGAAAATCTTAAAATTATAGAACAAAAAATAACGGCTGCCGCCGAAAAAAGCGGAAGAAAAAGAGAAGATATTCTTCTTTTGGGTGTTACAAAAACAATAGATGTTGAAAGAATAAAACAACTGACTGACCTAGGTGTTAAAAACCTTGGGGAAAACAGAGTTCAAGAGCTTACGGACAAATATGACAAGCTTGGCAGTGATATAAATTGGCATCTTATAGGTCATCTTCAAACCAACAAAGTTAAATATATTATCGATAAAGTAAAGCTTATTCATTCGGTTGACAGCTTTAAGCTTGCCTGCGAAATTGACAAAAGAGCCGGTGAAAAAAATACCGCTATGGATATATTAATAGAAATAAATATTGCGGCTGAGCAGAGCAAAAACGGAATAAAACCAGAAGAAGCCCTCGATTTATGCCTAAAAATATCAAAACTTAAAAACGTTAAGCTCAAAGGGCTTATGACAGTAGCTCCTTTTGTTGAAAATGCTCAAAAAAACAGATTTTATTTTTCAAAAATGAGAAAATTATTTATTGACATTAGGGATAAAAACATTGATAATATAGATATGCTTTATTTATCCATGGGCATGACAAACGATTATGAAGTCGCTGTTGAGGAGGGAGCTAATATCATAAGAATAGGAACCGGACTTTTTGGCAAAAGATATTAATTATCTAATCGCTCCCTTAAGCGTATGTTTCTATTGGATTTATGTCCTGAGCCTTTATGCCGAAAACACAAAAGCACAGAGGCTAAATTTTTTAAATAATTATTAATTATAAATGTTTATATTAGGAGGCTTGAAATGGCTACTTTAATTGCTAAACTTAAAAATATGTTCTCAGCGGATGAATATGACGAAGGTTTTGATTATGAAAATGCTGACGACATTGATGAAGAAAGTGAAATGAGAGAAGAACCGAAAAGAATCAACAATGTGGCAAGCTTTGATCAATTCTCTTCCGAAAGATATGTGCCAAGAAGATATTCAACATCTTCGCTTGCATCTCAGGCTAGGATAATCGGCGCAGCCTCAAAGGTAGAGGTTGTTATTTCATCACCCAAAACACTCGAAGAGGCAGGCTCCGTATGCGTTGATTTAAGAGCAAAAAAGGCTACCGTTGTAAATCTCGAAACCGTAGATTATGAAACGGCACAAAGAATCAGCGACTTTTTATCCGGCGCAGCTTATGCTCTCGAGGCTAAGGTCGAGGTTATTTCAGATATGATATTTATAATCGGACCTGTTAATTTTGATATCACCGGAGAATTTAAAAACGAGCTTAAGGCAAACGGCATTAAGCTTCCTACAGCAATGTGGCGCTGAGCTTTCAAACTAATGAGGGATGGCAATGATTAATATTATTATACAGGCTTTGCTTATTTTAATACGTATTATTGATTTTGCAATATTAATCAGATGTCTGTTGTCGTGGTTTCCGATAAACAGAAACAATCCGATAATTTCTTTTATATATACTCTTACAGAGCCTATTCTTTCGCCTATAAGAAATATGCTCGCAAAATCACCATTGGGAAGCTCGGCGTTTATGATAGATTTTTCGCCTATATTCGCTTTCCTTTTGCTTAATCTTATTTCAAACCTTATAGTGGGCTTTTTGTGAGTTTATGTTTGACAGAACAAAAATACTTAATGCGGCAAAAAATTCCGAGGACAGGCTTCTTTTTTCTCTGCTGCTTGAAAGAGCTTATTTATGCCAAAAAAGTTCACAGCCAACTTTCGGCCCTTTCAGCGATCCTTATAGGGCGGGCTGTTTTTTTAAGCTTTTGGGGCATACATCCGGGCTTAAAGTCTGCTGCTTCGGCGGCTTCGATGGTGCGGAAAGGATTATGCCCGGTTTTTTCCCCGATTATATGGAAATTGACAAGGCTTTATTCCCTATAGATGCAGTTATGATAAGCTACAATACAAAGTTTGCCGGAAAAATAAGACACAGAGATTTTTTGGGGGCTGTGCTTTCCTTAGGCATATCAAGAGATAAAATAGGCGATATTATAATTAAAGACAATGCAGCTGTTTTGCTGGCAGATAATAAAATTTCATCGTACATAATTATAAATCTTAACAGAGTTTCAAATACAAAAGTAAAATGCGAAAGGCTCCCTTTGGGGCAGCCAATATTTACAGAAGAAAATTGCACTCAAAAAAATATAACGGTTTCTTCGTTAAGGCTTGACGCCGTTTTAAGCGCCTCTTTCGGCTTATCCAGAACAAAAACGGCTTCTCTTACGGCTTCGGGCAAGGTTTTTGTAAATTGGCAGCCTGAACAGTCGCCGTCCAAAAATGTAAAAGAAACAGATATAATAACCCTGCGCGGAGAGGGACGAATAAAAATTATCGAAGTAAAGGGGAAAACAAAAAAAGACAGATTTATATTAAGCATACACAGATATTGCTAAGGAGGCTTTACTTTGCTTACACCACTGGATATTGAAACAGTTGAATTTAAAAAGGTTGCGCTTGGCTATTCTACGGACGAGGTAAACAGTTTTCTTGATAAAGTTATTTTAGATTTTGAGCTTTTATATAAAGAGAATGCCAAGCTTTCCGATAAAGTCAGCGTTCTTGAAGAAGGGCTTGAGTATTATAAAAAGCTCGAAGAAACCTTAAAAAACTCAATTGTGCTGGCTGAAAAAACCGCTGCCGACGCCAAATACAGCGCAAACCAAACCTCCGAACAAATTATAAAGGAGGCACAGCTTAAGGCAACGGAAATCCTTCAGGATTCAAACAAAAAACTTTATCAGCTTGAATACGAAACCTTAAGAATGAAAAGCAAATACGACTCTATAAGGGCAAAAATAAGGCTGCTGCTTAAAACCGAAATGGATATACTCGAAAGCAGTGAAGCGGAGTTTGAAAAAAATCTTCCTCCCGAGGATGACCCGTCTGCTTTTGAAAAAATCGAAGAGATTGACAAGCCGGATAATCTATAATAATTTTTTAACATTCGGAGCTGCTGTATTATTGCGGCTCTTTTTTGTTTAACCTGCAAGTATACTCCTTTACACGTTCTGCTTAGCGTAAGCGGAGTATAAATATAATTGATTGCCTTTGTATATATTATACAAAATATTACATAAATTTTTAACAAAAAAAGTAAAAAATATATCGAAAAAATTTTTAAAAGGTGTTATAATATATATATTATTTAATTTTAAAGGCTCGGATTTTTATTTGACCTTGCCTAAAAATAAAAATATAAAGGTGGTATGTATATGTCCAAATTTAAATCCCTTAACATCAGAACGCAGTTGATGCTATCCTATGGCGCTATAGTAATTTTTTCCATCATAATAGGAATTTATGCCATAACTCAAATTTTATCAATTAACCGAAGATATGCATCAAGCATAGAAGAAAATAAAACCAATCTTGAGCTTGCAACGGAAATTATGAGCGGCTTTGGCAATTTAAGGCTTAATGTTCACGATCTTATAGTCTATGCGGATAACGATACACTGCTTAACGAAGCAAAGGATAATATAGATCAATACATAAACGCCTTAAATGAAAACCTTGAATCTTACAACAAATCCATAGCGGATGAAAACTTATCTCAGGAACAGCTTGATGCCGTTTCAGAGTTTGAAAATAACTTTACAAGCTACTGCGATGTTGTCTATGAGGTAATGGATATGGTGGATAATAACAAAAAGACTTCCGCCTCAAAGACTCTTAACGAAAACAAAGAAACATCAGATTACATATTCGCATCAGCTCAAAATATTTATGACGATGCCGCCGAACGTCTTTCAAACGTAACCGTAGAAAGCTCTAAAAAGGCTACTTCAGCACTGTTTATAATGATTTTTGTTATTTTGGTAATTGTTGTTATCTCTGTTTTGCTCTCCGTTATTGTAAGCAAAATATTGATATCAAGCTTTAAATCTCTTCAAAATGTCGCAAAAGAAATCGCAAAAGGCAATCTTAAGCAAAATTTATCTGTTAACGAAAACAATGAAATAGGCGCTCTTACAAACTCTCTTGATGAAGTAAGAGAAACGATAAATTCTCTTACAGCCGATATAAACTCTACAACAGAGCTTATAGATAAGGGAGATATTGACGCAAGAATTGATGAGAGCAAATATTCCGGAGGCTATGAAACTGTTGCCGTTTCAATAAACAAAGTTATAGATTCGCTTTTGTCAAATATAACCGATACAATAGAATGTATGAAATGCTATGCAGACGGTAATTTTGATGCCGAAATAAAAAGATTCCCCGGCAAAATGAGCATTATCCACGAATCTATGGATAAAGTAAAAGATAATCTTAGGGCGGTTTCAAGCGATGTTAACGAGCTTATCGCCTCAGCCTCAAGCGGAGATTTAAACAAAAAAATAGATACAAGCAAATATCTTGGCGATTGGAAAAACATCACAAACGGTCTTAACAGCTTTGTTGATGAAATAAAAGCGCCTATATTAGAGATTTCATCAGTGTTGGATACCCTTTCTTCAGGTAATCTTAACGCAAGAATAAACAAAGAATTTAAGGGTGCGTTTAATTCTATAAAACTTTCTATTAACAATACGATTGATAATATATCATCTTATATTGTTGAAATTTCTGATATTTTAACAAAAATGTCACAGCAAAATCTTGATATTAACATAGAAAGAGAATACATTGGAGATTTTAAGAGCATAAAAGATGCTTTGGATCTTATTATCTCAAGATTTAATATGCTTATAGGCGACATTACCGTTTCTTCCGAAGAAATAGCCGAGGGCGCAAAGCAAATAGCCGACGCAAGCTTAAACCTTACATCAGGAATACTTAAGCAGTCAACGGCGGTTGAAGCATTAAATTCTGCAATAGAAGGCATATCAACCCATACAGCCGAAAATACAAGCAATGCAAACAAGGCTAATGATCTGGCTGTAGTAACAAAGCTTAACGCAAGACGAGGCAGCGATCAGATGGAGCTTATGCTTAACTCAATGAATAATATTAACAATGCATCAACAAGCATATCAAATATTATTAAGGTAATTCAGGAAATATCTTTCCAAACCAATATACTTGCCCTTAATGCAGCCGTAGAGGCAGCAAGAGCCGGCGCCCACGGCAAGGGCTTCTCAGTTGTTGCCGAAGAGGTAAGAAACCTCGCCTCAAGAAGCCACAACGCAGCAAAAGAAACGACAGAGCTTATAGAAGAAACAGTAAGAATGATATCAGAGGGTACTGTTATCGCTCATAATACATCGGATGTTTTAGGCGAAATTGTTTCCGAAATTGACAATATGACAACATATATTGAAAAATGCGCTCAATCCTCCAAAGAGCAGGAAAAGGCAGTAAACAATATCTCATCCGATATTACTCAGATAACGGATGTTATGAATTCTAACTCTATAATAAGTGAGGAATCTGCTGCGGCATCAGAAGAGCTTGCAAGTCACTCTGAGGTATTTAAAGAAAATATAGGAAACTTTATACTTAAAGATATATATATTCCCAAAAAAGAAGAGCATCACGACAATCCCCCTGCTCTGCCCGAAAACAAAGAGGAAGAGCTTAACGATGCCGAACCTGTTTCTTTAGATAACAAAAAGCTTGAGCTTAACAATGAGATAGAAAAGCTTAACTCAATTCCGGTTTCAGAACATAACAATATTGAATCTCCGGTTCATTCAGAAAAATCTATATTAAGCGGCTTAAAAAATATTAAAACAAATGTTTCAAAACATGATGACGACGACGATTCATCAAATTATGAATTTAACAATCCGGATTTTGGAAAATATTAATTAAAAAATGTGGCAGGTTTAAAAACCTGCCGCATCAGACTGTCAAAAACCCACAAGTAACTTAAAGCGTCGCACAGACTTATAATCCGCAGGCGGAATTAACTTCCGCCGAGGAAAACAGCGAGTTTCAAGGGATTTTTAATCCCGATGGAATGAGCTGTTTATACATCTGTTTTCTCTCGAAAAAGTCCCTGCGGGACTTTTTCGATATTCAAGTGGCAGGTTTAAAAATCTGCCGCATTTTTTTAAAGCTTAGTTATTGTTTTGTTCTCTGTTTCTATTACAAATCCTTCGGCATTTTTGCACATACCGTCATAAAAATTCATCTTTCCTTCGCTTAAATATTCTGTTAATGCCATTATTACCCCTCCATGGCACACAACGCTGCAATTTTCTCCCTTTTGTATTATTTTATTGACAGCATTTATGCAGCGTCTTTTAAATTCGTTTATATTTTCACCGCTTGGAAAATACATCTTTTCTTCACTGCTGCCAAAATCTTTATAATCCTCAATGGCTGTTATTTCATCAAAGCTTTTGCCGTCAAATATTCCAAAATCCATTTCTTTAAGCTCTTGCATTATATTAAGACTTTGAGCTTTGCCAAAAATAATTTCGGCTGTTTGAATACATCTTTTCATTGGGCTGCAATAAACTGTACCGAAATTTTCATATTTATTTTTTCCTTTTAACTCTAAAATTTCCTTTTTTCCGTTTTCGCTTAAATCCTCGTCCAACCTTCCGACAAAAAGCTTTTTTTCATTGCCCGGCGTTTTGCCGTGTCTTATAAGAACTATTTTCATTTTAAATCCTCCTCATTTGTTTTTATGTATACTATCATTTTTTATGCCCTATTTCAAGTGTCAACTGTTAAATGCGCCGCTTCAAGCTTATTGGAGCAGCGCTATATAAACAAAGATCGGGCTTTATCTGTATTTTTTTGATTTATAAAGAACCGACCTTTGGAATTTTTATATATTATTCTTTTGGGTTGTTCTAATTATAATATATTCTAAATTAAAAAAGGTGTGTCTATGTATATATATCAATCAACATGAAAATGGAAAAAAAGAGGCGAAGCAAAAATTATTTTTATCCGCCAAAATTGTTCAAGGTTTCAAGTAGTTTGACTATAAAAGCTTATAAGCTTGGCAAAGTTGGGTTTATTGACAGTCTGCAATTTCTTGCAAAACAACAATAAGTCCCCACCTCTTAGTGCGATGGGGACTTACTGGTTGGTTAAATTATTACATATACTTCTTAAACATTTCTTCAATAATACTTCTTTTAGATATGGAATACAATTGATTGATAATATTTAAAAATTGTTCTACTTTTTGTTCTTGAATTAATGAAATAATATTTATCAGAAGTTTTATTTCCAATATTTCATATTCTGAAATATTATTATTTTTTATTATATATTCAGCTTTAGCATTAAGTAAAATATTAATAATACTTGGTTCATATCCATTTTGTATAAGTTCAAATCCAAATTTGAAAATTACATCTGAAAAAAAACTTTCAAATATATAATCATTTACATTTATAGCAACAAAACCTTTGTTTAATGTATAATAAAAAATTTTACTTATTAACTCAAAAAATGTATCTAAATTTTTATTGTTTGTTAATTCCATAAAATTATACCCATTAAAATTAATTTGTTAATGTAAAACTTGGAAGAATTCCTTTATCAGTTCCGTCTATACAATTAATATGTGACTTCAACTGCAGCCCAATTCACAAACACTTATATCATAATATTGACTTATTGCGGGGAAAATATCTGTAAAAGTTAAAGTTTTATTGTATTTCTTCTTTATAATCAACACCTGCTTAAAAATAAAAATTTATCATTATAATAAAAATATTATGAATGAGTATATTATTAAAATTTAACCCTTTTCTAAATTATTAATATAAAGAAATTTTAATTTGCATCAGTTTTAAAATACGAAATCCGATTTGTATTTTAAAACTATGAATATTTTATCATATAAATCAAATTTTATCAATTTTTATTTTAAAAAAATCAGATTAAAAAATATATTTTATAACACAAAAAAGGTGTGTCTATGTATATAAATTATAAAACTGAGAAAAATAAGCAATAATGCTTAATATAAAAAAGAGGTGCAATGATATATGAAAATAAAAAAATTAAAAAACTTGTCCATACTTTTGCTGATTACATTTGTGGGTTGCTCTAAGCCACAGGCAAAGGACGTATCCGTTGAGGAGGTTGTTGAAAAGCTTGCCGAAAACGCAGAGCTTGAATCACCCCAATATCTGGATTTGACAAAGCAGGAAAATGCAGAGCAATTTTTGCTCTCAACAGATGATTTTACACAAGCTATGGCTGTATCTTCCGCAACAAAAGAACAGGCGGATAAAATAATACTCGTTAAAGCAAAGGATACAAAAACAGTTCAAGATGTGGAAAGAGCATTGTCGTCTGTGCTTGTTGGCCTTACAAATACTTGGGAATCCAACCCGGATGAAGCAAAAAAGGTGGAAGAGCATATTTTAAAAACCAAAGATACCTATGTGCTTTTATACGTAGGAGAAAAAAATGAACAGGCAAAAAAAATATTTGATGAGTCGTTATAGCTTTTAATTAACCAATCAAAAATCCCTGCCGTTAAGTCGGAAGGGATTTTAAAAGCTGTTAATTACAGCAGACAATGACTTTTATCACAATTCTACAAATATACAAAAAATCATTTTCGGAAACTGCCTTTATATGATTTATTTTGTATATTTTGAGAAAAGATAATTCATAATTTGAGCATGAGCCTGTTCATCAGTCATTATTTCATTAAACCAATCTCTAAGCTCAATATTTAAGAAAGAAACCAAAAGCTTGTTGTAAAATGCAGCGCTTTCAAGCTCTGATATTATTGAAGAGGCAAAGTTTTCCGAAATATCAGGCTTAATCTCTATTACCTCATATTCGGCATCTTCGGGCCTTGAGCCTGTAAGCTCATAATAAATATTGCTTAAAATGTTATAGTGCTTAATTTCATCGTTTTTGATTTTATTAATAAGCTCATTATCCTGAGGGCACTCTACAAGCTTGGCAAGCCTTTCATAATAATCCGCATCGGCTGCCTCATCCGATAATGCGGATTTGAGCATCTCTAAAATATATCTGTTTACAACAGGTCTTGATGCTGTTGTATTATCACTGTTATTGGCTGTGCCGTTATTGGCGCCGTTGGTATAACCGTTGTTGGCTGTGCCGTTATTATAGCCGTTGGCATAGCCATTATTGTTGGCTGTGCCGTTATTATAGCCGTTGGTATAACCATTATTGTTGGCTGTGCCGTTATTGGCTCCGTTTGTATAACCGTTGTTGGTTGTGCCATTATTATAGCCGTTGGTATAGCCATTATTGTTGGCTGTGCCGTTATTGCAGCCGTTGTTATAACCATTATTATAACTTCCATTATTTCCGTTATTATAATCGTTATTATTATTTAAATTATTATCAGAAGTATTATTAGAGTTGTTATTTCCGCTCATACCGCTATCCGGATCCAAATTTCCATCATTTGCAGACGGCGTGCCGATAAGCGGTTTTTTGTTAAGCTGTGCTTTAATATTCCTTCTCGTCCTTAAATTCATACTATATGGATACATAATGTTTATTCTCCTATAAATTTAAAATTTATTATACTATATGCCTATAAGTTGTAATTTGTTAAAATGCAGTCTTAAAAATTTATTTACAGGCAGGCGTTAAAAAAAACCTTTTTTATGCCGATATATTAAGTGTAAGGTATGACTTTATTTAGGAGGTGATTATTATGTCAACCAATGGTATTTTTAGCTATAATTCAAGCTACAATTCAACTACAAGTTTATTGTCATCACTTTACGGAACATCATCTAAAAGCAGTATTTCAACTCAAAGTCTGCTTTCTTCAATTTATTCATCATCTAATTACGGCAGCTATTATGGGGTTAATACTTCAAAAACATCCTCAAGCTTAAGCTCATATCTTGTCGGTATTAAAAAAGCTTCATCCGGTCTTAGGTCTGCAATAAAAACAGCCCAAGACAAATCAATATGGAACAAGATAAGCTATAACAGCAGCTCTAACGCTGTAGGTGTTGATTATACCGGAAAAGACAAGCTGAAGGATATGACAGTTGAAGTTAAATCTTTGGCTAAAAGTCAGATTAATGAAGGAAAGAAGCTTAATTCAAATGCTTCCACTGTAAGAAGCACATCATTCAGCATCAAAACAGCCGATGGAACAAAAAAGAATTTTTATGTTTCAACAGGCTCTTCCCTTTCCAATCTTGATGTTCAGCAAAAAGTTGCCGACAAGATCAATTCCGCTAAGATGGGTATAACCGCAAGCATCGAAAAGGATTCAAAAGGAAATTCACGCCTTGTATTAAAGGGCGAAAGCGGAAAAGACAACGATTTTACAGTTTCCGGAGCTTTGGCGGAAGATCTGGGTATTACAAATGTATCACAAGAGGCGCAGGATGCTGTTTATTCAATTAACTCAGGCGAGGATCAAACATCATCAACAAACAAAATAAAGATTGATGACGAGCTTACATTAAACCTTAAAGAAGTGACCGATGAGCCTGCAAAATTAACATATTCAAAGAATCAGACAAGCGGAATAAATGCAGCAAGGTCATTTGTAAACGGATTTAACGAGCTTTACGATACTGCAAGGGATTATGATGACTTAGGTTCACTTCAGCTTCAAAGCAAGCTTGTCGGGCTTGTTGCGGCTTATTCAAGTTCTCTTGAAAGAATAGGAATCTCTACGGATGAAAACGGCTACCTTAAAATTGATGAGGATAAAATGAAAAAAGCTGCCGATAACGGCGATCTTGAGAAGTTCTTTACAAACGATGCCGGCGCAAATTACGGTTTTGTAAATCGTGTTGATCGCATTGCATCTCAGGTTGAGTCTGATCCGACCAAATTTGTAAGCGCTTCCGCAAAAGAAGAGATGGTTTCTTCAGATTCATCTTATTATTCTTCTTATGCATCAGAATACAGCAAGCTTATGGGCTCTTCAAGCTTTAGAAAATCCTATTTTAACTATATTACAACAAGCGCGCTTTTTGATGCATTATTCTAAAAATTAACGGCATTTCGGAAACATCTTTGTTTTGCGAAGTGCCGTTTTACAATATAGTAAGGTATAAGGAGAAAAAATGTACAGCGACAAAATAAATACTGTTTTTAATAAAATGACTGAATATGAAAGATCTGTTCCGAAAAGAGTGCAGCATTTTTTAAAGGTTTATGCCTTTGCAGAATTTATAGCAGAGGCTCAAGGGCTTGATGAGCATACAAAATTCATTTTAAAAAGCGCTGCTTTGGTTCATGATATAGGCATAAAGCCCTCCGTTAAAAAATACGGCTCAAGCGATGGGATATATCAGCAGCGTGAAGGCGTTGAGCCTGCAAAAATTATGCTTGAACAAAGCGGATATGAAAAAGCCGACATCGAAAGAATATGCTATTTGATAGCTCATCACCATACATACGAAAATATTAACGGTATTGATTATCAGATTTTGGTTGAAGCTGATTTTCTTGTTAACATCTATGAAGATATGCTAAGCCAAGAAGCGATATTAAGCATAAAAGAAAAAATATTTAAAACCAAAGAAGGAATAAGGCTTTTGGAAGAAATGTATTTAACAAAAAAATAAAGCCCTGCCTATTAGTATGCTTAAGATACGGGTACTTACCGTTGGTTGTAGTAAGTACCCTAAAAAATCTAAAGAGGGTTAATCCCAAAGATTGTGTAAACCTCTAAACTGGTAAATAATAAAAATATTAGTTTGGAGGTTTTATTTATGAAGTTACAAAAGAACGAGAAATGAAAGTCTTAAAAGGCAGGCATTAAGGGAAATAATGGAAAGGTATCTCAAGGATAATACGGTAAAGTATAGAAAAGACATCAACGCAATGATGAGAGAAATGATGTCTGGGAGCCTTAAAGGTACTTTAGACAGCAAGCTTGACGAGGAACTTGGATATTCTAAGTATGATTACAGAAACAAGGATACCAACAACGGACACAGCAAGAAAACAGCACAGAGTTATGAAGATATGGAATTAGATATTCCTCATGACAGAAATGGCAGTTATGAGCCGCAGGTGATCAAAAAATATCCAGAATACCCTTACACAGGCTATTTCGGCAGTATTCTCCGAAACCGATATACAGATATACAGCACTGTATCATTCATCAGATAAGGAATTCTACAAAGTTTGTATCATATAAAGATTTAAAACCCCTTATGACTGACTTAAAGAGGGTGGTATACACAGCACTACAGAAGAGATAGCATTGCTTGAATTAGAGGAATTTTCGGAAAAATGGGACAATAAATACCCAACGATCTCTAAATCGTGTAAAGAACATTGGGCGATTTTAAATTAACATTAAAACTTCTCGCCAAAAAACCGCCAATTTAAGCCAAATTTTCAAAATTTGTATATTAATTGTATAATTTAACACTAAAGAAGGAAACAACGCAAAAACCCTACTAAAATAAAAATAAATCCTGCCCAGACTTATCGGACAGGATTTATTTTTGTTAATCACTTACATTAACGTCTGTATTTTCAGCGTCTTTTATTTCCTCAATACCGCATAAAACTTCTAATATAAGTTCTTCAACAGCATTAAGAAACTCAGCCGTAAAGATTGATGCCGCAGTATGTACATGACTGTTCGGGTTGCCGTACAATCTTTCACCGGCTTCAACTATAAGTTGTCTTAGTTCCTCTTTTGACATTTTAATCACCTCCCTTATTTTTATTTACCTAACATTATACAATTAATTGTCTTATAAATAAAGTATCTGTTTGTATTTTATTGTAAAGGGCTTTTTTATACTTTTATTTTATTGATTTGTAGCTTTGTTTTTAACTTCTTTTTGCTTTTATTATTTTATTTGTAATTAATCAATCTTCAATAACCGTAAGCTTAGTTACATTGTCATAGCTCACCTTTTTCCCTAGCAATTCTGTCAAATCCCTGACAGCAATATAATTATTTCCGTCTAAATTTATAATGTCAAAACTTTTTGTTGTATTTTTATACTTATAATTCCTTTTTACTTTCTCCATTTTATCAACCTCCTCATAATTCACATTAAAATATTTGCAAATACCTTTAGCTATGCATTTTGCCGCTTTATCTAAAAAGCTTTCATCTTTTAAAAGCTCAGCTTCTTTGGCGTTGCTTATAAACCCAAGTTCCACAAGCACAGCCTGCATATCTGTTGAATTTAAAACATATAGGTCTTTTCGCTCTTTAACTCCCCTGTCCGTCAAATTCAATTCATCAATTAAATTTTGCTGTATATAATAAGCTAAATTATTCTTTGTGTAGCATAATGTTTCAATACCGTTTGCTGATATATTTGACGCCGAATTGTCATGTATACTTACAAAAGCATCGCATTTTCTGCTGTTTGCAATCCTACATCTTTCACCCAAAGCCACATAAATATCCTTTGTTCTTGTATAAACAACATCAAAATCACATTCGCTTAAAATCCTTCCAACTTTTAAAGCCATTTTCAATGTTATATCCTTCTCTTTAAGCCCGTTTCCACAAGCTCCCGGGTCTATTCCCCCGTATCCTGCATCTATACAAATCAACTTGCCCATAAAATTATCCCCCTTAAAATCATTCATTTTTTGTTATCTTATCAATGGCTTTTTCGGTAACTTCAAGTCCTTTAATCAAAAATGATGGAACTTTAACACCCATCTCTACCAAATTTTCAAGAATACTTCTTATTTCATTAACCAAATATACAGCCAATGTAAACCAGCCGAAAATAACAACAAAGCTTAAATCTATACCTATCAGCTTGCCCATTTCGGAAAAGCTTTTAGATATATAAAATGCAAGGTATATAACAACCCAATACAACACCTTTTTTAACGCACCTTTTGCGCCTGTTTTAGAATTTTCATTACAGTTAAAATATTTTGCTTTAATTATTCCCGTTGCATAATCAATAATATTGCATATTAAAAAGCCAATAAATAAAAACCAATATTGCCCAAAAAGTGCAGTTAAAGCCGTAACCATTCCCCCATAAATAAACTCTGTTTATAATTTTCTCCATAATAACATCCCCCTTAAAAAAGGACGGGCTTTAAACCCGTCCGGATAAATTATTCCTTTGAAGCATTAAGAAGCTCTACAAGCTCAATATACTCCTCCTCGCCTATTCTTTCTGCAAGTAAAAATACATCAAGCTTCTCAGCGGTAACAACACTGCTTTTCTTTTGAATCAAGCTTTTGCATAATTCGTATGTACTCATGATATCACCTCCCTTCAATATTTTTTGTTATTCATCTTCCGATATGACTTTAATACAGCACCAAATGACTATTAAAAGCCATAAAAGCGCGATACAAAATCTTACTATACTACCGCTTTGTACACAATCAATCGCAGTACAAACCAACAGCAGCAAACAGAGCAAAAATTCAAAGCCCAGTTTTTTAATAAT
>CANRHR010000004.1 GCA_947630475.1 uncultured Clostridia bacterium | reverse complement strand
TCATTAACTCCTTTTTCTTGTTTACTATTTTAAACTCATTTCTTATTTCTTGTCTACTTTTTTAGATGTAATCCAATCGTCTGAATCGCCAAAAGAAAGCAACCGGTTCAGTAAAGCTTAGAACAAATACTCGAGGAAGGAAACCGTTATTATCTGCAGAGGATTTGTCAAATATTGATAAAGTAATTCAAGAACAGTCTGATATAACAATAGATGAAATAATAGAAAAACTTGATCTGCATGCTGCAAATGAAACTGTTCGCAAAGCAGTTATAAAAATGGGATATGTTTATAAGAAAAAATCTCTTCATGCTTTGGAGCGTGAACGCTCCCGATGTAAAAAATAAAAGAAAAATATGGCTTGAAAATCTTCCCAATTACGCAAAAGAAAAACTTGTATTTATTGATGAAAGTGGAGTAAATACAAATATGACAAGAATTTACGGTCGTTCTATCGGAGGAACACGCTCTGTTGATAAAACACCATTAAATACACCTGCAAATACAACAATTCTGTCTTCGATAAGAATCAATGGAGAAATATCATATACGACTTACAGTGGCGGAACAACAGGAGATAAATTTGTAGAATATTTAAAAAATATACTCATTCCAACTCTAAACGACGGAGATATTATTGTTATGGACAATATGCGCTCTCATCATGTAAAAAAAGTTTCGGAAACAATAAATATAATTCGGGGAAACATTTGACTTTACTGTATTTGCCTCCATATAGTCCGGATTTTAATCCTATTGAAATGATGTGGTCAAAAATAAAATCTATTTTGCGTAAAATAAAAATAAGGGATGTTTCTATGTTTTTAGATACTATTAATACTGCTTTTTCAAAAATTACATTATTAGATTGCATTGGTTGGTTTTCTTCTGTTGGCTTGAGGTAATAATTCATGGGATTGCTATAATAATTTTATTATTCATTTACTTGCTCCTTCTGTTTTTTCATATTGCTATAATGTTTAAAAACTTGTTGTACTATTTTATAGTATACTTTTCTCAATTTAAGTTGTCAATAATTTTCAAAATTCGGCTTTAATTCCATGAAAATTATGATATAATTAAATTAGTTATACCTCACATACCGTTTATTAATACCTTGCGTTGTTTTCTTCTTTATTTTATAAAGGAGATGATAACATATGAGATTGCCAAACGGATACGGCGGAATTGTCAACCTCGGCAAGCGCCGCCGAAGACCTTTTGCCGCACGCATAACGGTCGGCAGAACCGCAGACGGAAAAATTAAATATAAATACATTGGATATTATGCAAAAAGAAGCGAAGCTCTTCAAGCACTCGCCGAATACAACAATAACCCATATGACATAGACAGCCGCAATCTTACTTTTAAAAAAGTTTATGAAATATGGGCTGAAAGGGCTTTAAAAGATGCTTCAAAAAGTAAAACACAGCCTTTGCAAATTGTCCCGATGTACACAACATCAAGATAAAAGAGCTTAAAGCCGCACATATGCAAAAAGCTATAGACAGTTGTAAAAAACGCTCTTTAAGCACTCTAAACAATATCAAAATACTTTTTAATCAAGTTTGCCACTTTGCAATGGAAAATGATTTTATAAGTAAAGATTATTCTCAATTCGTAAGTGTTACAAACACAAACGAAAAGAAAATAAAAAGAGAATTTACAGAAGATGAAATTAAAATATTGTGGAATAACTCTGACGATTATTACATAAGATTTGCCCTTATTTTGATTTATACAGGCTTTAGAATAAATGAGCTTCTTCAACTGAAAATTGAAAATATCGACCTTGATAAAGGCTCTATGAGAGGCGGATTAAAAACAAAGGCGGGAAAAAACAGGCTTGTTCCAATTCATGAACGGATAAAACCCTTTATTGATAAATTGTACAACCCTCAAAATATTTATCTTTATGACAATAACGGAAAAGTAATAAATGATGAAGCTATGAGGAACGGTTTTATTAACTCATTAAGCAAATTGGGTATTAACCACAATCCACATGAATGTAGACATACAACAGCAACTTTATTAGATAAATACAGAGCTAACCCTGTAACCATAAAGAAAATATTAGGTCATGCTACTCAGGATTTAACAAGCTCTGTATACATACACAAAAATCTTCAAGAATTGAAAAAAGCTATTAATCTTATTCCATAATAACGCTGATTTTTGTATATCGTATGTATATTACGAAGAAATTTTAAGGGCTTTTTACAAAATTTTAAAGCATCTTAAAATTACTGATTTACTTGTGTTTGAGCCAAAAAAACAAGTAAATCAGCCAAAATATTTTTTGTATAGTTTTATATCGTCATTAAATTTACAGAGAAAGGTAGATAAAAATGCTTGAAAAAAATACAGCTTATGATGTTTTAACCGCCGCTTTATCTCAGGGCGGGCGATTTGCCGAAATATTTATAGAAGAGAATAAAAAAAATTCAATTTCCGTTGTGAATGGGAAAGTTGAAAGGGCATTGAGCGGAATTGATTTTGGCTTAGGGCTGAGAATATTTGTTAAAGACAAGATTATATACACCTATACAAATGATTTAAGCTATGATAATCTCATAAAGTGCGCCAAGGAGGCAGCTTCCGCCGTAAGTGGAAACGAAAAGAAAAATGTAATTGAGTTTAACCGTATAGATTACAGAAAATCAGATATTCATTCTCCACGTATTATGCCGGAAAGCATAGAAAAAAAGACAATAGCCGATATGCTTAAACAGGCAAGTGAAGCGGCATTTGGCTATGATAAGCTTATAAGCCAAACTGTAATGGGATGTATGGATTCCAATCAGCATATTTGTGTTATAAATTCGGAGGGGCTATGGGTTAATGATAACAGAGTTAGAACGAGAGCCTCGTTAAGCGCTGTGGCTTCAAGAGATAATGAAAAGCAGACCGGCTATTTTGGCCCCGGCGCATTAAAGGGCTTTGAGCTTTTTGATGATATAGATTTAAACAAAATTGCCGAAGAAGCCGCAAGAAGCGCCGTTACTATGCTTAATGCCAAAAATTGTCCAAGCGGCAAAATGAGCGTTGTACTGGATAACGGCTTTGGCGGAGTTATTTTTCATGAAGCGTGCGGCCATGGCTTAGAGGCTTCCGCCGTAAGCAAAAAGGCAAGTGTGTTTGCGGATAAAATAGGTGAGAAAATCGCCTCGGATAAAGTTACGGCAATAGATGACGGAACAATAGCCCATAGCTGGGGTTCTATAAATGTTGATGATGAAGGCATAAAAACAAGAAAAAATATACTTATAGAAAACGGTATTTTAAAATGTTATATGGCGGATAGGTTTAATGCTGAAAAATTAGGAATACTTCCAACAGGCTCATCAAGAAGAGAATCCTATAAATTTATTCCTGTTTCAAGAATGACAAATACTTATATAGCGCCGGGAAATGATAAAAAAGAGGATATAATTAAAAATACTCAATATGGCATTTATGCCAAATACATGGGCGGAGGCTCTGTAAACACTGCAAGCGGAGAATTTAATTTTGCCGTAAATGAGGCTTATATAATAAGAAACGGCAAAATATGCGAGCCTGTAAGAGGGGCTACGCTTATAGGAAAAGGCTCTGAGATACTTAACGAAATAGATATGGTAAGCGATAATTTGGCATTGAGTGAGGGAATGTGCGGGGCATCGAGCGGATCTATACCCGTAGATGTAGGCCAGCCCATGCTTAGAGTAAGAGAAATAACAGTTGGTGGAAGGGGCTGATAAATTGGACATTTATGAATTTAAAAATAAAATTTTTGAAAAAGCCGAACAGGAGGGCTTTTCAAAATATGATATATATTACAATCAATTTCAGGGCTTCAGCGTAAGCGTATATAAGGCAGAGGTAGAGAAATATCAAAACAACTCCTCTTTAGGAGTTTCATTTAGAGGAGAATATAACGGCTCCGTCGGTTATGCCTACAGCGAAAGACTTGATATAAAAGCAATAGATGAGCTTATTGAAAACGCAAAACAAAATGCGCAAATTATCTCATCAGATGAAAAAGAAATAATTTATGAGGGTGACAAAAGCTATCCTAAGCTTAAGCTTTTTAACGAAGAATCAGAAAAAGTGAGCGTTGAAGATAAAATTAAAATGGCGTTAAAGATGGAACAGGCTGTTTTAAACTATGACAGCCGTATAAAAAGCTGCAACAGAGCTTCGGTTTCAAATTATTCGTCTTATACCTATTTGGCTAATTCCTTTGGGCTTGAGCTTAAGCAAAAAAGAAACCAAATTGTGGCATATGCATCGGCTATGGCACAGCAGGGCGAACAGACAAAAACAATGGGCGAGATTAAATTTTGCTTTGACTTTAGCGATATAGATCCCGTTGAAATAGGCAGAAGCGCAGCAAAAAAGGCGGTTGACAGCCTTGGCGCAGCATCTGTTAAAAGCGGAAAATATAAAGTGATAATACAAAATGAAGCTTTTATAGATTTATTTTCAGCTTTTTTGGGAGCATTTTTTGCAGAAAATGTACAAAAGGGATTATCTCTTTTAAAGGGTAAAATCAATAAAAAAATTGCATCGGATATTGTAAATATAGCAGATGAGCCTTTGCTTGAAAACGGACTTGGTTCCACCGCATTTGACAGCGAAGCTGTTGCTTCGTTTAACAAAACTGTGGTTGAAAACGGCATTTTGAAAACATATTTATATAACCTTAAGGCGGCTGAAAAGGACGGCGTAAAATCTACGGGAAATGGATTTAGGGGGTCATTTAAAGGCTCTGTTTCAACTTCTGTGACAAATTTTTATATTAAAGGCTCAAAAACAGATATAAACGAAATTATAAGCGGAATAGACGACGGTATTTTAATAACCGATTTAAGCGGGCTTCACAGCGGAACAAACAGCGTATCCGGAGATTTTTCGCTTGCCTGCAGCGGGTTTTATATAAGGGAAGGCAAAACGGCGGAGCCTGTAGAGCAAATAACGGCTGCCGGAAATTTCTTTGATATTATGAATAAAATTAAAAATATCGGAAGTGATTTAAAATTCAGCGGAAACATAGGTTCTCCGTCTGTTATGATTGATGAAATAGATATAGCCGGGCTTTAAAATAATCAAAACCACGTCTTTTAGGCGTGGTTTTGACTTTTTTATAAGTTAAACAGATGAACAAAATCCGGTGGCTTTAAAAGCCTTGGAATGAGCCTTTTTCCTCGGCGAAAATGCGATTCGCCTGCGGATTTGATTATATAACTTATAACATTTTTTAGCTAAAATCCGTCTGCTCCGTATTTTTTCGCTTCTTTTATACGATAATCGTCCATAAGATGCACACAGGTGAGTACATCTGTTTTTTTGCAAAACAGCTTGTTAAAAGCATCCGATACGTCATCTGCACTATATCCGATAATTCTTGATGCGGCAACGGATACACGTTCATTTTCCTCAATAGAGGAAGCGGCGTTTGTTACCATAGGAGATTGTATATTTGTTGTCTGCCCCTTAAAGCAGTTTACAGTTGCGATTGAATCAAATGCAATATTATAATTTTTTTCATCGGCGCAAAATTTTAAAAATTCTAATGCTTCCTGCAAATTTTCACCGTTTTTGTTAATCATCATCATGTTAAGATTACCGCCCTCATAGGTTCCGTTGTTGGCGGTATTCATAAATATGGGCATAAGGGCAAAATCATCTATGCCGTATTTATTATCGTTTTCAAAATCGGTATAAAACCATGTATCCCATATAAAAGTCATAACATAATTTCCGGAGCCGATATTATAACTGATATCAGACCATCCGTTCTCTAAATAATTGGGACCAAACCAACCTTTATCGGCTGCATCCGAAATCCATTTAACCATATTCCTGACTTCGGGTATGTCGGAATAAGAAATTTCATTCTTGTTAAGACTTTCAAGCAATGAGGGATTATCCGCAAATATAGGATCAAGGCCAAATTGGAACATCCATGTGCAGCCGTTTGCCGGCCAACAGATAGGATTATAACCAATATCAGCAAGAGCCTGACATAAAACGTCAAATTCAGCCTGTGTTGAAGCAGGCTTAAGGCCTAAGCTGTCAAGTATTGTTTTATTGTAATAACAGCCTGAAACAGAGCTTTCCCAAAACGGCATACCCAAAAGGTTTCCGTGGGAATCTTTGCAATAGGCAGCGGCGCTGTCAGTCAGCTCGTTAATCCAAGGTTCGTCGTTAAGGAAATAAAAATTGTTTGAAACATTATAACGGCTGAGATCCGCATTGTGAAAATGGAGAAATATATCGGGAATCTCTCCGTCTGAAAATTTTTTTGCGGCACGCTCTTCAAACTCAGCGTCCTCAAAGGCAATAATATCCAATTTGTTTCCTGTGGATTTTTCGTATTGTTCAAAAATAGAATTAAGATAGCTTTTTTTCACATCACTTTTTCTGCCCATGATTGTAAGAGTAACTCTTTCGGAGTTTTTTGATAATAATTCAATTACACTGCATGATGTCAGAAAAAATATTGCAGCAATTATAATTATAGAAAAACACAGCTTTTTCATCGATATCCCACCTTTCTCAAATACGCTGTTATTTGTTATTTGTTTATAAGCTTTCCGATAAGATCTCTTACGGCATCTAAATTTATGGGTTTGGCAAGGTGTCCGTTCATACCTGCATCCATAGCGTTTCTTACATCTTCGGCAAATGTGTTTGCCGTCATAGCGGCAATAGGTATTGTTTTTGCATCGGGACGCTCAAAGGCTCTTATTTGTCTGGTGGCTTCATAGCCGTTCATAACAGGCATCTGAACATCCATTAATATCATATCATAATAGCCCGGCTTGGATTTTTTAAACATCTCCACAGCCTCAAGCCCATTGGCTGCCAGCTCACAGTCAGCGCCTTCCATGGATAACACTTCTTTGAGAATCTCGGCGTTAAGCTCGTTATCTTCGGCGGCAAGGAAGAGTAAGCCCTTAAGCACGCTTTCGTTTTTATTTTGCTGCTCTTTATTATTGGCGGAGCCGTCCAAAAACAAAGGCTCAAGAATTTGCTTGAATGTAGAGGGGAAAAACGGTTTTGACATAAAAGCATTTATGCCGGCTTGTCTTGCTTCTTCTTCAATTTCGCTCCAATCGTATGAGGTCAATACAAGTATAGGCACATTTGCTCCTATTTTTTTGCGAATAATGCGTGCGGTTTCTATGCCGTCAATTTCGGGCATTTTCCAGTCTAAAAGAATAACTTGAAAATCTTCGCCGTCATTATGCGCATTTACGGCTGTTTCAACTGCCGCAGAACCGTTTGTAACGTAGGATACATTTACTCCCGTACCATGCATCATTTCTTGAATATACAAGCAAATATCCTCTTCATCATCGGCAACAAGCATCTTGTTTACCCTTTGATGAAACCAAAGCTCGGAAGCTTCCTGCTCGGGAAGAACAAACGACAGCTCCACAGTAAATTTGCTGCCGTTTCCCGGCCGGCTTTCTACCTGAATTATACCGCCCATAAGATCAACCAAATTTTTTGTAATTGCCATTCCAAGCCCTGTGCCCTGTATCTTGTTGGTAACGGAGCTGATCTCACGGCTGAAAGGATTAAATATATTTTTTTGAAATTCTTCACTCATTCCTATTCCATTGTCTATAACCGCAAACCTTAGCTTTACATATTGATTGGACGAATTATTGGGAAGCTCGGAAACCAAAAATTCTATCTCCCCGCCCTCCGGAGTGTATTTAATGGCATTTGAGAGCAGGTTTATTAAAATTTGATTAAGGCGAAGCTTATCTCCTACTATTTTCTCCGGAGGAGTTCCGTTAACATGAAATTTAAAGCTTTGTGATTTTGCCTTAGCCTGTGGCATAAGTATTATATTAAGCTCCTCCAAAAGCTCCGGCAGGCTGAAACAGTCTGTATTTAAAGATGTTTTGCCGCTTTCTATCTTGCTCATATCCAATATATCGTTAATAAGGCTTAAAAGATGATGACTGGAAGTTTTTATTTTATGAGTATATTCCTTAACCTTATCAACGTTTTCGGCGTTTTTATCCAGCAATACCGAAAAGCCCACAATTGCATTCATCGGTGTGCGTATGTCATGCGACATATTGGAAAGAAAGTTGCTTTTTGCTTCGTTGGCGCTTCTTGCCGCTGTCAGCGCATCTTGAAGATTTTGATTCATTCTTCTTTCGTGGGTGCGGTCTGACAATATAATAACATATTTTCTGACATCCTGAATATTCATATGGTATATGATCATTCTGTACCAACGACATTCACCTGTGCTTTGATGCATATATTCACATTCCCAATATTTGTTTTTGTTAAGAGGAATGGATTCAAGCTCTTTTTCCGGAATTACAATATTGGCGTTGACTGCACATTTTTCCATTATCCTTACATTTTCACGAACTTCTTCAACTTGTATGCCCAAAAGCCTTTCTATATTAGGGCTGACATAGTCTACATTATGATTTTTGGCATCCAGCATTAAAAATATGTCATCTACGTTGTTTGAAAGCACATCAAACATACGCTCTCTGTACTGAAGCTCCATTTTGTTCTTTTGCGACTGTTTTTTGCCTCGCAGAATAAAAAAAGCGATTATAGAAGCAAATATCATAAAAAATAGCACAATTGAAACATTTATAGTTGTTTTTTGAACAGACAGAAAACCTGCGCTTACAACATTTTGAGGTACTGCGCTGAGCAAAATATAATCCTGATAGCCTATGGGCTGATACAAAATGCAATAGCTGACGCCGCCTATCTTGCATTGAAGAAGCCCTGATTTTCCGTTTATCCAATCTTTGCTTAGCTTTGAAAGGCTGTGTTCATCGAGATTTGATGCCGCTTTAAGGTACATAAGATAGCTGCTGAATACATTACCCCCAACTTGTGTTGAGAGCAAAACGCTTCCGTCATTATGTATGACAAAGCATTTGGCTTTGCCTGAAAAAGCATCTACGTTAAGAGAATTTGCCATATCTTCGTTAGTGTAGCTTATAGCTATGGCATCGTAGCCGAATCCGTTATATTCGCCGTGTTTTACGGGTACGGCGAATATTGTCGAAAGAGTTTCCGCCGCCATAATAGGATTTTTGCGATGAACAAGCGTATTCCAAGATGTTTCCGAATCCATATTGCTTTTTATGCCGTCGATTGTCATGCAGGTATTATCATCTGATATAAAATAAAATTCCGAAAATCCCCAATAAGATTGTTCGTTTTTGATAAAATCGGAAATTTCTTCATATTGCTGTCGGGTTGGGATAAAATAATTTGCCCAACTGTTTAAAAGACCCCAATTTCTCTCAACAAAAGCGCCGAATGAGCGATTTACCTGAGCATAAATTTCCTCTAAATGATCTGTACTGTCTTCATAAATTCGTTTGGATATGAAATCGAAATAAACAAAACTTATCAAAACGGCAGAAATACCTACTATACACATTAAAAACAAAGGCAATAGCCTTATAAACCGTTTTTTCATAAATATGCCGTACTCCTTAGTATCAACAAAGCTATTATTTTGAAGATAATTTATTCGTATTATTTTATCATACATAAATAAAAAAGTCAATTAACAGACAACTGCGCCGCATAAAAGCAGAAAGTATAAAAAAAGGAAATGCTGTCGGAGCATTTCCTTTTGAGTTTCGAAAAAGTCCCTGCGGGGCTTTTTCGAGAGAAAACAGATGTATAAACAGCTCATTCCATCGGGATTAAAAATCCCTTGAAACTCGCTGTTTTCCTCGGCGCAAGTGAATTCCGCCTGCGGATTATAAGTCTGTGACGATTTAAGTTACTTGGTCAAAATAGGGTTTATTGACAGTCTGAAGGAAATGCTGTCGGAGCATTTCCTTTGCAATGATATTTATAACCAACACTAATAATGATGGTGGTGATGGATATGAATATGTTCATCTTCACATTCGCAAAACTCTTCGCTTTCGTCAGAAATCTCTAAAAAATCTTCCTCAACCAATAACTGTATTATATTATTAATAGCAATCAGATATCCGGGCTTTCCTTTTATCGAATCCAAAGTATTGCTTATATAGTTTAAAAGCTGCTCATCGGACAAAGGGCAGGGAATCCTAGCGAGTAAAAACTGTTTTGCAAGCTTAAGCTTATTCGGGCTGTAATATTGCCCGCAATTTTTTGCGGCTTCGACAATTTCTTCCGCAGCGGAATTTACAACCGTTTTAAATTTTTCATCATCGGGCTTGAGAGGAATTAAGTCATCATCGGGGCTTAAAACATTATTTAAAAGAATATCTTCAAAATATATAATGTCAATCTCTCTTGCCGTTTTGTAAAGACTGTTTATTTCTTCATCATCGGATGAAAAATCGCTTGGGAAAAGCTTATTATATGAATTATAAACCCTATCAACCATATTCCAAACGTTGTCTGTTCTTTTTTCGGCAAGCTCTCTTATTCTGTCGGAAAAAAGTTCGTTATGTTCTGCTTCGTCAAGTCTGCACGCTGATAAGTAAAGGTCTTTAAGCTCGAAATCATCATCAAAAAATTTTTGGAGCCTGTCATAATTTTTAGCAAGAAGATAAATAAAGTTTATATCGTTATATATCATATTATAATCCGATGCTATGTTGTCTAAAGGCTCTTTTAATGAAGAAATTTCTTCATAAAGGTTGTTAAGTTCTTCCAAAGTCTTGTTGGAAAGATCCATATTCCACACTTCATTTATTTTGTTTGAAATATCGGGGAATTGATCGGAAATATCAAGCTCTTTGAATGGAAGAAACATAGATATATAAAATTTATTCATTTTTTTTATATAATCTGAAGAGGTGTTTTTATAAAGCAGATTAAAAGATGCTTTAATATAGTCGCTGAATGAATTTCTTGGCATTAAAACCGGCAGACATGAAATAAGTCTTGAATGATCTGTTTTTTTGTTTTCTCGGGTATAGCATAAATATTTTTCACAATTAATCAAAATTTCTTCGCAAGAAGTATTTGGAACAGGTTCATCCTTGACTAAAAGCAGTTTGCTGCTGTTTAAAACTCTCTCTAATGTCTGTCCCCAGCAGGCAAAATAATGAGTTATATGGTTTGTGGATTTTGAAATTTTGTTTCTGAGAGAGGTAAGATACTCTAAAAATTCCTCTCTTTGAGATTCGTTTTTTTTTGCAGTAGGTGAAATCTCTTTAGCAAGAGTTAAAATTTCCTGCCTAATCTCCGAGATCTCAACGGATTCTTTATATTGTACAGCTCCATCTGTTATATTGCACAAATCAGAAATCAATATCAAAAGACATTGTTTAAGCCTAAGCTCTATTAAATTTGATAAAGTATTTTTCATTTTTTCTGAATTTTCTTTCATAAATTTCCTCCATAATTTATATATAGCAAAAAATTACTGCCACCTCCTGCATTCTGATGATATCACAAAGGAAATTTAAAGTCAAGGCGATATAGCGCCACGGAAATCGCTTAAGAAAATGAAAAAATTTTTAATAAATAATGTATTTTTTAACCTTTTTCGTAAGCAATTGCCCTGAGTAACAATCCGTGGCAATGCTTTATGTAACTGTTGCGTTATTTTAACTGTAATGGTATAATATTCATACAGTTGAATATATCTCGATTAAATCTCTGCACTTGACTTGCGAAAGGATGGTGAAAAATATGAAAAAAATTATGATTGCCGATTTGGATATTGACAACGTTTCAAATTTCAGATCTTACATTAAAAGAAAATTTTCTATATTTGAGCTTGTAAAACCTGCTTTGTCAATAGGCGAATTTTATAAAAATCTTGAAGAGTTTAAGCCCGATATTATAATAATAGAAATGAAATTTTTTGGAAATATGTCTTTTAAATCCATAAAAGAGCTTAAAGAAAAAAATCCTGCTTTAAAAATTGTATTGTACGGAAGCATAACCGAAAGCGAATATATGAAAAAGCTTATGGAATACGGAGCTCTGGCATATATGTACCGTCCCGTTAAGCCAAGCGAGCTTGAAAGATGCCTTAACGAAGTATTAAAGTCATTTGAAAACGACGAACAGACAGACCGCCTTCAAAGAATCCTTATGAAAGACTATGAAGATAAGCTCCCTCTTTTTGAAAATTGCTTTTTTTCAACAATCATGAGAGGTCATCTTACAAATGTCGAAGAAATTTCTTCAAGCTTTGAATATTTTGACGTTAAAATAGAACCTCCTTACTGTGTTGCAGTATTAAGAATAGATCATTTTAAAAAAATAGTGCTTGCTCTCGATGAAAAAGAAAAGCATCTTCTCGTTTTAAAAATATTAAACATCATAAATCAATCAATAACAAACGGAGTCGCCTTTATAAACCAGTTTAACGAAATAGGCATTATAATGGGAGGTTTCGATGAGCTTGACGATGCTATGGAGTTTTTAAAGCAAATTAAAAACAATATAGCGCCTGAGGTAAACGAGGGTATAAGCATATCGATAGGAGTAGGCAGGATTTATGAAAGCCTTGCAAAGCTTCAAACCTCATTTCATGAAGCTATGGCTGCTCTCAGATACAGATGCATAGTGGGCTACGGCTCAATAATCGCCTTGGAACACGTTGAGGGCGAAAACAGGATCACTTACAATTATCCTATCGAAAGAGAAGAACTTTTGGTATATACCGCCGTTATAGGTGAGTATAACTACTGCGTAAAGCTTTTAAACGAGCTTTTCGGCGCCCTTGAAGAAGCCGGAGAGATCTCTTCAAGGCTTATTTCTCAGATTGTAATGGATATTATTATCTCCATAAACCGTCATGCGGCGGAGCAGGAGCTTAATCTTAACGGAATTAAATATTTTTTCCCAACATCCGAAATATTGGGGCTTAAAACTCTTGAGGATGCAAAAAATCTTATGCTTAAAGGCCTTGAAAAGCTGTGTGAATATATCGGAGAATTTAGGAAAAACAAAGAAAACGAACTATATGACAATGCCGTAAAATATATAGAAAAAAATTATTTTGAAAATATAACTTATCAAAAATTATCTCAGCAGTTAAACTGCTCTGCACAGTATTTAAAAAAACTTTTTAAGACTAGGGCGGGCAAAACGCTTCAGGAATATTTATCATACGTAAGAATAAACGCAGCCAAAAAGCTTATTGTCGAAACAAATATGAGTGATGAAGCCATAGCCCTTAATGTAGGCTACAGTGATTTAAACACTTTCAGAAACGCTTTCAGAAATCTTGAAGGCTATATGGTGGGAGATTTTAGGTTTATCAAAAAAAGAAATGTTAAGCAGTAGCTTATACATTCTTTAAAGTGAGGTATAAAAATGTGCAAAAAAAAAATTGCCTTTGCCACTTTGGGCTGTAAGGTTAATCTGTACGATACAGAGGCAATATCGGAACTTTTTTCTCAAAAGGGCTATGAAATTACAGATTTTGACAAAACGGCGGATATCTATTTTATAAATACCTGTACGGTTACAAACTTCAGCAATAAAAAATCAAGGCAGCTTATAAGGCAGGCAAGAAAAAAAAATCCATCCGCAATTATAGCGGCAGGCGGCTGTTATGCCCAAACCTCCGCCGATGAAGTCGCTTCAATAGAGGGAATAAATATTGTTGTCGGCACAAAAAACAGGGGCAAAATAGTTGAAATAATAGAGAATTATTCAAAAAATAACGGCGTTTTAAACGCTGTGGATGAAATTATGGGCGAAAGATATTTTGAGCCTCTTAAAATAACCGATCTTAAAGACAGAACAAGGGCATTTATAAAAATACAAGAAGGCTGTGACAGATTTTGTTCATACTGTATAATTCCGTATGCAAGAGGGCCGGTAAGAAGCAGACAGCCAAATGAAATATTATCAGAGGTTGAAAGACTTTCTCAAAACGGCTTTAAAGAGATAGTTTTAACAGGGATTCATATAGCAAGCTACGGCAAAGATCTTAAAAATATAGATTTAATTAAAATTATAAAACTGATTCACGGCATAGGCGGCATAAACAGAATACGCTTAAGCTCTGTAGAGCCTCTTATTGTTACTGATGAATTTATAAAAGAAATACAATCTCTCGATAAGCTTTGTGAGCATTTTCACCTTTCTCTTCAAAGCGGATGCGACAAAATACTTAAAAAAATGAACCGCCGATACAATACGCAGCAGTATGAACAGGCTGTTAAAAAGCTTAGATCGGTATTTCCCGATGCGGCTTTTACAACAGACATAATAACGGGCTTTCCCGGCGAAAGCGAAGATGACTTTAAACAAAGCTTAAGCTTTGCAAAAAAAATAGGTTTTGCAAAAATTCACAGCTTCCCCTATTCCCCCAAAAAAGGAACCCCCGCAGCCTCTTTTCCTTATCAGATACCCAATGAAATAAAATCCGAAAGGAGCCGCCGCATGATAGAGCTAAGCGACAGGCTGAACAAAGAGTTTTTAAAAAGCTTCGAGGGCAGAGAGGCGGAAGTTTTGTTTGAAAGACAAATACAAGACGGCATTTTTGAGGGGCATACATCAAATTATATAAAAGTAAGAGCTGAATCAAAATCAAAAAATATAATAAATAAAACATTAAAAGTTAAAATAGGAAATATAACAGACAAAGAAACCGTTAATGCGAAAATTGCCGGAAATTTATTTTGAAAAATATTTGCAAAAAACGGCAATTTATATTATCATTAAAAGTGTGGAATAATGAGCGGAGTCAATTTAATATTTTGCAAAGCAAGATATCCTTACTTAATCGGTTAAAATTTTTATATTCGGAGCGTGATTTTATTATGGAAAATAAATACGAAACTCAACGCTTTTCCAATCAGGAAAAAATTTCAAAATCTCAGGCAAGCCTTATTTTAGATAAGGTGTGTGCCGCTTTAAAGGATAAAGGCTACAATCCTGTCAATCAAATTGTGGGCTATATACTTTCCGGCGACCCTACCTATATAACGAGCCACCAAAGCGCAAGAAGCCTTATAAGCAAAATCGAACGTGATGAACTTTTGGAAGAAATAGTAAACTTCTACCTCGAAAACAGTATAAGGTGAACTATCTATGAGGATTTTAGGTCTTGATTTTGGTGAAAAAACAATAGGCGTGGCTGTAAGCGATCCGTTCGGCTGGACTGCGCAAGGGCTTTCAATCATAAGGCGAACAAAAGAAGATGCGCTTAAAAGCAGCATTATTCAGCTTGGCGCAGTCATTGAAGAATATGGTGTTGAAACAATCGTTCTTGGGTATCCTAAAAATATGAATAATACAATTGGGCCGAGAGCAGAAAAAACATTGGAATTTAAATCAAAGCTTGAAAAAATTTTTAAGCTGCCGGTTATTCTTTGGGATGAAAGACTATCTACCGTTGCGGCTCAAAGAGGGCTTTTGGAAGCGGATTTAAGCAGAAAAAAAAGAAAAGCCGTTATTGATAAAACTGCGGCTGTCTTTATTTTGCAGGGCTATCTTGACAGCCTGCAAAATAACAGAACGCCCCAAAATAACAGCCCTGAGCAAATGCCGTAAAATTGATATTGCCGCTTTATTTATGATGCGCAATTTTTTCGTGCTTTTGTAATTTCGGATTTATATAAAAACAGTCTGTCAAAGGCTTTTATAAATGAAATATAAGGAGAAAAATATGAACGACAATAATGATAATAACGATAATCTTGATATGCTTGCAGGTCTTTTCGGTGAAGATGAAGCTTATGAAACCATAAGCTTTAAAGACGAGGACGGAAATGAAAAAGATTGTTTTGTAGTTGACGGAATAGAAGTTGATAAAGAAAAATATATACTTGTTGTTGACTGTGAGCAGTTTGACAGTGAAGAGCCCGAAGCTTATCTTCTTAAAGAAATTGAAGAAAACGGTGACGAGGCTGTATATAAGCCTGTTGAAGATGACGACGAATACAATAAAATAATTATACTTTTGCAAGATGAAGATAACGGATACGAAATGAAATTTTAATTTTTTACATCTTTTAAATTAAATATTATCGGAGGTGTTATTATTTGGCAGGAAAATCAACTAAGCTGAAGGTTATACCTATCGGCGGTTTACACGAAATAGGAAAGAATATGACTGCATTTGAATATAATAACGAAATTATTATAGTGGATTGCGGCGTAGCATTTCCTGAGGACGATATGCTGGGCATAGATCTTGTTATACCCGATTTTACTTATCTTGTAAAAAATGCGGATAAAATAAAAGCAATCGTACTAACTCACGGCCATGAGGATCATATAGGCTCTCTGCCTTATTTTTTAAAGGAAGTTAATGTTCCTATTTACGGAACAAGGCTTACAATCGGATTGGTTGAAACAAAATTAAGAGAGCATAATATACTAAGCAGGGTTGAAAGAAACTGCGTAAATGCAGGCGATATAATTAAACTTGGAGATCATTTTAAAGTAGAATTTATCAGAACAAATCACAGCATAGCCGATTCTTGCGCCCTTGCAATAACCACCCCTGTCGGCGTTGTTGTCCATTCCGGCGATTTTAAAATCGATTATACTCCCATTCAAGGTGATGTAATAGATCTTCAGCGCTTTGCGGAGCTAGGCAAAAAGGGTGTGCTTTTATTTATGTGCGAAAGCACAAATGTCGAGCTTAAGGGTTATACAATGAGCGAAAAAACCGTTGGTGCAATATTCGAAGAAATATTCGAAGAAAGCCTTGGACGCCGCATTATGGTTGCAACATTTTCATCAAATATACACAGGATACAGCAGATCATAAATTCCGCCGTTAAGCACAACAGAAAAGTTGCCGTTGTAGGCAGAAGCATGAGTAATGTTGTTAATACCGCCTGCGAGCTTGGCTACCTTGATGTTGGCGAGAACGTTATGATTGATATAACCGAAATAAAAAATTACACGGACGAACAGCTTGTTATTATAATGACAGGCTCTCAGGGAGAGACTATGTCAGCTCTTTCAAGAATAGCCTCAAATGAGCATAGACAAGTTGAAGTTAAGCCTACAGACAGAATTATTATCAGTGCATCTCCTATACCCGGAAATGAAAAAAATGTTTACAGGCTTATAAATGAGCTTTTAAAAAGCGGCGCCGATGTTATTTATGACGGCCTTAAAGACGTTCATGTTTCAGGCCATGCAAGACAAGAAGAAATAAAGCTTCTTCATGCTCTCGTTAAACCAAAGTTTTTTATGCCAATACACGGCGAATACAAACACCTTAAGGTGCATCAAAAGCTTGCCGTAGAACTTGGCATGAAAGAAGAAAACGTTTTCCTTATGGGCATAGGCGATGTGCTGGAGCTTAGCCGTGACAAAGCGAAAATAGCGGGAAGCGTTCCGGCGGGACAGGTTCTTGTAGATGGTCTTGGCGTGGGAGATGTAGGGAATATAGTTTTAAGAGACAGAAAGCATCTTTCTCAAGATGGCCTTATGATTGTTGTGGTTTCTATGGGTAAAGAAAACGGAAATATCCTTTCCGGCCCTGATATTATTTCCAGAGGCTTTGTATATGTAAGGGAAAGTGAAGAGCTTATTACAGAGGCAAGAAACGTAGTAAAAGAAGCTCTTTACAAATGCGAGGAAAGAAACATTAACGAATGGGCTTTCATAAAAACACTGATTAAAGATACTTTAAGAGATTTTTTATGGCATAAAACAAAAAGAAGCCCAATGATTTTACCAATAATAATGGAGATTTAACGGTGATTTTATGGAAAATATTTTAAATATTGCTGATGAAATGATGCTCTCCATAAGTGAAAGCGAATATTATAAAAATTATATTCTATGCAAAAAAAAGGTTATGCAGGATAGTGAACTGTTAGCCAAGATGAAAGAATTTAAAAGGCTTCATGTTCATATTCAATGTAAAATAGCAAACGGAGAGCCTTACGACCTAAACGAAGAAGCAAACGTCAGCAGATTATATTTTAATTTGCTTCAAAACAAAACGGCAAAGGAATTTTTTGAAAGCGAAGCAAAGCTTTACAAAATTATAGCTGAAATATTCTCAAAGCTTGGCAGACAATGCTCTGAGCTTTTAACGGAATTTTAATAACTGCCAAAAACAGAAAGATTCAATCAGCAGTTTTTGACAGCCTTAGCCGTTTAAAGCAAATCTTTCGCCTTTTTAGGCGTTGGCACTTAACTATATATTTGTGTTTTAAAAATAATAAACGTTGATCAAAGCATTCCAATGCAGTTATTCTGTTAAGCGATTGCTTAAATATAAAGCAGGAAAGGCTTAAAAATATGAAATCTGGTTTCGTTCAAAGCGGCAGTGCAAAAATTAATTTTGAAATTTATGAAAATTCGGATACAAGTTCCGAGGTCCTTGTTTTTTTACATGGCAATAGTGAAAGCCTTGAATATTTTAAAAAACAAAGGGATTTTTTTGAAGATAAATATACAATTTTACTTATTGACAGCAGAGGACACGGAAAATCCGAATTTGGCGGCGAAAAGCTTACATTAGATTTGATGGCTGAAGATATTTTTTGTGTTTTAAATCAGTTAAGGATACCAAAAGCAAATATAATAGGCTTCAGCGATGGGGCTAATTTGGCTTTAATACTGGGCTATAAGCATCCACAAAGGATAAAAAGACTTGTATTGACCGGAGCAAATATAAAACCTAACGGCTTAAAATTTAAATTTTGGCTGCCAACTGTTTTAAGCTATTATATGTTTACATTGGCTGCGCAGCTTGATAAGAAAAACGAAATACACAGAGATATGCTCTCTATTATGATTAAAGAACCTAATATAAGTGAAGAAAGTTTAAGCAAAATTACGGCAAAAACCCTTGTTGTTGCAGGCGAAAACGATATAATAAAGCTAAAGCACACAAAAAAAATAGCAAAATTAATTAAAAACAGTCGGCTTGAAATTATCAAAAATGCCGATCACTTTATACCTTATAAAATGCCTGATGTATTTAATGAATTGATATCCGACTTTTTAAATGAAACATTTTAAATTATTATAAAATTCCACAGGTTTTTACTCAATTGCCGAAAAAGCCCTAAAACTTTTTCGGCAATTATTATTTCAATAATATTTTTGGTTTATATAGCTGTCTATAACGCTTTTTTTGGTATGCTCATCAAAAATACATTCATTTCTTAGCTGATTTAATATAACAGAATTTGAAGAATGTAAAATCATATTATGCTCTAAAAGCACAATTTCAAATAACTTTCCTTTAAGATATTTTGATTTTACATTTATAAAATAGGCATTTATTCCCTTAAAATCCAAAAGCCTCAATATTTTAAGAGTTGCCGCATCTTTTTTTGAATAATAATAATCGGCTTTTTCTCTCAGGCAGTAGGCATATTCACTGTTTGATGCATATGCCGCATCTATTTTTGCTTCCTTTGCCATTGCATTGTAGTATTGGTAATTAAAAAGAGCCTTCTCTACTGTATCTATATTTTTAAAAGGCGCAATATTAAGCGATAAAACAGCATCAAGATTTTTTTTAAGATATTCTTTTTTTGTCATATCACCTTTAGCATACTGATCTATAAGAGCTTGTCTGTAATTAAAATATTTTTGAAGCTTGTTCACATCCTTACTCCCTTTCGTTAAGGCGGCTGCCGTCTGTTTTCCAACTATTTCTCGTGGAATATATATTTATTTATGATATAATTATATTACAGTGATTATTATAACTGCGCTTTAACGATAATAACTAAAGCGGATTTGTTTTGCCTAAAGCCCAGTGGCTTAATTTACATAAACAGGAGAGATAGTATGGCACAGTTAATAAAACAAAGAAGTTTTTTGGATTTTTATAAATCCGAAATAACTCCAAAAATTGAAAATCTTGATTTGCTTTTAAAGCAAGGCGATATATCCGAACAACAGGCTTCGTTAGCCTTAGACGTCAGTTGTGAAGAAATAAAATCAGCGCTTCGTGCAAATAATTTAAGCACAATAAAGGCTGACACAATTCTTCCTTTATTAATGAGCCTTGACAGCTTTATATGCCGCCTGCTTAAAAGGGAGATAGAATGCGGAAGCCCTCGGTTTTATTCTCCTGCCGCCGTTTCGTACATATATAATATTGACAAGAATGTCGTTAAAAATGCCTTTGATTTTTTAGAGCTTAAATGGGTTTATGAAAGTCAGCTTCCGGCAATTTTTGCGCAAATTTTTTTAGCCGATGAATAACATAACAAATGATATTCGTACCCCGGGCAGGGTACGAATATCATCATCAGCCTACAAACAATATACTGTCTTTAACCTCCTGCGCCTTTTCGCTTCCCTCAAGGGTTTCAAGGAGAACAAAAGAAAACTCCATTGAAGCAGCGGCACTTTTTGCCGTTATTATTTTTCCATCCTTAACAACGCTGCTCTTTCCTATGGTAGCGCCTATAAGCTGAAGCTCAAAGCCCGGATAGCATACCGCCTTTAATCCGTCCAAAATGCCCGCAAGGCCAAAAACACTGGGCGCAGCGCAAATTGCGGCAAGGTATTTGCCTTTGTTTTCGGCTTTTATTATTATGCCGTTTAGATTTTTATGGGCCTTAAGATTTTGGGTACCCTTTCCCCCGCCCGGCAAAATAAGCATATCCGCATCATCGTATCCTTTTTTATCAAACATAAGATCTGCTTCAACTTTTATTCCGTGAGAGCCAATGACATCTTTTCCTTCCATTATAGAAACGGTTTTAATGTTTACTCCTCCCCTTCTTAATATATCAACAACGGTAAGCGCTTCGACCTCTTCAAAACCGTCTGCAAGAAATAAATAAGCTATACTCATAAAAAACCTCCTTAATACTCTGTAAATTATTTTTATATTGATGTATAATACAACAATCAGGGTAAAAACAGACGCCGTAAATATTCGGCATTGCTCTTATATTATTATAATCCAATTCAGAAACAAATTCAATTTTTATGCCGCAAAAAATAAATGATATTTAACCGCCAAAGCAATTCGGTCGGTTACAAATATTCAGCGCAAACAAAGTACAAATATCATACTAAAAGGAGATCAGCATATGTCAAACAATATTAACTGTGAGATTGAAAGAAAATTTTTTGTAAAAAATCTGCCCAAAAATTTAGATAAATACAAATCATACAAAATAGAGCAGGCGTATATTTCTGTTTTCCCTACGTTGAGACTTCGCAGACGTGACGATGAATATATTTTTACATTTAAGGGAGAGGGAGATATTAAAAAGACAGAATTTGAATATAAACTCTCAAAAGAAGAATTTGATAATTTATGGAAAAAAGTTGAATCAAAAAAAATAGAAAAAACAAGATATATTATACCGCTTGATGATAACTTAACGGCAGAATTAGACATTTATCACGGTGAATTGAAAGGCTTTATGAATGTTGAAGTTGAGTTTAAAAGTATTGAAGACGCCCAAAAATTCAACCCTCCCGATTGGTTTGGAAAGGATATAAGCAGCGATAGGAGATATAGCAATTCTCAGTTATCCATTAATGGTATCCCTAAAAGATGAAAAAAAGTATTGATTTATTTAGTATTATATATTATAATACATATTATTGGTAAAAATTAATATTTTATGAAATAATTTAACCAATCAACAATATTTCGCCTTTAAAGCGGCGTTGGCATTAAATCGGTGCAGACAGAAAGCATCTGTTTGCTCAACATTTATAAACGGAGGGATTTCTTTGGAGCAAAACAAATTCAAAATCTTAATAGCCGATGACAACAAGGATTTTTCAGACTTGATAAAAAATTATCTTGAAAAAAATAATATGGAAATAGTTGGTGTTGCAAATGACGGTATGGAGGCTTATAATAAGATTATGGAATTAAAGCCTGATGTTGCATTGCTTGATGAGGTAATGCCGCATCTCGATGGGATTGGTATTTTAGAAAAGCTTAATGAAAACAAAATGATATCTGATGTTATGTGCATAATGCTTACTGCGGTTACAGAAGAACAGATAATGAAAAAAGCATTTGCCCTTGGCGCTAAGCATTATATAGCAAAGCCTTTTGATATGGAGCTTTTGCTCAACAGAATAAGACAGCTTAATGAGCCTCTTTTAACATCATCCGGCTGCTCCGTTTGCGCATCTTCATTAAAAACATCTGTTGATATTGAAACTAGGGTAACGGCTATTCTTCATGAAATAGGCGTTCCGGCTCATATTAGGGGATATCATTATATGAGAGATGCAATTCTTATGGCAATTGATGATATTGATGTTTTAAATTATATTACAAAAGAATTGTATCCATCTATAGCCAAAAAGTGCAATACCACTCCAAGCAGAGTTGAAAGAGCTATAAGACACGCCATTGAGGTTGCATGGAGCAGAGGAAAGGTAGATGCAATAGATTCTCTTTTTGGCTACACAATAAGCAATCATAAAGGCAAGCCGACAAATTCGGAATTTATAGCCCTTATAGCCGACAGACTCCGTTTGGAGCTTAAAGCAGGCTGACAATTTATCATTAATAGCTTAAAATCTATAAAATACCTTGTAAAAGACCGTCGATTAAGACGGTTTTTTATATTGCTTTCTAATTTTATAACTTTCTTAGCGGATTAAAACTTTAATAAAAAGGGATAATTATGAATGACTTAACAAAAGGAAATCCTATTAAATTAATATTTATTTTTTCACTGCCTATTTTTGCCGGAAACATATTTCAGCTTTTTTATAACCTTGCCGATACCTATATAGTCGGCAGCGTTTTGGGGGATAACGCTCTTGCCGCCGTTGGCGCCACAAGCCCAATCAATTCATTGATAATAGGCTTTCTTATTGGCCTTACAAACGGCTTTGCCGTTATAACGGCAAGATACTTCGGCGCAAAGGATTATAAAGCATTAAAAAAGACCGGCGCTGCCGCTTTGGTTTTAACTGTCGCCACAGCCCTGATTCTTACAATATTGAGCGTCTTATTTTTAAAACATATTCTTACTTGGCTTAACACCCCCAAGGATATTTTGCCGCAGGCTATATCATACATAAGAATAATTTTATCTGCAATGACAGTTGCGGCTGTTTATAATCTTTTGGCAGCTATTTTAAGGTCTGTCGGAGATACATTTACGCCGCTGATTTTTCTTATAATTTCCGCTTTGATTAATGTGGCTCTCGATTATCTGTTTATACTGTGCCTTAAAACCTCGGTGGAGGGCGCCGCCGCCGCAACTGTTATTTCTCAGGCAATTTCAGTTTTGCTGTGCATAATATATATAATAAAAAAATATCCTCTTTTTCGTCTTAAGCTAAAGGATCTTAAGATAAGCTCAAAATCGGTTAAGCTGCTTTATAGCTGCGGTCTGTCTATGGGCTTTATGATGAGCTTTGTTTTTTTCGGAACGCTTGCCCTTCAGGGCGCAATAAATACAATGGGTTCCGATATAATAATCGCTCATATGGCAGCAAGGAAGCTTACAGAGGTTTTTATGCTTCCATTCAGCGTTGCGGGAACGGCAATGGCAACCTATTGCAGCCAAAATTTAGGCGCAGGAAAAATTCAGAGAATAAAAACAGGCATAAAGACCGTAACCCTTGCCGTTTGGATATGGTGCATTATTGTTATTATAACAAGCTATACCTTAGTGCCGTCTTTTATCGAGGCTATAACCTCTACAGATTCGTATAAAGTTATAAAAACCGGCTCGCTTTATTTAAAAGCGGATACGCTGCTATATTTTGTGCCTGCATTGATTGCTGTTTTAAGAAATTCCATGCAGGGTATAGGAGATACAAAAACTCCTATTTTTTCAAGCTTTATAGAGCTTTTGGGTAAAGTTTTGATAGCTTCATTTACAGCGCCGATTTTCGGATATTGGGCTATAATAGCGGCTGAACCTATTGTATGGATTTTTATGGTTATCCCTCTTATTGTTATGATGATTAAAAATCCTGTCTTTGTCAAATCAGGCGATTCTTCCGGCTATTAGGCGCCTGCTTGATGTTATGGCTAAATTTTTCTGACAATAAACTCTTTACATTTGGCGATATATTATTTATACTATAATTAAGACGTTAATTGTGTAATCTATAGGCTTTATTCTGTTTCAAGCGATTTTATACCCTTAAATAAGGATGTGATTAAATGAAAATTGAAAAAATAAGTGATACCCAAATAAAATTTTATCTTACAAAGGAAGATTTGGAAGAAAGGAACTTAAAAATTAACGAACTTGCCATGGGTTCCGAAAAAGCTCAGCTTCTTTTCAAAGATATTATGGAACAGGCTATGGAGGAATGTGGTTTTGAGGTAAACAACGGTCCGCTTATGATAGAAGCTGTTCCGGCTTCAAACGACAGTATTATGATAATTGTTTCAAAAGTAAATAACGATTGTGAAACGGATCAAAATTTCTCTTTAATCCCCGAAAGCAGAGATAAAAGAAGATTTAAAAAAAGCCCTATGCCGCCAGACTGTGAAGACATATTAAATAAAGACGACGAGAGGCTGACTGTTTTTTCATTTAAAAATCTTAATGACGTAAGCTTGGCTTGCGTTCGCCTAAAAGACAAATATACAGGCACAAATATGCTTTATAAGCTTGATGATTCTTATTTTCTTGTGGCGCAAAATGACAGCGAAGCCGATAATATTTTAATTGAAGAAATGGATTCTATTTTAGGCGAATATGGTCAAAAACACATATCAAACTTAATCTCAAAATATTATCTTGCCGAACACGGAGAAATTATAGTAAAAAACAATGCCGTAAATATTTTAGCTTCACTATAAAATTAAGCCCTTGCTTTGCAAGGGCTTTTGAATATCGAAAAAGTCCAAATGGACTTTTTCGAAGTTAAACAGATGAATAAAAGGCTCATTCCGGCGGCTTTAAAAGCCTTGAAACTCGCCTTTTTCCTCGGCGAAAATGCGATTTCCGCCTGCGGATTTGATGTCTGCGACGCTCTTAAAAACTTATAAACTCAACAAAATTTAGGTTTATTGACACTCAGAAGCCCTTGGCTTCTGAGTGTCAATACCATCTCGTCATTGGCAAATCATTATTTACGTCATTTGTAAACAACACTTGATGAAGATCTGTAATGCCGTTTATAAACACCGCAGCACATGAGCATAAATAAAGCTCCCACATGCGTACAAATTTTTCATCAAACATTTCCTTAACTTTATCTCTGTTTTTTTGAAAATTTTCATTCCAACACAAAAGAGTGCGGTTATAATGACGGCGAAGACTCTCAACATCAATTGTATAAAACTTCATTTCAGAGGCTGTATTTATAATCTCCCTAAGGCTTGGCACAACTCCTCCGGGGAATATATATTTTTTTATCCACGGGTCTCCCGGATTCTCCTTAAGGGCGCTGATAAAGTGAAGCAAAAAAAGCCCGCCTTTATTTAAAACGCTCTTAACACAGCTTATAAACTCGGCATAGTTCTTTCTTCCAACGTGTTCAAGCATACCTACGCTGACAACTCTGTCAAAGCTCATCTTTAAGGATCCTATATCTCTGTAATCCAAAAGCTCTACTCTCAGGCGCTCTTCAAGCCCCTCGGCTTTTATTCTTCTTTCAAACTCCTTTTTTTGCTCAACGCTTAAAGTAATGCCAACTCCGTTTATATTATATTTTTTTGCAGCCTCTATAAGCAGAAATCCCCAGCCGCAGCCTATGTCACATATGCTCATCCCTTCCTTTAAATACAGCTTTTCGAGTATACGCTCCACCTTGCTGCATTGAGCTTCGTAAAGAGAAGATTTGTCATTTTTAAAATATCCACAGGAATAACTCATTGTTTCATCAAGCCAAAGCTTATAAAAATCATTTCCTATATCATAATGTGATGATATCTCTTTTTTTTGATTTTTTCTTGAGCTTGATGTAAAAATAAGTTTTTTAAGCTTAACTTTATCGGTTGAAAATTTGTCAACTTGCGAAAGAAAACAGCTCAAAGCATTGTAGAGATCTCCTTCTATCTCTATATCGCCATTCATATAGCCTTCGCCCAAAGCAAGTGATGTGCTTGTAATAAGGCTGCTTAAGCTTGGTATTTTATTAAAAATAACAGAAAAAGCCGCTTCTCCTTCGCCTATTTTATTTTTTTGTCCATCTATTGTAATTTCAAATGGATAATTATCAAACTTTTTCATAAATTTTAAAAATTCACTTGTTATCAACGTCATCAGATATTCCTCCGTTTCATATACTGACAATTACGCAAATAACCAACCGAATTAAGTCTGAATCTTAGCCGTATAATATGGATTTATTTGGTTGATTATATTTAAACCTATTTTCAATTCTTCACTCATTTAAATCTTGATATACATTAAAAAATTATTTAACAGATGTATAATCCTGCCTTGCTTTGGAAAGAGCGCCAAGTTTTTGCTGAAATTTATTCTGAAGCTCATTTAAAGACTCCTGATAAACTCTTGCTTTGTAATCGTTGGGATCTCCCTGTTCATATTCCGCCGCCTCTTTGCTTCTGAAATTAAGAAACACCGTGCTTGTATAATCCATAAGCGTTTGTGCCGCATAATACTTGTTTATAGGGGTGGCTGCATTTTCTATATTTCCTTTAAGGATATCAAAATGTTCATCATCAGATATACCCATCTGCGCATAAACTTCATCGCAAACCTCCACACATTCATTCACAGACTTTAGAAGAGGCGCTTCAGCCGCTTTTTTAAGCTTTTTTTGATTATAAAAATCAACTCCGGCTATAATTAAACCTATCGAAAATATTATAAAAGCGATAATAACAGCCAATTGAAAAATATTATAGTTTTTATTTAATATTTTTATCTTTTTCATATTACCCTCCTATTATATTTTTATATATAATATCACCGGTTTACAAAAAATGCAAGTTTGCAATTAATATGTATATTGCGCCAAAGCTTTTATTTCTTATATTTAAATTTATTAATATTAATTGACTAAGCCTGTTAAAGCATGATAATATAAAAGCCGATAAAAATAAAATGCTTTAACATAATAAGGGAGTGAAGCTTTTGTCTGTCAGACTTCAAAAATTTCTTGCGGAAGCCGAAATTGCTTCAAGACGAAAATCAGAACAATATATATCAGACGGCAGAGTAGCTGTAAACGGCAAAACCGTAACTCAGCTCGGAACAAAAATAGATCCGGATAACGACATTGTTACTTTCGACGGAAAATTAATTAAAATAAATAAAAATCTTATATATATAATGCTAAATAAACCGGAGGGCTGTGTTACAACAACAAAAGATCAATTTGGACGAAAAACCGTTTTTGAATATATAACCGGAATAAAAGAAAGGATATATCCTGTGGGAAGGCTCGATTACAATACATCAGGGCTTCTGATTTTAACAAATGACGGCGATCTTGCCTATCGTTTAACTCATCCCAAACACAACATTGAAAAAACCTACATAGCCGATATCAAAACTCCGCCCTCAAAAGAAGAGCTTGACAAGCTGAGAAACGGCGTCTTTATAGACGGCAGAAAAACGGCAAAAGCAAAGGTTTTTGTTGTTAAATCAGACGGAGAGCCGATAAAGCTTAAAATCATAATAAAAGAGGGGCGAAACCGTCAGATAAGAAAAATGTGTTCTTCAATAAATCACCCTGTAAAAGCCCTTAAAAGAATTGCAGTAGGAGCTTTAAGCTTGGATGGTCTGAAAAAAGGAGAATACAGATATCTAAATGAAGATGAAATAAAATATCTAAAAATGCTTTAACGATATCAGGCAGGCTCAAAATAAGCTTTAATAAATATATCCAAACACATTTTGCGCCTGCCAGAATTTTAGGCTACAATCTTCTTTTAAAGTCATCATAGCCAAAGGTTTTAATAATTTTGGCTTTTTTATCAAGGCTATACAGTGCAATAGACGGAAGATTTATTCCGTTAAATGTATTATTTTTAACCATAGAATAAATTGCCATATCGCAGAAAATCACTCTGTCACCTTCTTTTAGCGGCTTTTTAAAAGAATAATCTCCTATAATATCGCCGGCAAGACAAGTCGGCCCCGTTAAGCGATAGCTGTATTCAAACTCTCCGGCTTCGCCTGCGCCTATAACCTCCGGTCTGTAAGGCATCTCAAGTACATCGGGCATATGACAAGCAGCCGAAACATCCAAAACTGCCAAATCGATTCCGTTTTTTATTACATCAAGCACGGTTGAAATTAAAAATCCACTGTTTAATGCCACAGCTTCCCCCGGCTCAAGGTAAATCTCTGTGTTATATTTTTCTTTTACGCGGTCAATAACTCTTATAAGCCTGTCCAAATCATATCCCTCTTTGGTTATATGATGTCCTCCGCCAAAATTAAGCCATTTCATATTTTTTAAATATCCGCCGAATTTTTCGGCTGCCGCTTTTACAGTTCTTTCCAAAACATCTGCGCCCTGCTCACACATTGTATGAAAATGAATGCCATCAATACCGTCAAGAAGCTCTTCATTTTTTTTAAAATCATCCAAAGTAATTCCAAGCCTGGAATTTTTGGCACATGGATTATAAATTTCCGTTTTTATCTCAGAATATTCCGGATTGATTCTAAGTCCGATTTGTATTTTTTTAGGCTGAGCCAAAATTTTATTTTTATATTTTTTCCATTGGTTAAATGAATTAAAAACTATATGGTCACAGTATTCAATTATTTTATCAAACTCATCATCTCGGTAGGCGGGTGAAAAAATATGAACCTCTTTGCCCATTTCTTCATAGCCGAGCCTTGCCTCATTAAGAGAGCTTGAGGTTACGCCGTACAGATATTTGCCTATGGTATTAAAAACCGAATACATTGAAAATGCCTTTGTCGCAAGCAGTATTTTACAGTCTGTTCTGTCCTGAACATACTTAAGAATTTTTAAATTTTTTTCCAACAGGGCTTCATCAACAACATAGCATGGGCTTGGAAACAAATCAAAATTTATTGCCATAATTCACCTCATATAACTTCAGTCTATAAGCTGCGGATCAAAGCTTTCCTGCCATGGAAGGCCCCATTTGTTAAGCTCCTGCATAAACGGATCAGGGTCAAAGTTTTCAACATTATAAACGCCCGGCTTTTTCCATTTTCCCGTTAAAATCATTTGCGCGCCAATCATTGCCGGCACTCCCGTTGTGTAAGAAACAGCCTGAGAGCCAACCTCCTTATAACACTGCTGATGATCGCATACATTATAAAGATAATATTTTTTTTCTTTTCCGTCTTTAATTCCCGTAAAAATACAGCCTATATTAGTTTTGCCCTTTGTTCTTGGCCCCAATGATGCCGGATCAGGCAAAACTGCCTTTAAAAACTGAAGAGGAACTATCTGCCTGCCCTCAAATTCTATGGGCTTAATTGAAGTCATGCCGACATTTTGAAGCACCTGAAGATGATTTAAATATTTTTCCGAAAATGTCATCCAAAAACGTATTCTCTTTATTCCTTTCAAATTAATGGCAAGAGATTCCATCTCTTCGTGATGAAGAAGATATATGTCCTTCTTTCCAATCTGAGGAAAATCATAAACTCTTTTTATAGACATAGGCTCTGTTTCTATAAATCTTCCGTTTTCAAAATAGCTGCCCTTGGCAGTAACCTCTCTTATATTTATTTCGGGGTTAAAGTTTGTTGCAAACGGATATCCGTGATCGCCTGCATTTGCATCAACTATATCCAAAGTATGAATTTCATCAAAATGATGCTTTTGGGCATACGCAGAAAAAACTCCTGTAACCCCGGGGTCAAATCCGCTTCCCAAAACAGCGGTTATGCCTGCCTTTTCAAAGCGCTCTTTGTATGCCCACTGCCATTTATATTCAAATTTTGCCGTATCGGGAGGCTCATAATTGGCAGTATCAACATAATTTGTCTTTGTAGCAAGACAAGCCTCCATAATTGTCAAATCCTGATAAGGAAGAGCAAGATTTATAACCACATCGGGCTTAAAGCTGTTTATAATATTAATTACCTCGTCTGTATTATCGGCATCCAGAGCTGCCGTTAATATTTTTGTTTTTCCGTCTTTAAGCTTTTCCTTAAGAGCATCACATTTAGATTTTGTACGGCTTGCGATGCATATTTCGTTAAATATCTCCGAATTTTGACAGCATTTATGGATAGCCACACTCGCAACGCCACCGCAGCCGATTATTAACGCCTTTCCCAATTTAAGCACCTCCGTTATTTTTTATAAGCTTGTGTCTGTGCAAAATTAAAGAACAAAATCTCAAATATAGCCACAGCCAAATTGATTATACATAATTTATGCAAATATAGCAAGAAAAAATATAAATCAACGATATTCTTATATTTTGTTAAAGCTTATTTGCGCCGACAGTGGAAAAATGAAAAAAAATAAGATATAATAAATAAAAACGCATTTATAAGGAGATTAATTATGGAATATAAGCAAAAAGACGACAAAATAATTATGACAGACTTTGACAGCTTTAATATAAAGGAGATCCTTGAGTGCGGTCAATGCTTCAGATTTACAAAGCTTGATGAAAATGAATATATAATAATTGCCAAAAACAGAGTTCTTAATATAAAGCAAAATAAAGACGAGGTTTATTTTTATCCCTGTGATAAAAAAGATTTTGAACAAATTTGGATAAATTATTTCGATCTTAACAGAGATTATGCCAAAATAAAAGAGCTTTTATCGAATGATAAAATTTTAAAAAAGGCAATCGATTACGCCGGCGGAATAAGAATTTTAAACCAACAGCCTTGGGAATGTCTTATTTCTTTTATAATATCTCAAAACAACAGAATACCTATGATAAAACAAGTTATAAAAAATATTTCGGAAAAATACGGAGAAAAATCAGGAGATTATTATTTTTTTCCGGATAAACATTCGCTGGCAAATGCTGATATTTTAGCTTTAACGGAATGTAAAACAGGCTTTAGAGCAAAATATATTATAGATGCGGCGCAAAAAATAAATTCAAACCTAATTAATTTGGAATCTCTTAGGCTGCTTTCTTCGGACGAGGCAAGGCAAAAACTCATTTTGATAAAAGGAGTCGGCCCCAAAGTAGCAGACTGCACACTTTTATTTTCATTGGGAAAGACTGATGTTTTTCCGACAGACGTATGGGTAAAGCGTGTTATGGAGCATTTTTATTTTAACGGCAGCGATACCCCAATTAAAGAAATACATAATTTTGCAAAGAATACTTGGTCAAACCTTTCGGGCTTTGCCCAGCAGTATTTGTTTTATTACGCAAGAAGCTTAAAAATAGGCGCAAAAAAATAAACCTAATCGATTGGAGAAAATATGATAAAAATAGAAATTATGAAAAAAATTCATACCAATGAAGTAATCAATATGATGAGGGCATTTTATTCATCACCTGCCGTACTTACCGATGCCTCCGAAGAAATTTTTAAATTTGATGTGGAAAACTGTATAAACGATAATCCTTATATCGAAGGATACGTATTTATAAAAAATAACATTATTATAGGCTATTCAATGCTTGCCAAAAGCTTTTCAACAGAATTCGGAAAGCCCTGCATATGGATAGAAGATATATATTTAAAGCCCGAATATCAAGCGGAGGGCATAAGTTCGCTGTTTTTTTCTTTTATCGAAAAAAAATACAAAAATTCAATTTTTCGTCTTGAGGTTGAAAAAGAAAATAAATATGCCGTTAAAGCCTATCTTAAAAACGGCTTTGAAGCACTGCCTTATATGCAGATGAAAAAAATAACAAACTTGAAAGGAAAATAAAATGACAGCCCCCATTTACAGCTTCCTTGAAGAATTAAACAAAAAAAATATTTACCCTTTTCATATGCCCGGCCATAAAAGAAAAGCGCTTTTTAATATCGACCCGTTCAGCTTTGATATAACAGAGATTTGCGGCGCCGACAATCTTCATAAGCCGGACGGCATAATAAAACAGGCTCAGCAGCTTATGGCAAAGCTTGCAGGGGCGGATGAAAGCTTTTTTTGTGTAAACGGCTCAAGCGCCGCCCTTATGGCAGCCATTATGAGCGTATGCAAACCGAACGAAAAAATACTTGCAGCAAGAAACTGTCATAGAAGCGTTTACAACGGCATTTTGTTAAGCGGGGCATCTCCTGTGTATATCTATCCTCAAAACCTTGAAAATTCCATTCCCGCAGGCATATCGCCACACGAAACACAAGAAGCCTTAAACCTATACCCCGATATAAAGGCCATGATAATTACAAGCCCAACCTACGAGGGCTTTTGCTCAAATATAAAAGAAATAGCCGATATTCTGCACAAAAAAAATCTGCCGCTTATAGTTGACGAAGCCCACGGCGCTCATTTTGGGTTTGATGATTATTTTCCAAAATCCGCGCTATCCCAAGGTGCAGACCTTGTTATCCAAAGCTGGCACAAAACGCTGCCCGTATTTACACAAACCGGCGTCGCCCATATAAAAAGCGATATTATAGACAGAGATTTATTTTTTTCATATCTCTCTATGCTTCAAACAACAAGTCCGTCTTATCTTTTTATGGCAGTGCTCGATAAATGCAGAGATATTTTGCAGACACAATCCGATAAGCTTTTCAAAGCCTATGCCCAAAGGCTTGACGAGCTGAGAAGCTCTCTTCTCAAGCTTAAAAAATTTAGATTGATAGATAAAGAAATTTTAAATAAAGCTTCAATAGCTCAATTCGACAAAGGCAAGCTTGTTTTTGAAATAAATTGTGATAAAAACGTGAATTTACTTGAAAAAATGTTTATAAAGGATTATAATTTCCAAATAGAAAGCGCAGGCTTAAATCATATAATTTTAATGACAAGTATAATGGATACAAAAAAAGATTTTAAAATGCTTTTAAACGCCTTAAATGACGCTGAAACAAAGCTAAACTTTAAAGCCGCCAAAAAGCCTGCTTATATAAAAAAAGAGCCGAGCAATCCTGAAATTTCTCCTCACAATGCATTCAAACTAAAAAAAAGACTTGCTGATATAAATGAATGTGAAAATAAAATATGCGCCGATTTTTTAATACCATATCCTCCCGGCGTTCCTCTTTTGGCTCCCGGTGAGATAATTAAAAAATCCGATATAGAAGCAATAAAAAATATTCGACAATGCGGAATAAATATTATAGGTTTAAACAATAAATATGAAATTTCGGTATGTGATGCCTAAATATCTGTATGTCGGCTTTGCCCAAGAAAGGATAATTTTTATGGATGGATACAACCAAAAATATTTCAGACAGAACCAAGAATACTTCGAATACATAACGCATAAAATAGAGGCTGTCACAGTTTACAGAAACATAACAAACGACAGGATTATACAAATTTTAAAAGAGCTGTGTACATTGGAAAACACCGAAAATTTGTTTTCCGAGCTTTGTTTTCTTCTTATCGAAAGCGCCGAAAAAAACACCTTTAGCGGCAATCTGCTTAAAAAATATATAATCAATCTTTTTTTAACCGATGAAAATATCTTTTCGCTTTATTGCGAAAACAATAAAGAAATAAAAGGCTCCTCCGTTTATAATCTTGCTCTTAACGATATCGAAATTATGAAAGAGCTTTCAGTCTTTAAGCTGGATCTGCTTCCTATATACAGTGACTGCTTAAGTGAGATTTTAAATTACAAGCCTGTAAACAAAGGTGAAAATGAAGTTATAAGCTATATCGAAACCCTTTCGTCGGCTGAGCAAATTACAGATGCCTTTATAAGATATTATCATTCATCGGGCTGCGGAAATATATCTCTTTATAAAATGTTTAAATATAATCCTTGCGAAGGTATTGTAGGCATATCTTCGCCTGATCCTATAACATTTGACGACCTGATAGGCTATAAAAGCCAAATCGAAGAGCTTATAAATAATACGCAGGCATTTTTAAGCGGCTGCCCTGCAAACAGCGTCCTTCTTGTCGGGGCAAGAGGAACAGGCAAATCTTCCTGTGTAAAAGCATTGGCAAACAAATTTTTCAGCTCAGGGCTAAGGCTTATAGAGATCACAAAAGAGCAGATAGTGCATCTTCCATCTATTTTTTCAATATTAAAAAACAGAGGAAGGTGTTTTATAATATTTATAGACGATTTATCGTTTGACGAGCACGAAATACAATATAAATATATGAAATCTCTCTTGGAGGGCGGCTCCGAAAGCAAACCCGAAAATGTGCTTTTTTATGCCACAAGCAACCGCCGTCACCTCGTAAGAGAAAATTTTTCCGACAGAAGCGGTTCAAATGATGATGAAATTCATAAAAACGATACATTTAACGAAAAGCTTTCTCTTGCCGACAGATTCGGCATAACAATAACATTTCCTAAACCGTCTGCCGATGAATATATTAAAATAGTAACCGCACTCGCAAAAAAGAATAACATTAATATAAATGATGATATCCTAAAAAAAGAGGCAATGAAATGGGAAATGAATCAAAAAGGAATGTCAGGCAGAACCGCAAAACAATTTATAAATAATTTAATTTGGAAAAATTCTCAAATTCAGTAATAATATTAGGCATCTTGCTTATCAATAAAATTAAAGGAGGTTTTTAAATGAGTTCTTTAAATTTAACTCTTTCACTTGATGAAATTTTATTTGCGGCAATATTAGGTCTGGTTATTACATGGCTTTTGCAGAATATAATAAAATTCAGAAAGCTTATAAAAGATGTACCCGTAAGCTTTGATGCAAAAACAACCGAGCTTAATAAAATTATGGAAAGATGTTATGCATTGTTCCCTATAGAAAAAGTTCTCTTTAAAGGCGAAACCTTTTTAAGAGGCAGCAAAATTCGCATAACTACACTCCAAAACAAAATATTTGAGGGAGAGCTTATCGGATTAAACAATAAAAATATGATATGCATTATGACAAAAAAGTATATTATGGCTCATGAGATAAATAATATAGAAAATATAAATATGCTTGAAAAATAATTATACTGCCCTTGGTATATTTTAAAATAATTCGTCCATACTCAAGATAAAGCTAAAAGAGAGGTGAACGGATAATGATAAATTTTAAAAAATTTCCAAGGGCAGTATTTTTATACATAATAAAAAATTATAAACTGATTCTTATATCACTTGTTTTCGGTTTTACAGTGTCATTAATATTTTATTCCAAGTCTGCTTTATCACAACAGGCGGATATAGCAAATGAAATAATACGCTTTCATGTTTTGGCAAACTCCGATTCAAGCCAAGATCAGGCGCTTAAGCTTAAGGTCAGAAACGAAATAATAAAAATGCTTTCTTCTGAGCTTGAAAAAAGCTCTTCAAAAACCGAAACAAAAGAAATTATCATAAAAAATTTAGATAAAATAAAATATACAGCGCAAAATATAATAATAAGCGAAGGCTATGATTATCCTGTTAATGCTGAGCTTGCTTATTCGGTCTTTCCCACAAAAACATACGCAGATATAATGCTTCCTTCCGGCAGATATGAAGCCCTAAGAATTTTAATAGGCGAAGCAAAAGGCAAAAACTGGTGGTGTGTAATGTTTCCTCCCCTTTGCCTTGTAGACGGCAGCGCAAAAGAAATTCCCGATAAAGATAAGCTAATGCTTAAAGGTCTGCTTACGGAGGAAGAATTTGAGCTTATAAACCAATCGGAAAAGCCGAATATAAAAATAAAATTTAAAATTATCGAAATTTTAAATAATATTCATTTATTGACTAAATAAAACCATCGCCTCTTAGGCGATGATTGGTATTTGTGACATAAAAATTCTCCTTTCTCTGTTTTATTTTTATAGGTTAATGCTCGGGCGGTGAACTTAATGAATGTTGATATGCACAACAATATACATTTTGATAAATTTTTTATAAAATGATTGACATTAAAATTAATTTAAATTATAATAACTTTATTGCGGGTAATAATATATATGTCTGCGTAGCTCAGTTGGATAGAGCGACCGCCTCCTAAGCGGTAGGTCGGGTGTTCAAGTCACCTCGCGGACGTTATTCGCTATGCCGAAAGTCTTATTTAAAGTCTTTCGGTTTTTTTATTTTATGTACAATTATATTACAAAGACTTTCCAAGCTCGTAAGCTTTTTTCATATATATGCTTCTGCTTGTTGCGGATGTTGTTCCGCAGCCCTTGCCGAGTATCTCACCGCAGCTTTCAAAATTCATATATCTGCAAAGCTTTTTGTAATGATCCAAAAGATATGGCATAACATCATCTCCGCTGTTCCACGCCGCAGCAATAAGCGCTGTTTTGAGATGCTTTGATGAAAGCTTTGCAGTATAGCTGTAAAAACGGTCTATAACGGTTTTAAGCTGCGCAGACATTCCAAAATAATAAATAGGCGTTACAAATACCGCCATATCCGATAAAAGTAAAGAATCTCTTATCTTTAATATATCGTCTTTCTGCACACATTCGCCATTCATCCCACAATTATCACAGCCAAGGCAAGGATGAATATCCATATGAGCCGCATCAAGCTCAATTATATTATGTCCGTTTTCTTTTGCGCCCTTTATAAATTGATCCGCAAGCATATTGGAAGATCCGTCTTTATGGGGGCTTCCTTTTATAACCGAAATTTTCATTTACCTGACCTCCCTATATATTTTATTTTTTCAAAAAAATAAGAATATGACAGTTTTCATCTATCATATTCTTATATTATACACCTTTTGTAAATATATATCAAATACTATAATATTAAAATGGTATATATTTTTTTAAAACTTGACATTATTATAAAAAAATAATAAAATAAAACAAGGGTTATCTTTTAAATATATTCGATAATGTTAATATTATAAATAACATATAACAGCTTAGAGCGAGTTAAGTTATAAATATTTTGTTATATTTATAATCATTAATTAATTTCATTTTTCGCTGAAATTACGGGGTAAGCACTCGCCGTTCGGCTTATGCTTACATATTCAAATACTCATTTTTAAGCAAAGGATAAACTCTGATTTGAACTTTGAAAACTGAATAGGAGGTGTTTAGACTGGACTTATGGTTACAAATTATAATATTTGCGTTTATATTTATTATCGGTTGTGGAATAAGCGCCTTAATTGGCTTTAATATTCGCAAAAAAATTGCGGAATCCACCATAGGATCCGCCGAAAAAGAAGCCGATAATATTTTAATTGAAGCTAAAAAAACTGCCGAAGCAAGAAAAAAAGAAATACTTCTTGAGGCAAAAGAAGCTAGCTTAAAACTTCAAAACGAAACGGATAAAGACATTAAAGAGCGAAAAAATGAACTGCAAAAATTAGAAAAAAGACTGCTCCAAAAAGAAGAAAATCTTGACAAAAAAACCGAAGCCATAGAAAAAAAAGAGGCGCTGTATGCAGCAAAAACAGAAGCCCTTGAAGCTAAAAGGGCGGAGGTTGACAGTCTTTACAAAAAGCAGCATGATGAGCTTGAAAGAATATCAGGTTATACCTCAGAACAAGCAAAAGAATATCTTCTTTGTGCGGTTAAAAATGAAATTAAACATGAAACAGCCGTTATGATTAAAGATCTTGAAGCCAAAGCCAAACAGGATGCCGACAAAAGAGCTAAAGAGATAATAGCTTGCGCTATTCAGCGCTGTGCGGTAGATCATGTTACCGAAACCACAGTGTCGGTAGTGCCGCTTCCAAACGATGAAATGAAAGGGCGCATAATCGGCAGAGAGGGGCGCAACATAAGAACTCTCGAATCATTAACAGGCGTAGATTTAATTATTGACGATACACCGGAGGCCGTTATTTTATCAGGCTTTAATGCAATGAAAAGAGAAATTGCAAGAATCGCTCTTGAAAAACTTATTATTGATGGCAGAGTCCATCCGGCTCGCATTGAAGAAATGGTTGATAAAGCCAAAAAAGAAGTTGAAAATATGATTAAGGAAGAAGGGGAATCCGCTTCCTTTGAAACAGGTGTTCACGGTCTTCATCCGGAACTAATACGTTTATTGGGCAAAATGAAGTTCAGAACAAGCTATGGTCAGAATGTTTTAAGACATTCAATTGAAGTTTCCCATCTATGCGGCATTATGGCAGGCGAGCTTGGCGTTGATGTAACGCTTGCAAAGCGTGCAGGGCTGCTGCATGATATAGGAAAATCAGTTGATCACGATATTGAGGGTTCTCATATAGAGCTTGGAGTTATGCTCTGCCGCAAATACAGAGAATCCGACATTATTATTAATGCAGTTGAAGCACATCATGGCGATGTTGAGCCAAATTCCATTATAGCGGTTCTTGTTCAGGCTGCCGATGCAATTTCAGCGGCAAGGCCGGGGGCAAGAAGGGAAACATTGGAGTCCTACATTAAGCGCCTTCAATCCCTTGAAAACATTGCCGACTCATTTAAAGGCGTAGAAAAATCCTTCGCAATTCAGGCAGGAAGAGAATTGCGAATTATGATAATACCGGATATTGTCAATGATGATGAATTGACGCTTCTTGCTCATGAAATCTCAAATAAAATTGAAAATGAACTTGAATATCCGGGTCAAATTAAGGTTAATCTTATAAGAGAAACCAGAGCTGTCGATTATGCCAAGTAAGTTAGGCTTATAACCTCAATCCTTTTGGATTGAGGTTTTGAGTGTCGAATAAGTCCCGCAGGGACTTATTCGAGAGAAAACAGATGTATAAACAGCTCATTCCATCGGGATTAAAAATTCCTTGAAACTCGCTGTTTTCCTCGGCAGAAGTGAATTCTGCCTGCGGATTATAAGTCTGCGAATGGCTTTATTGACAGTCTAACCTCAATCCTTTTGGATTGAGGTTTTTTTATTGTCTAAAAATTTTAGAGCAAAAGCAGGCAACAGCCCCGGCTTTAAAGACTGCGCTGCTTTGGCTTATCAAAAAAATAAGCGCTTTAAAATTTAAAATTTTTATTTCTTCATTATTTCTTCATTTATAAGCTTTTCAACAATATCCGCTGTATTTCCTATCACCTCTGTGCATCCGTTTACCCCTTCGCCTTTAAGCTTTATGCAGTTTAAACTTTTATGCTGGGCATAAAATTCATTCAAAAGTTTAATTCTCAGCCTTTTTGCGCTCTCTTCGTCAAACATAATCCCAAAAAGCATAACAGCCGAAACAATAATACTGCATATACCGCCTATTCCAAAGCCCGTATTTATTGCAGAACACATATCTACGCCCTGTTTTGAAATAATTACGCCATATACTTCTTCGGCTGCCTTTAAAAGGCATTGAGAGCAATTATAGCCTTTATTGTAAAAAAATAATGTCTTTTTTTTTAACATTGCCTCACCCCTTTCCAAAAGCTTGGCTGCTTTTTTATATTTTTGCAATTAAGCTATTGCGTCACTATTATATTATTTAATAATTAAAATCAGTGTGACAAGTTTATTCTTAACAAAAAAAGATTTGCATTAACCTAAAATTAACGCAAATCTTTTTATTTGTAATATGACTTAAAAATTACATATCAATATGAACTTTTTTAAGATGCCATATTTCATCGGCATATTCCTGAATAGTTCTGTCACTTGAGAATTTACCACTCATCGCTGTATTTAAGATAGCCATCTTAGCCCATTTATTTTTATTCTTATATGCCTTATCAATTTCCGCCTGAGCCTTAGAATAAGCTTCAAAATCCTTAAGAACAAAATACTCGTCAGCTCTTGCGCCGCCGTATCCGTTTAACAAAGCATCGTAAATTTCCCTAAACAACTCTGTATCAGGATCGAGAGAACCATTTATAAGCTGATTTAAAACCTGTCTTACATCTTGGTTCATATTATATATATTCCATGGGTTGTAAGTGTTTTCTTTGTAAAGAGCTATTACCTCTTCAGCCTTAAGCCCAAAAATAAAGCAGTTTTCAGGGCCTACCTCTTCTTGTATCTCAACATTGGCTCCGTCAAGGGTTCCAAGGGTTATGGCTCCGTTAAGCATAAATTTCATATTTCCTGTGCCGGAGGCTTCCTTGCTTGCCGTTGATATCTGCTCGCTTACATCAGCGGCAGGTATAAGCTTTTCAGCCAAAGAAACTCTGTAATTTTCAGCAAAAACAACTTTAATCTTGTCTTCAATGCTGTCATCATTGTTAACTAAGTTTGCAACAGAATTTATAAGCTTGATAATGAGCTTTGCTCTTCTGTATCCTGCTGCTGATTTTGCTCCAAAAATAAATGTTCTCGGTACGATATCAAGACCCGGGTTAACCTTCAATTTATTATAAAGGCTTAACACATGAAGTATATTCAAAAGCTGCCTTTTATACTCATGGAGTCTTTTTATTTGGATATCAAAAATTGAATCAGGGTTAATTTTAACGCCTGTCGTTGCCATAAGATAGTCTGCAAGCTTAATCTTATTTCTTTTCTTAATCTCCATAAATTTCTTTTGGAAACTCTTGTCATCAGCATAATTTTTAAGCTTTTTAAGCTCGCTGAGATCAACGAACCATTTATCGCCTATGGTATCTGTAATAAGACTTGCAAGCTCCGGATTAGCATGACCAAGCCATCTTCTTTGAGTTATGCCGTTAGTTTTATTGTTAAACTTTTCGGGATAGATATCATAAAAATCCTTAAGCTCTTGGTTTTTAAGAATTTCGGTATGTAAAGCGGCAACGCCGTTTACCGAATGACCTCCTACTATTGCAAGAAACGCCATTCTTATTTGACCGTCTGCAATAATAGCCATTTTTCTTATCTTTTCGGGGTCATTTCCAAAACGATTTATTAAATGCTCACAGAATCTCTTGTTAATCTCCTCAACAATCATATAAATACGAGGCAGAAGTCTTGAGAAAAGCTCAATAGGCCATTTTTCAAGCGCTTCGCTCATGATGGTGTGATTTGTATAAGCGCAGCATTTTTTTGTAATTTCCCAAGCATCATCCCACTCTAAATCATTTTCATCTATAAGCACTCTCATAAGCTCTGCAACAGCAACGCTCGGATGAGTATCGTTAAGCTGAAATGCAACCTTCTCCGGCAGAAGAGAAAAATCACTGTGCATTTGTTTAAATTTGTTTACAACAGACTGTATTGTGGCTGAAATAAAGAAATACTGCTGTCTGAGCCTAAGCTCTTTGCCCTGATAATGCTCATCGGCAGGATACAAAACATCTGAAAGATTTTTTGCAAGATTCTGCTCTTCAACAGCCTTTGAATACTTTCCTTCGTTAAAGCTTTTAAGATCGAATTTATTTTTAGCTTCGGCATCCCACAATCTTAAGGTATTAACAGTATTGTTGTTATATCCTACAACGGGATAATCGTAAGGCACAGCTATTACAGACTGATAATTTTCCTGTATAAATTTATATCTTCCGTCGCTTTGCTTAACGGCACGAACATTTCCGCCAAATTTAACTTCATTTGAATACTCTTGCCTTTTTACTCCCCACATATCGCCGTTTTCAAGCCAATTATCAGGGTATTCAACCTGATAGCCGTTTTCAATTTTCTGCTCAAAAATACCATAATGATATCTTATGCCGCAGCCGTAAGCCGGAAGCTCAAGCGTTGAGAGAGAATCCAAAAAACAGGCAGCAAGACGACCTAAACCTCCGTTGCCAAGGCCGGGGTCTCTTTCAACATCTTCAAGAGTGTTGTAATCGATATTAAGCTCTTCAAGAACCTCTTTAACCTCTTCATACATAGTCATATTAAGTATAGCGTTTCCCAAGAAACGTCCTACCAAAAACTCCATAGAGAGATAATAAACAATTTTACAGTCTTTTTCCTTATAAACATTCTGAGTAACAATCCACTTATCGGTAACATAATCTCTTATTGTAAAAACCAATGCCTCATAAATCTGCTCTGAAGAAGCAGTATCGATAGTTTTTCTGGAAAGAGTTTTTACATTTTCAAGAAGCTGGGCTTTAAAAGTTTCTTTATCAATATTCATAACCTTTTCCTCCAAATATTTTACTTTATACAACATATAATATATAATACCATAATTCATATACATAATCAAAATAATTTTTGTAAAAAAATTAAAATACGAATTTTATTAAATAAAATATTTAAAATAGTTTAACAAAAAAAGCAATCGAAGCCTATATTTTTTTGACAAATAAATAATTTTATTTAATTTTCAGCATACATATTTTGACAAATTCGTATATAAATTGCCAATATCCGGCTAAAACTCTTATAATTTTATAATTTGGCGCTAAACACCCTACTTTGACCAAGCAGCTTAAAGCGCCAGACTAAAATCCTCAAGATGAGCTTTGCCCGTCCTCTGTTGCCTTTCGAAAAAGTCCACTTGGACTTTTTCGACACTCAGAAGCAAACTATAATTTTTAATTTTCCACCATAACCCCATGAGCCACACCGGGTATTGTTTCTCCCTGCTGGGTTGAGGTAGAATTCATCAAAGCCCCTGTGGGTATAAACAAAATACGCTTCATTTCACCGTTTTTAAGCTTAGGATAAAACAAAGAATTAAATGTTACCGCCGAGCAGGCGCAGCCGCTTCCCCCGCTGTGAGTATCCTGCTTATCTCTGTCAAATATTTCAATTCCGCAGTCTGTATAATTTTCGCTTATATCAAAGCCGCCGTCCTTAACAAGCTTTAAAACAAGCTCCTTTCCAACATAGCCTAAGTCGCCCGTAACTATCATATCATAATAATTTGCGCCTATACCAAAGTCATTAAAATTATTCAGTATAACATCAGCCGCAGCAGGAGCCATGGCTGCTCCCATGTTATTGGCATCCTTTATTCCAAAATCCACAATTTTTCCTGTTGTTATTCCCTTTATATAAGGATAATTTCCTCCTTTTGTTAAAACCGCTGCGCCATGCCCCGTCACAGTCCAAGTTGAGGTTAAAGGTCTTTGGCTGCCAAGCTCTAAAGGAAATCTAAACTGCTTTTCAGCCGCACAAAAATGGCTTGATGCTCCCACCAAAATATTTTCTCCCATTCCCGCTTCTATAAGAATACTTCCTATGCCAAGCCCCTCGCCATAGGTTGAGCAGGCTCCGTATATGCCAAAAAACGGCCTGTTAAATTCTCTAACGCCAAATGTAGAGCCATTGTTTTGGTTCAGCAAATCGCCTGCAACAATATAATCTACATCATTTTCATTTATACCTGCCTTTTTCATAACAAGTTTCATATTTTCACTTACAAATTTGCTTTCAGCCTTTTCCCAACTGTCCTCGCCCGCCGTGGCATCGTTTATAATCTTGTCAAACTTATCTTTAAGAGGCCCTTCGCCCTCTTTTTTGCCAACCGTTGATGAAACCGCCTTTATAGCTATTTTTTCTTTAAATTCAACCGACTGATTTCCTTTCTTTTCCGCCATATTATCACCTCATTTTACAAAATAATATATAATTCCCACAAGCATACTTGTAACGCTTCCATACAAAATAACAGGCCCTGCTATCGTAAATATTTTCGCTCCGACGCCCAACACAAATCCTTCCTTTTTAAACTCTATTGCCGGCGCCGTAACCGAGTTTGAAAAACCTGTAATAGGAACCACCGATCCTGCTCCGGCAAATTTTCCAATCTTTGAATACAGCCCTAATCCCGTTAAAACAGAGGCAATGCCTATTAATATTACAGATGTATAAATTGAGCTTTCATCCTGAGTAAAGCCGTAATTTGCCAAAACATTGGTTATAAACTGACCTATGCAGCAGATAATGCCGCCTATTACAAACGCCTTTATGCAATCTAAAACAATATGGCTGTTTGGCGATGCCTTTTCAACCATTTTTTGGTATTCCTGTAATTTATCCTGATTATTTTCACTCATAATATTTCTCCTTTTGTTAGTTAATAAAAAAATCCCGGAACAAAGTAATACAAAACGGATCCTGCCATTTTGCCAAGCGCTATAGACAGAATAAAATATTTTATGCCGGTTTGAAGTCTTCCTCGCCTTGATAAAATAGGTATAACATCTAAAATTTCCGCAAGCGAAACGGCAATGATTCCGTAAAAAATACCTATTGCCAAACTTGCAATAATTGTTAAAGTCTTTCCTATCGGAAGATAATAATCAAAAACCATAGTTGTTGTTCCAAAAATACCGCCCAGTATTATTGCCTCCTCATAAAGCATAATACAGTTTTCTGTTTTTGTTTTCTGCGCAAGCCTCGGCACAACGCCTATTATTGCAATAAACGCAAAAACCGCACCCGCTATAACTATTCCCGATCCAAATCCTATTAAAACCAAAATAACCGTTTTAAGTGCTTCCATTGCTCTCACCACCGTTTTTGCCGTTTTTGCTGTTTAGGGTATCGATTATATTATCTGTAACCTCAGATTCATATACCGTCATTTCAACCTCAATAGGCGTGGGATCATTTGTAAGCTTTTTGCCCGAAAAATGATTGAAAAATACGATAATACCAACTGCCAGCCCCAATGAATAAGGAAGATTAATCATAATAGGATTTTCAATTTTTTCATTAAAAAAGATATAATAATAATTTTCAAAAACAGTCGACATCTGAGCATCCGAATGAAAGCTCATAATAGCTGTTGAAGAGCCTGTAAATAAAACCAAAACAACAAAAAATATTTTTATAATCCTGATAAAAACATTTTCTTTTTCAGGCTGCGGCGAATATTCGATTATCGTATCAATTTCCCCAACGTTGTTTATGGTATGCCCCGGCAAAGCCTTGTCAATTGCATTAATAATATCTATAACAGAAATGAGATAATTTTTTTTGATTTTTTCTTTTATTTCCATAATCTTTATTCTTTTTATTTTCTTTTTTAAGTTATCCGGCGCCGAGATATCCGCTATATCCTCCACATATATCTTGCTTCTTTGCGAAATTGAAACTTTTTTATTGGGCTTAATATATATATCCATAATTTACCCCATTTCCATCTTCGTTAAAAACAAAATAACCGCCGTAAACAGGATCTTTATTAAATAAAAAATAACAAATTATCGCTGCGGCTATAATTGCAAAAATAATAATCAGCAAAATTCCTTTTCTTTTCAATCCCTGCATTAAAATCACCTCTTAAGCTTATGTTGCCATTTAATATAAAAATTATTCAAAAAAAAATGAAGGAAATACAATTATTTCCTTCAAATAAAGCGGCTTAACCAAAAACTGCTTATCCACAACAGCTTTATCTTTTGCCAACTACAAATTTAATAGAGGTTTTAATTTCTCCGTCAACATCGATCTGAGAAAAAGCCGGAATACATATTAATTCAATGCCGTTTGGAGCAACAAAGCCTCTTGCTATCGCTATGCTTTTAACTGCCTGATTAACTGCACCCGCACCTATTGTTTCAATTTCAACATTTTCATTATTACGAGTTATTGCGGCGATAGCCCCCGCCACAGCTTTGGGCTGAGAGGAAGCAGAAACCTTTAAATTTTCCATGATTACCTCCTAAATATCTTTTTTACAGCTATGCAAAACCTAAATTATATTAGGGGCGGCTCTGTTAAATAGCCTTATAGCCTTACCAATATTTTGTACGATAATCACAATAATATACTCTTAAAATCAATTTTTCTCTATATTTTTTATAGCGGCCCCGGCTGCGTTCTGTTCCGCTTCTTTTTTGCTTTTGCCTGCTCCCTTGCCCAAAATTTTATTTTCGTGACTTACCTCCACCACAAACATCTTCTCATGAGCAGGCCCGTACTCTTCAACTATATTATAATTTATTGGGTTTTTGCTTCTTTTTTGTATTATCTCCTGAAGATAGGTTTTGCAGTCACTTAAAGCAAATGTTTCTCTAAGCTCGTATATAGTTTTCTCCATTTGGCTTAAAATAAAATTCTGTGCCTCAAAAAATCCGCCGTCTATATATACGGCTCCTATTACGGCCTCAAAAGCATCGGCAAGTATAGAATCTCTGCTCCTGCCGCCGGTATTTTCTTCACCCTTGCCAAGGCGCAGATTTTCACCTATTTTTATTGTTCTCGCCATTTTTGAAAGAGTTCCCTCGCAAACTATGTTTGCCCTAAATTTAGTAAGCTCGCCCTCTGTCAGGTCCTTAAAATTTTTAAAAATAAAGCTGCTTATAACAAGCTCCAGCACAGCATCGCCTAAAAATTCAAGCCGTTCGTTATCCTCAATTTTTTTTTCTTTAACCTCATGGGCATAAGAACTGTGTGTAAGAGCTGTTACAATAAGATTTTTGTTTTTAAATTTGTAATTTATTATTTCTTTCAATTAATATCACCTCTAAAGTAAAAAAGCGCCCGGTAAGACAATTCTCCTTTGCCCCACAAAAGCGCCAACCACTGCCTTATAAAACCACCTGCAAAACATTAACCACCATGAAGAATAAATCCAAGCTCTGAAATGATTCTTCATATTGGTTAATACATTAATAATACCGGAGTCTTCAAGGCATTATAAAACAAAAGTGAGCAAAAGCTCACTTTTGAATAACCACTGTTTTATTATTTTGTTGCATTTTTAATATATTCAACAGCGTCACCAACGGTTTTAATGTTTTCGGCATCTTCATTGGCAAATTCGATTTCAAAATTTTCTTCCAATTCGGAAATAATCTGGAAAATATCTAAAGAATCCGCACCCAAATCCTCAACAAAAGAAGTTTCCATAGTGATTTCATCTTCGGAAACGCTCATCTGTTCTGCAATAATTTCCTTAACCTTATCAAATTCCATTAAGAACAGTCCTCCTTTTTTCTTTGTTATTACTATATACAATACTATACTAAATAAACATAAAATTTACAAGAGCAAAATAAAAAAATTTTTATTTTTTAAAAGACGCATCAAAAACAGTGCGTCTTTAAAAGTTGCTGCCAATATTCATAAATTTGCCCATTGCTTTACAATGGGCGTGAAAAAATCCAAATAAATTTTTTCGAATAAAATTATGAGCTCATCCAAGCGGCTTTATTAAGCTTTACTGAGCTTCGTTTTCTTCAGCCGGCTGAGCTTCTTCGGCTGTTTCTTCAATTTTGCCCTCGGCATCTTTAATGCTTAAGCTGATCTTTTTATTTTCAGTATCCAAATCCGTAACCTTAGCCTTAATAACCTGACCTACAGACAAAACATCATCAGGCTTAACAACGTGCTTTTGAGAAATTTGGGATATGTGAACAAGGCCGTCAATACCATCTTCAAGCTCTACAAATGCGCCAAATGCAACCATTCTTACAACCTTGCCTTCAACAATGCTGCCAACAGCATATTTTTCTGCGGCTGTTCTCCATGGGTCATTTGATGCATCCTTAAGTGATAATGATATTTTGCCCTTTTCAACATTTACATCCAAAACAGTAACTGTAACTTTATCTCCCTCGCTTAAAACATCGGAAACCTTTTTAATTCTGCCCCAAGACATTTCGGATATGTGTATAAGACCATCTACGCCGCCTAAATCGACAAATGCGCCAAAATCAACAATACGGCTTACCGTACCTTCGATCCTGTCACCGGGCTTGATTGATTCAAATACCTTATTTCTTTTTTCTTCAAATTCTTTTTTTGCAAGCTCTTTTCTTCCTGCAACAACTCTTTGTCTTGCTCTGTCAATTTCTATAATATTTACCTGCATCTGCTTGCCCTTAAAAACAGACAAATCCGAAACAAATTTATTTGAAACCTGAGATGAAGGAACAAATGCTCTTATATCGTTAATAAGAATAATAAGACCGCCTTTAACAACATCGACTACCTTACCTGTCACAACAGATTTATTGTTGTAAGCCTCTTCAATTTCTTCATAATTTTTTGTTGAATCGATTTTTTTCTTTGAAAGAAGAACATTTCCCTCTCCATCGTTGACTTTAAGAACATAAACCTCAATCTCATCGCCAACCTTAACGGCTTCGGTAAGATTAATATTAGGATTGCTTGAAAATTCAGCTTTGGTGATAATTCCGTCATGCTTATATTGTAAATCAACAAAAACCTCTTCCTCGGTAACTCTGATTACCTTTCCCTTAACGATTTCGTTTTGACGCAATATAACCATGCTCTCATTAAGCATTTCTTCAAAAGATTGGTTTTCAGATTGATTTTCCATTTCACTCATTTTATCTATAGCCTCCTTTATTATCGACGGTGGTGTAGATGCACCGGCGGTTATACCAATTTTATCATTTTTTATAATAATATTCAACTCCAAATCGGCAATTGTTTCACATAAAAAGGTATTTTTGTTGATTTTTTTACTTATTTCAAATAATTTTCGTGTATTTGAACTAAAACGATCACCAAAAATAAGCATTTTATCTGCTTTTTTTGCCAATTCCACCGCTTCTTTTTGTCTTTCATTTGTAGCATTGCATATGGTATTATATGTTTTTATATCAGCATTGCGTGGAAGAAGCTCAATAATTGCGTTAAATACATCTTTTTGGAATGTTGTTTGAACAACGACGGCATATTTCAAGCTTTCATCAAAATTAAAATCTTTAACCGAAGCCGTATCCTCAAATATAAGTGCCGTATTGTCGCACCAGCCGTTTATGCCCATAACCTCGGGGTGAGCTGCGTTGCCGATTATTATTATCTGCCGATTTTCGTTTTTATAGCTGTCATTTACAATATTGTGTATTTTTTTTACAAAAGGACAGGTGCAGTCTGTATATTTTATTGCTTTATTCTCAAGCATATCATAAACAGCCTTTCCAACGCCATGAGAACGTATTATAAGCTCTCCGTCGCCAATATTATCGAGGTTTTGCGCTATTTCAACCCCTCTTTTTTTAAGATCTTCGGTAACGCTCTTGTTATGGATAATAGGCCCGTAGGTATAAATTTTGCCATACTTAAGCTTTTTATAAACACAATCGAGAGCCCTTTTAACCCCAAAACAGAAGCCGGCTGTCTTTGCAAGCATAATTTCCATTTAAATTTCTCCCTCTATGCCATTTTTTCTTTTATAATGGCGCTTACTTTTTTAAAAACTTCATCTATATTCATATTGCTTGTATCTATATAAACAGCATCTTCCGCCTGCATCAAAGGAGAATGTTCTCTGTTTTTATCTCTCTCATCTCTTTGTATAATTTCTTCTCTTACCTGAGAAACATTATATTCTATTCCTTTTTGCTCAAATTCGCCGCATCGTCTTTTCACTCTGGAATCAACATCGGCATCCATATAAATTTTAACGTTTGCTTTTGGCAAAACATTTGTGCCTATATCTCTGCCGTCCATAACGATGCTTGCCTTTTCGGCAATCTCCTTTTGTATACGGACAAGCTTTTTTCTTACCTCTTCTATTTCAGCCACAATTGAAGATACCTTTGAAACCTCTCTGCTTCTGAGCAAATCGGTAGAATCAACTCCGTTTAAAATAAGCCTTTGCGAATTATTTTCGTTTATAATTGAAATATCTATATTATCCAAAGCCGAAATCACAGCATTTTTATTCTCACAGTCAATAGAATTATCCAAACAATATAAGCCTACCGCCCTATACATAGCCCCTGTATCCGCATACAAAAAACCAAGCTCTTTGGCGGCCATTTTTGCTATTGTACTTTTTCCCGAGCCTGCCGGGCCGTCTATTGCAACAGAAAAATTGCTTTCTTTAAATGATATATCCGGTCTGAGCCTTTTTGCTCCTTTTAAGTATACGTGGATAAGCTCATCTTGAGCTTTATCTGTTTCAGCCATAACCAAAACCCTTATGCACATATTAAGGCTGCCCTCAACATACATTTCCTGCATGCACACAAGGCCCGCATGGATTATTCCCAAGCCTCTTGCCGCAACGGCGGGATAAGCTGCATCTATATCTTTTGTAGCTGTAAATATAATATTGACAACATCCGACTCTGAAATACCGTTTGCTTTAAAAATTTCATTTAAAAGCATTTCTGTATTGTTAAGAATATCATCTCTTGTGTTTTTTTCTATTGTAATTGCTCCTCTTACAGAACGAAGCGCCATAACTAAAACCTCCTAAACATTATTTCCCGCAAGATATCCCGTTGAAAACGCAATCTGCAAATTAAAGCCGCCCGTGAATGCATCAACATCTATAACCTCTCCTGCAAAGTACAGATTATTTATAATTTTGGAACGCATTGACGAAGGATCTATTTCATCAACACAAACACCGCCTGCCGTTATCACCGCTTCATTATATCCTGCTGTATCTGTTATTGTAATTTTAAAGCCTTTAAATACAGAGCAAAGCTTTTTTCTTTCTTCCTTGGTAATTTCATTAACCTTTTTATCAGGGGCAATTCCCGATAATTTTATTACAACAGCTATTAATTTTTTTGGCAGAAGATCATCCAAAGCATTTTTAAAAGCTTTGTTTATATATTTTTTAAAATCTCTCAAAATTCTGTTTTCAAGCTCTTTTTCACTTAATGCCGGCTTAAGGTCAATTACAGCCTCACACCTTTTATCGAGCTTATCGGTAACATAGCGGCTTAGGCTTAAAACAACAGGCCCTGTAATGCCAAAATGAGTAAACATCATTTCTCCAAAATCCTTAAAAACGACTTTTCCGTCAACCGTAGCCTTTATGCCTATATTTTTAAGGGTAAGCCCCTGAAGCTCACCGCAAAAGCTTTCCTTTGCCTTAAGAGCAACCAAAGACGGATAAAGCTTAGTAACGCTGTGCCCTGCAGCGGCGGCAAATTTATAACCGTCGCCCGTTGATCCTGTTGAAGGATAAGACAATCCTCCGCAGGCAATTATAACTGCATCGGGTTCAAAAGTTTTTTTATCTGTTACAATCCTTTTTGCAAGCTTGTCTTTATATATAATTTCTTTAACCTCTGTGTTAAGCATAATCTCAACCTTATTTTTATTTAAAAACCTCTCCAATGCCTTTATAATATCGCTTGATTTTTCTGAATCCGGAAAAACTCTTAATCCTCTTTCCACCTTGAGCTTTACGCCGTTTTCTTCAAAAAAATTCATCAGATCAGCATTTGAAAAACTGTAAAAAGCGCTGTACAAAAAATAAGGGTTGCCAAATGTATTTTCAATAAGCTCCTGCTGTGAGCAGGCATTTGTAACATTGCATCTGCCTTTTCCGGTTATAAAAAGCTTTTTGCCAAGCTTTTCATTTTTTTCAATCAAAACAACTTTGTTCCCGTTGGCGGCGGCATAGCCTGCCGCAAACATACCGGCAGGGCCTCCTCCTATTACAACTATATTCTTCATAAAATCACCATTATATAAGAATGACAAAAAGTCTGGTTTTTATATATACTTGCCCGAAGAATGAGAAGTATAAACCTGATATTCATTCCAAAGTCTTTCAAGATTATCCAAGGTATTAACAAGCTCATTCTGTTTTTTTACACTTACCGCCACAAGAAGAGCATTAATAAGGCTTAGAGGAGCAACCAGCGAATCCACAAAAGAAACCATATCGCTTCTTGCTATAAGGCTCAAATCGGCAAACTGAAGCAGGGGTGAAACTCCGCTGTCTGTTATGGCAATTGTTTTTGCCATTTTTGATCCTGCATATTCCATTGCTTTAATTGTTCTTTGAGAGTATCTGGGAAAGCTGATTCCTATAAACACATCTCCCTTATCGATTCTGTATATCTGTTCAAAAACCTCTGTAACTGTCGATGAAGTGACATTTATAACATTATCCAGCATCAAATTAAGATAAAACGTTAAAAAAACCGATAACGCAGCCGAGCTTCTTCCTCCCAAAACATAAATTTTTTTGCCGCTTAAAAGAGCATCTACAACGGCGTCAAAATCTCTTTCATCAACATTATTCATTGTGGAGTGTATTTTTTCCAAATCGCTTTCAAGTACAGATTTTAAAATGTGCTTATTGTTTTTTATTATCCTGTCCGATGAAACCCTCATTCTTTGAGAAGCCGTCAGCTTATTTTTAACATGATCCTCAAGCGCCCTTTGAAATTTAGGGTATCCGTCAAAACCCATTTCTATAGCAAACCTTACAACCGTTGATTCGCTTACGCCGGCAATCTCTCCAAGCCTTGATGCGGTAAGATAAACCGCCTTATCATAATGTTCAAGCAAAAAATTAGCTATTCTTTTCTGTCCTTTACTTAAATTTGGCAGCTTTTCTTCGATTGAGCAAAGCAAATCATAATAATTATTCATAATATATACCTTCTTATGTCTTTAATTCTTTAAGTGATATTCGTTAATCTGTTATATTCACACAAATATCATGGCTGTTCGTCGGCTCCATTTGCATTTTCGCATACAGCTTTAACAAACCTTGACGGATCAAAATTCATCTTAAATCCGCTTGGCTCTATTTCGCTGCCAAAGCCCATATCCTCAACGCTTCCCTTAACCATTCCGCCTTCTTCTTCAACCTGCAGCGTTATTTTAAGCTTTGTCTTGCCGCTTTGTCGCTGCGGCAGCCCTTTTATTCCAACCTCTCCTATAAGCTTGCATTTGTCAATTTTGTCTTCTTTGTCTATTCTCTCCATTATTTTAAGTTCGAAAGTTGTCATATCCTCCGGAGTATCGCCCGAAAGCGTAAATACTTGGCTTTTTTTGGCAAGAGCATAAGGAGTGCCTCTTTTTATCATAGTGAAAAATGATTTTTTATCTGCGCTTGTTATTTCAAAGCCTATATCATGCGGAACCGTAACCTCAAATTCTATATTTACCTTTTCACTCTCAACATCGGGATGAGAAAGAAGCCCCATCTTCATCGCCGCATAATATGTTGCGCCTAATGAGATATCAAGAGCCGCCGTTTCGGAGGTATATATTTTATCGGTATTAAATATGCCTGTAAGCATCTCCTTAACCCATGGCATTTTGGAAGAGCCTCCCTCCAAAAGCACTCTGTCTATATCATCGGCAGTAAGAGCGCCGGCATAGGCATCACGAAGAGCTTTTAAAACAAGCTTTCTTGTTTTTTCGCTGAAATTCTCAATAAGCTCCTCAAATGTTTCCCTTGAAATTTGCTCAACAAACGGAGGTATGCAAAAAGTAAAAGGAATCCTAAAGCTTTTAACGCCCGAAAGTCTTTCCTTTGCCTCTCTTGCTCTGCATATAAGCTCAACTTGATTTTCTACTTCAATATCATCTTTGCTTTGTCCCGTCTTATTTTTTATAAACTCATAGCATTTTTCAACCAAAGCCTCATCTACATTGTCACCGCCGTGATAAGCTTCACCACCCTCGCTTATAACCTGAAGCTTAATATGGCTGTCATTTTTTTCAACAACATGAAACAAAGTTATATCCAAAGTTCCGCCGCCAAAGTCAAACACCATTATTTTTTCATTTTCGGCAAGCTGATGCCTAAAATTATAAGCAAGAGCCGCCGCTTTCGGCTCTTCTATAAGGCATATAAGCTTATCAGAAAGGCCTGCAAGCTCACAGGCCCTCATTGTGGCTTTTTTTGCGCTGTCATCAAAATCATAAGGAACCGACGCAACAACAGCGGCTATTTCAGCCTTTGGGTTTAAGCTTTGGCAATGAGCTATAAGCTCGGATAATATTTTTGCCGATATTTCCTCCGGAAGATAACTTTTGCCGTCTATCTCAACAGTTTCATCAGTGCCCATCTTGCGCTTTATGGAACGAATTGTAGTTTCGGGATAAATCTTCATAGATCGGTATGCTTCTTCTCCCACTACCCATTCGCCTTCGCTCTCATCATCATCTTTTCGGTATTGCACAACTGACGGAAGAGGTATTTTTCCAAAGCCGTTGCTTATATCTATAGGCTCGGGCTTTTCGCTGTTATTATCCCAAAAGCTTATTATGGAGTTCGTTGTGCCTAAGTCTATGCCGAGTATATACCAATCTTCCGGCAAGCTTCCTCTTTGCTCTATTTCTTTTTTATAATCTTCCCAATTCATTTTTTCACCTGCTTTTTTTATCACATAAAAGATAGCCCTAATTTACAAAACATTCAAGGTATAGCAAAGCTTTTATCAAAGCCTGTGCTTTTTTCGATTTCGCCAAAACCGATATCCTTTATCTGTATTTTAGCTTTCTCACAGCTTTCATATATAATCTGCATGGCAAGCCTTACGGTTTTTTTGCCGTTTTTTCTAAGCCCGTCCAAATTGAGGACAGAAACTCTTACAAGACCTGATTTTGTATTTTTAAAAATTTCAAGCCTATAATCTTCATCACCGGAGTCATCAATAATAAAATATTTCTTTTTTTGCTCCTGCCACCAAAATGTGTTTTTTTCACAAAGAGAAATAAATTTATCTTCTCCGACAATAATGCCTATTTCTTCTTTTATCTGCTGCTTATCGTAAATTTCGATTTTTAAGCCCTTTACAATGCCAAGCTCACGGCAGGCAATTATGCAGGCTCCGCAGGCAATTATACAGGCGGCTGCTCCCACGGCATTATAATCCCCAAGGGTTTCGCGGGCGGCGCTTTTTGCCCAAAGCTGTTCAAATCCTCCCCCGAAGGCAAGGATATCACAGTCTTCATTTTGGAATGTTTTTAAAAAACGTTTGAGCCTAAGCTCAAAGGGTTTAACAAAGCTGTCCATTTCCGCCTTTGAAACTACCTTTTTAAAAGGAGGACAACAAAAATTATAATATAATTTTATTCCGGATTTGTTGTATCTGTTTAAAAACAAATCGTTATGTTCATATGCAAATATTGACATTTCTTTTTTTTCATATTCTGTAAGAAAGCTTTTTTCATTGTTTTCAATATAATAGCTTTCAAACAGATTTGCAAGCTTTGCATAAATTTCTCTTGTACCGCCCTTTTTATCAAAAAGACTTAAATCACATTCGGCAATAATTTTGTCATTTTCTTCTTTAAAAGAAAAAAGATTACCTCTGATGCTTCTTTCGCCATAATCCAAAAGCAAAAGTCTATTTTGCCTATGTTCACTTTCAAAATATTGGCTTATAACGCACTCTCTTTCGTCCGCAAAGCCCATAAAGCTATTTTCATATCCTGCCATAAAAAAGGCTTTTTTTATTTCATCTTTTGCTTTCTGAGTCATATAAGGCGGAGCCGAAACATAAACGGCGCAAATCTGTGCCTTTGGATTTATGTTTTTTACAGAGCCTATAAGCTCTTTTAAAAACAAGCTTAAAACATAACAAAGGCTGACAGTTTTGCTGCCGATTTGATAAAGCTTTCCCTCGCCCATATTTTCGATTATATCTTCGAATATAACCTCTCCGCCGACAGGACGATTTAACACTGCATATTCTCCAAATATCCACTCGTCATTTTCCGGAATATATTCAACCGCAACCGGAACGCTTGCCTTGGAATATCCTCCGCTCACATCAAAAACAGTCGGCTTTTTAGTATTTATATCGTAATAGGCAACAGCTGCCCTTGAATTTCCCAAATCAACACCTATAATAAATTTTTCCTCTGTTAAAGCTCCGTCTTTAAAATCCAATCGGTTCATACCCATCACCTATTTAGCCGCAATAACATTGGCTCTTATAATGACACGGTCTTTTTCCTTAAAGCCGCTGTTCATAACTCTTATTATTTCACCTTTGCTGAAGTCAACGCTTTTTTCAGCCATCAAAACTTCGTGTTCTTTTCCGTTAAACATCTGATGCGAGGCAGGTCTTATAATGCTTATGCCAAATTCTTCAAGGCAGTTGTCTATGCTTTTAACGGCAAAATCAACCGCCGCCACATATTCTTTAACGCTTAAGCTTTCGCTTTGTCTTAGTCTTGATATCGAATAATTCATAATTTCTTCAAATGTGGTTATTTCAAATAAAAGCTGTTCTCTTTTAAAAAGCATAATTCTTTTATCCGCTTTTTCAAGAATGCCGGCTTTATTGCTTTTAAGCTTACAACTAAAAAGCTCTGTTAGTTTTGTCATCGTTTGTTCATCAAGCTCTTTTGCGTTTGAGTTTAAAATAAAATCATCAAACACATCGCCGGAAATTTTCTTTTTTTCTCTTTCATTAAGCTCAAAACCATCTTTGGCGCCGTTTAATATTTCCTCTGCATCAAGCTTAAGAAAATTAAGCCCTTCATCAAGGCTTTCCACCTTAATTTTAACAGTATCGTAAATGCCCAAAAGAATAGCCTTTTCTTCGCTTTTTTCAAGCTCAAATCTGATATCGTCATAAAAAGCATTTATTTCCGTAAATATTTTTTTAATTCTTTCGCAAAGCATAAAACATCTCTCAAAAGAGCTTTTTATTTCTTCAAAAGTTTCGCTTCCGCCAGAGCTTATGTTTTTAAGTATATTTGAAACCGTTTCGGCAAACTGCGCCCTTAACGGCTTAATATTTTCATCAAAAATATTTTTTTGTGATATTTTGTCGCCAACAATATCAAATTTATCAAGCTTAATCTTTTCAAATTTTGGTTTTTTGTCGAAATGAGAAAATTTTTCCAGCACAGAATCAACGTGTTTATTTATATGCTGGTAAGCATCTCTCAACTGAAAAAGTATGCTTTGTATCAGACTTTCTTCAAAGGCGCTCTGAGGCGCCTTTTCCAGAGCATCAGCCTGAATCCTTATAACAGAGCCTAAAATTTCATTTTCTTCTTTTATTGCTTCAAAATAAAAAGCAGTGACATCTCTTTTTTCTATGTCGTTTAACAAAGCGATACACTTCTTAAGATTATCGTTAAAGCAGAGATTGATTTTATCATAAAACCTATCGTTAAATTCTTTATTTATATCATCACAGCACAAACAGACCTTGGCAAAATCATCAAAATCAAAATTATCAAGGTCTTTTCCAATATTGGCTATAAATTTTTCGACAATGCTCTGTTTTTCGGTGTAAACGGGGTTTGAAAAACTGTCTTTGCCATATCTGTATTCAACAACGCTGTAAATTTCTTCAAATTGGCTTATTCTGGATTTTAAAACAGAATTAAGTCCGTCCAAAAGCCTTATAACATCTTTTGAAACAAGCTTGAAGCTGCTGCCGTCATATATGGCGACAGCCTTTTTATACCGCATAATAAGCTCATAATAATAATCATAAATTTTTTCATCAAAAGAAGGAAGTCTATCATCCTTTTTTACACATTCTATGAGCTTTACAAAAATAGAGCGCTTTATTTGTTCCAAAGAATCGATTATATATTTTTTCTGCTCATTTAAAAAATTAATTTTTATTTTTTCAGCTTCGGCAAAAATACAGCTATATTCATATTTAAACCCCTCGTCTATTTTTACAGGTGATTTCAGCATATTATTCCCCCTGCATATTTTTAATTACGGCAATATAAATTGAAAAAATAAGTCTTTTGACAGTCTGAAATATCCGTATCAATACAAATCATCAACGCTAAGCTCTGTTACAACACCGTCTGTTGACATACTCTGCGCCGTAACCTTAAGCATATTGTCCTGACCTACATTAAAAATAACCTTAACCTTTTCCTTACCCCTCTCAGCCTGAGGTATTCCTCTTAATGAAGTTCCCGCAAGCCTTTTCATACCTTCGGCATTTACAAATTTAACCTCTTTTGAGCCATCAGGCGCTGTATTTTCATAAACGACGATAGCCATGCTTGTAACATTATCAAAATTTGTTATAAGAGGCTCCTGCGCTTCTATTTTAAGCCCGTCTTTAGGTATATCCATACCGCTTGAAACTATTTCCATAAATCTTCTTCCCGCAATCTCAAGCCCAAGCGGATGGATAGTTTTTTCTTGAATAGACGGTCCTTTTACGGTAGGCGTCATAATCATGTTGCAGTACTGAGCCGCTCCTTGAGATATGCTTAAAGCAGGGCTTATTTTTGATTTAAAGGGATCTTTTCCAAATTTTTGTCTTATTTTTTCGCTTATTATAGGAATAGATGAACTTCCGCCAACCAAAAATACTTCGTCAATATCTTCAGCCTTTATTCCTGCCGCCTCAAGAGATTTATCTATACAGCTTAAGGTAATATCTATCATATCGGATATGGTTTTGCCTTCAAATTTTTCAAATACTTCATCGCTGTCGCCAAGCTTATTTACTCTTTTATGATTCATAAAAGCTTCTCTTGTAATCTCCATATTGAGATTTACAATTTTAGGCTCCTGAATAAACGGCGCCAAAACAACCTTTGTGCTCTTTGCGGCTGAAAGCCTTTCCTTAGCTTGGTTTGCTACTTGATTAAGCCTTACAAGGGCAACCTTTTTTTGCCTTTTTGATACCCCGTCATCGGCATCTTCATCAAAAAGATCTATTTCTTCATCTGTAAGGTTTTTAAATTCTTCGTAAATCATATCGGCAACAAGCTTATCAACATCGTTTCCGCCCAAATTATTGTCGCCGTAAGTGCTTAAAATAGAAATATTAGGCTCCTCATTTTCATCCATTTTAATCTCAAGTATACAGGCATCAAAGGTTCCTCCGCCAAAGTCATAAACCAAAACCTTTTTATCCTTTCTCTCATTTACTGCGTAGCTTATTGCTGCGGCGGCAGGCTCAAGGCGCAGATAAACATTCTGCTCATCGAAGCCTGCAAATACAGCCGCTTCTTTGGTCATCTTTTTTTGCTTATCTGTTGAGTTTGCGGGTACGGTTATAACACAGCCCGAAAATTCTCCGTTTAAATTAAGCTCCTGCTGAGCATATTCATCAGCCTTTTGCTTTAAATAAGAAAGAATTTCACCCGCTACCTGCTGCGGTTTAAATTTATATTCCTTATCATCAACGCCGACAACTATATCCTCATCAGAGCCAAGCAGTCTTTTTATCGAAAGTATTGTGCTTTGAGGATATATTACGGCAGCCTCCTTTGCCTGTATTCCAAAAACCCTTGAAAGCTTGTTTTCGTCCTCCGGGTCCGTTTCAAACTGTATCGCTGTAGGAAATATATTGCTTCCGTCAATAGGAATGGTCTGTGCCTGACCATCCTTAAAATTATATATGCTTACAACACTGTTTGTTGTGCCAAAGTCTATTCCCAAAAATAAACCTCTTTCTAAATCAAGACCTAATGTACCCATTGCAGAAAATCCTCCTTGGTAATATAAAATTAGGTATAAATTCACCTGTAAAATAATTATTTTTTAATAATCTAAAGCCGACGGAATGGCTTCGGCTTTTTGACGCTCAGCAACTTTATAAAAGTCTGCCCTTTATATCCGTTTCGTTTAAAATTCTTTCTGAAATAAACGCCTCTACTCTGTCATATTTTGCCATGCCCTGATTAACAAAAGCAGAATTGATTTTAAAAAATTCGTCATCATATTCGGGATAAAAATTTTCATCGGAATTGACAAAAACTTCCGGCGCAGTCTGAATACTTCCTTTTTCACGCTGCTCGCTGAAGTAATATTCTATTTTTTCGCCGCTGAAAACACTTAGGCATAAAATATAAAGCCCAAATTTAAAATATTTCATTCTGCGTTTTATAAGCCTGCCGTTTTCATTTCTCTTGTAGCATATATATATTTCTCTTCCGGCCGGGGCTCTGTAGCAAAAGGCTTTGTATTTATCTATATACGAATTATGAAATGCTTTGTCTTTAGTTTTTGAAAAATTGGGAAAGCTTATTTCATTTTTCTCAAAAATTTCCTTTATTTCTTCTATTATATCATAAAAATTATCTGTTGTAACCGCCTGATTAATATAAATATTTGAAACTGCGGCGGCAATTACGGCATTTTTGCTTTTTTTAAATTCTCTTTCCAAAATTTTCAGCGTTTCTGTGCTAAGCTTCTTATTTTCTATAATAACCTTATAGCATAAAAAATAAATAAAATCGGCAGTGGTTTCGCTTTTTGGCTCGGCATAATAAAAAGCTCTGAAAATATCTTCCGTTTTTTCGTCAAGCTCTCCTGTTATAATGCTTAGTTTTAAAATTCTTTCGTCTATTCTTCTGTTTGGGAGCTTAAGCTTATTAAGGCTTTGGCTTAAAGCCATCCATCCGCCTATACTAGTGTTGTAGCCGTCGTTTACAGCCTCTACAAAGCTTTTGTCATATTTTCCGTTTATAAGCAGCTTATATGCAAAAGGGCTTATGCTTGCGTTAAAGCTTTTATCCTGCGCAATTTTTTTAATTGTAAAAAACAATATCTTTTCTCCAAAAAGGGCGGGCTTTTTTATCAAAGCGTTTACGGCAGACTGAAATTCATTATTTTCCGCAAAAATATACAAAAGCCTTTCGGCGTTCGATGCGCTTATATAATTAAGATCTACCGCCTTAAAATATTCCATAGCTTCATTTTTTTTATCTTCCGCATAAAAAATACTGCCAAGCCTAAACGCTGTTTTTACCTTAAGGCTTTTTGATATTCCTTTTATTTTGTAAGCTCTCTTTAAAATATCCACAGCCTCATTTTCATTATATGCGGGAAAATTTTTTGCAAGAAACAGAATAATATTTTCATCTGTATAATTTTTTTTATAAAGCTTAAAATAAAAATTAAAATCTGTGTTTTGAACCAGTTTTTTACATACAAAATTTCCGGTTAAAATCTCCTTATTTTCTTTATCCAAAAGATAACAAGTAAAATTATCGCTCAGCGCACTTATAAGAGCTTTGCCGTTTGTAAGGCTGTAAGCGGACATTTTGTTTATATCCTTATGTTTTATTTTTATATAAGCCGCTTTTTTGTTATCTGTTTCAACCTCATATATAAAAGAAAAAGGGTAAAGTATTCTGAATATTTCACTGCATAATCCGTCTGAAATTTTATATTTTTCAGCCCTGTCGGTAATAAATTTATAAAGACTGAAATAATATCTTCCTCTGTAGCCCATAGAGAATGCATTTAATCCAAAGCTTATTATTTCATTCTCATATTCTTCAAGAAGAACCGCATACTTTGCGTCTTTAAGAATAATATGATAAACAAAAGCTTTTATCTCCTCTTGGGCATACTCTGAGTGAAGATATTTTTGTATCGGATAAATTCCAATATCTTCTATGCCAAGCTTAAAACTTGTTTTTACAAGAAACGGTATCAGCTGAGATGCTTCTATTTGTCTTGCCACAGCTTCTTTATAAATATGATAAGCGCTTTTTGTATAATCATAATTTTTTATAAGCATCTTAACCGTTTCGCTTAAAATTTTTTGCCCCGAATAGGCTTTATAAAGCCTCAAACACATCTGAAGGCTGAAAAAACCTACACTTATCTTATCGGCGCAGGCTTCGGCTATTTCCTTTAAATCCAGCTCTCTTGCCAAGCCCCATTTAAAAAGCGGAGTTAAAAGCTCGTTAAACGGATTATTTTCATTTTTGTAGCTAAAAAATTTAAACAAAACAATAAAAAACAGCCTGCTTCTGTTTCCGCTCTCATATACAGACTTTAAAAGCGCTCCTATCCTTCTGTAATCAGATTTTATACGAATATAAATATCCGCCAAAAAAATATTGCTTAATACACAATCACATTCCTGAAGATACTTAATGTATTTAAAATAATTTCTGCGCCCATTTTGTGAAAGCTCCGTCATAACCTTAACATAAAAATAAAACGAATAATTATCTGTATCATTGGCTTTAAGGTATTTAATATACTTTTTTACTTTATCAAGCCTTTTATGCGACTGCTCATAAAATCCGCTTTCCATCTCAAAAAGCGAGCAGAAAAGGGCAAAGCAAATACTCTGTCTGTTTTCATCAAGCATCTGTCTTGAGCGTATAAGTCCTCTTTGCAGCATCTTAATATCATTATTGATAAAATAAAGCTCCAGACATCTAAATAAAAAATTATAGCCTCTGTTTACATTTTTTTTATTGTTGTAAAGCTCCTCGCTTTTATCCGCAAGGGCATAAGCTTTATTCATAAAAACACCTCTGCAATTTTGCCAATGATATTCGTAGAACCTGCGCAATTATTATAATTATTATATAGGCCTTTTACAAAAAATCACTGCCGGCAATTATCTTTTTATTAAAACTAAAAACTTCTTTTCCCACATTTGTTTTTATTCCTATTTCGCCGCTGATAAACGGCTTACGGCGAAAATCCAGTCTGTTTTTTGTAAAAGCGGCAAGCTTAACCTTAAAAGGAATCGCTGCTCTTTCGTTTACAAAATATTTTTCGCCCTCAAATTTTACAAAGCTGTCGTTTGATCTTATCTCAAATATAAGATTTGTACCGCTGAAATTATCTATTAAAATTCTGCCGCTGTCATCAAAATTATAAAACTGCTTATCAAGCCTGACTTTAATTTTAGGTATCTTAACAGTTCTTATTTTAACGGTTATTTTTTTTTCTGATTCTATAACAATTTCTTCAACATCAATAGAGCGATCAACTAATGTAGGATCAATTTCAAAATAAAGCTCTCCGTTAAGGCTGCCGTCAAAATCCCTGCTTGTCAATTTATCGCAAAAAAGCCTAAGCCAAGGCTTATCAAAGCTTTTATAAACTTTTGCATTTATATATCCTGTTCCTATTTTTTTTATTTTAACAACAGCCTTTATAAGCTCCTTATTTTTTATTTTATACTCAAAGCTTGTTTTTTCAACCTTAATATCAGATTTTTTCTTTATGCCCGATAAAACAAAAAAATTATCTATTGCTCTTTCTTTGTTGGGGTCGTTTATTATTTCCTCAAGTATATCCATATGCTCAAAGCCGTTTACATTAAGCCAAAGCATAAAGTCGCCGCTGCCTAATATTCTTCTTGCCTCAATAGGGTTTGATTTTGCATAGGCATAAAATTGGTTAATGCCAAACAACTGCGTTTTATCCTCTGTAACAAAAGGCTTTGACATTACATTTAAAATAACCGGAATAACTTTTTCTCCGCCTGTGGATATAATAACTATTTCCGATATAATCCTATCGCCGGCAAAAAATGAAGCTGTATTTATTTCATATTTTATCTTTATTTTATTGCCGGAAAAATTTTTTTCGGAAAATGTTATACATTCCGTGTTTGAAAAAATTTCTCCTTTAAGGATTCCTCCGCCTGTATTTTTAATGTTTATAAAACCTTCGCTTATACCGCTTATATTAAAAGCAAGCTTATCAACATCAGTTTTTAAAACGGGAAGAGGGTATTCAAACAAATCTCTCAGATGCATAATTTCAAACTCCTCATATTATGCTTTTTGGCGGTCTTTGTCCAAAAAATTGATAATAATCAGTTTTTACATTGCCGTTAAAAAGCTTTCTTTTTTTATCCGCCCTCTTTCCGTAAAGCTTTTCAAAGCCCTCGTGAGAGGTTATAACATAAACCGACCATGTTTTTTCATCAGCAAAAAGCCTGCCTATATCTTTGTAAAGCTCTTCTGTCTGCTCAAGCTCTCCCATTCTTTCGGCGTATGGGGGATTACATATGCAAACCCCGTATTCTCCGGGCAGCTTTACATCATTTAATGCTTTATTTTCAAAGTAAATACAGTCATCCACACCGGCAAGCCTTGCATTATGCTTTGCCGCCTCTATTGCTCTTGCATCGATATCGGAAGCATAAATTTGGGGCATAAAGTTAAATTCTATTTCGCTGTATGCTTTTGCTCTCTCTTCTTTCCACAGCTTTTTATCTATAATATCCCAGCTTTCGGAAACAAATTTTCTGCTCAAACCCGGGGCAATATTTCTGGAGCGCATAGCCGCTTCTATTGCTATTGTTCCAGAGCCGCAGGTGGGATCGAGAAGTATTCTGTCTTTTTTATAGTAGCTTAAATCAATCAGCGCCGCCGCCAAAGTTTCTTTTATGGGAGCTGTAAATTGGGTTTGCCTATACCCTCTTTTGTGCAGAGCCTCTCCTGATGTATCAAGCGATATAGTTACCTTGTTATTTAAAAAAGCTGCCTGTATTTTATAAACTGTTCCTGTTTTTGGAAAATTCATAATCTTATATTTTGTCTTAAGCTTTTCTATAACAGCCTTTTGCGCAACAGACTGACAGGCGGGAACGCTTGATAATTTTGATTTTACGGATTTTCCTGTAATTATAAAATTTGCATCCATAGGCAAAATTTCCTGCCAATCAATTTTTTTAACGCCTTGGAAAAGCTCTTCAAAGCTTTCAGCCTCAAATTCAGATAATACCCACAAAATTCTGTCAGCCGAACGCAGCTTTAAATTAGCCCTTATAAGAGATGAAAAATCGCCCTTAAAATTAATACGTCCGTCCGTCACATTAATATCTTCAAAGCCAAGGCTTTGGGCTTCTCTTTTTACAACAGCTTCCAAGCCAAAGGCAGCCGTTGCCGTCAAATTGATTTTTTTCATAATTTAATGCTTCCTTTTACAGTTATTGTATTGATTTTCGTTGTACCGAAAAAAAGGCGTGCCAGCTTCACCGGCACGCCGCAGACTGTCAATAACATATCGATAATAAACAAAAATTAAAGCATAACAGACTTGACATCCACAGGAGAATATTATCTGTTCATTTCCTCCTGAGAACCGGTATCTTTGTGAGAAGCTATAATGCTTGTTATTTCGCCGAGGCTGCTGGCTGGCATATCTCCATAAATTGTATTTTTAACAGCACTCATGGCATTGCCAAATTCCAAAGCCTTTTGGCAGTCGCCATATTTTAAAATGGCATATAATGCACCGGCAACATACGCATCGCCACTTCCTATTCTGTCCACAACCTCGATGTTATCATAACTTGGCTCTTGATAATACTTTCCGTCACAATAAATTATAGACCCAAAATTGTGTTTTGTAGGGCTTACAACAACACGCTGAGTTGTTAAAACAATTTTACAGCCATATTCTTCTGTATAGCTTTTCATAATTTCTTCAAGAGTTCCTGTTTTCTGCATCATTTTTCTTGAAGTTTCTTCAGAAACAAACAAAATATCCACATAAGGAAGTATAGATTTTATTGTTTCTCTTGCTTCGTCTTCGCTCCATAATTTTGCTCTGTAATTAACGTCAAAAGAAATAGCGGCGCCTGCTTTTTTAAAGCCCTTTACCAATTCTATAACAGTTTTTCTAAGATCTTTTTCTATGGCAAGTGAAATTCCGCTTACATGGAATAATCTTGTTTTATCATAAATATCATCGGGTATTTCATCGGGCCTGAGCGTAGTCATTGAAGAATGTGCCCTGTCATAAACAACGGAGGATTTCCTCGGATAAGCTCCGCTTTCATAATAATAAATGCCAAGTCTTTTTTCGGGTGATTCATCTAAAATAACATAATCATCGCTTACATTGCCGTATCTTATTTTATACTTTATAAAACGCCCAACTTTATTATCCGGAAGCTTTGTTATTATTGCAGTTCTCACTCCCAAAACAGCCGCGCCCGATGCAACGTTAAGCTCCGATCCGCCGGCATTTTTTTCAAATATCTGGGCATGAGAAATTTTTTCTTTATCCGGCGGAGAAAGTCTTAACATAACCTCTCCAAAGCTTATGATATCAAATCGTTTTTTTTCGGGAATAAAATCCATCATAGTATGCACCTTCCTTTCATTTTAGAGCTTCGCAGGGAAACCCACCTTTTTTTGCACTTTTCTAAGTGTTTTTTGTGATAAATAATTAGCTTTTTCAGCGCCTTTTTTTATAACTTCGTCTATGTAAGCCTTATCGGCACTAAGCTCTTTAAATCTTTGGTGAACAGGCTTAAGCTCTTCTATAACAACTTCGGCGACAGCTGCCTTAAAATCACCGTACCCCTTTGAGGCAAATTCATCCTCTGCCTGTTCTATACTTTTTGCTGTCAAAGCGCAATATATATTAAGAAGATTTGAAATGCCGGGTTTATCCGGTGAATATATAACTCTGTTATCGGAATCTGTAACGCTTCTTTTAATTTTTGCCGCAATTTTATCGGGTTCATCTAAAATATATATAACATTGTTATCGCTGTCGCTTTCAGATTTGCTCATTTTTTTTGAAGGATTTTGAAGCCCCATTATCTTTGCTCCTGTTTTGGGTATATATGCTTCAGGGATTTTAAATACTTCGCCATATATATTATTAAACCTTAAGGCAATATCTCTTGCAATCTCAAGATGTTGACGCTGATCCTCTCCAACGGGGACAAGATCCGTTTGATAAAGCAGAATATCCGCAGCCATAAGCACAGGATATGTGAAAAGGCCGGCATTTATATTTTCAGAATGTTTTTGAGATTTTTCTTTAAACTGAGTCATTCTGTTAAGCTCTCCCATATAGGTAAAGCAGTTTAATATCCAAGCAAGCTCGGCATGAGCACTGACATGAGATTGATAATATATAATGTTTTTTTCGGGATCAAGGCCCAAAGCCAAATACAATGTAAGCAGATCTCTTGCTTTTTTCCTAAGTGCGGCAGGTTCCTGCCTTACAGTTATGGCGTGCATATCAACAATACTATACAAACAGTTGTAATCATTTTGCAGCAAAAGCCAATTTTTAAAAGCGCCTATATAATTTCCCAAAGAAGGAATACCTGATGGCTGCACGCCGCTGAATATTATTTTTTTATCTTCAGACACGAATATCACCTCAATTAAAATTTATCTGTAATTATGAATAATTTTTTTGATCACAATATGCATCCATATCATCATCAACACATTTGCTTATAATAAATTCTCGGTGAGATCTACGGAAACTTGTTGTAAAATCGATAAAATATAATATTGTAATCAAGCTGATCATAATTTTTCCAAAGCTGACAGGGTATATAGACACCGCTTTTTCAACCAAAGGATGAATGAATTTAAACAGAAGTATTGTCAAAAAGCCCCAGCCCACAGAGCTTTCCAGGCATAAAATCCCTTTATAGTTAAACGGCTTATTGTTGTAATCCCACCAAAAACTGCCAAACAGCCTTATCATAATAATGGCTGTAAAATATTCTATTGCTGTTGCCAAAATCAAGCCGCAAAAAAACAAAACAAGCATATTTTCGCTCACGGGCTTAAGAAAATAATATGCCGACATTGCTCCTGCTCCGTAAACTGTACAAAAAGGCCCTCTTATAAAGCCGGTGTTTTTTATGATAGTTTTTTCTTGTATTGATAAAACAATACATTCCATAACCCATCCTAAAAAACTGTACATAAAGAAGCAATTAAAGAAATAATAATAATTAAGTCCCATCAATTTATTCATAATCATAATATCACCTGCATTCATTTTTATTGACACAACAAGTAAACCGCCCCTGCCTGTCAGACGTGCGCCAAAACAAAAAATATTGCTGCGACAGTCTGAAACTTCAGCAGAAGCTATAGGTTACAAGTAGTTTTGTGCGGTAAAACTACGAATATAATAACAACAGTTTACGCTTTAACCCAAAATCAAGTTAAAGCTTCCACAAATATTATAATACATATTCTTTACTTAAAAATCAATATTTATTTATTACAAAATAAATTCTAAATTTCTAAATTTAGCGCAGTAATAAAAATCTTCAGCACTATAATAGGTTAAACCTTTTGCTCAGCTTTCAGAGCTTTCAGAACTTTCATCAGAGCTTATTTCGGAATTTTCATCTGAAAATTTTATTTCTCCTATTACATCAAAGCTTTTTAGGCTGCTTGCCTCGATTTTGGAATTTGAAGCCGTAAAAAGATTATCTCCTATATAAATAATTCGCTTAACGGCATAATTTTCATCCATGCCGTTTTCAAAGCTGTAATCCGGCATAAAATGAGTAACCCTTCCGTTTAATACAAAGCCCTTATCCATATCTATCGAATAAACATATGCTCCCTGATAAGAAAGCTTTCCATACTGAGTTGGGTTTTCATCATCTTCTTTATCTTTTACATATAAATCAATCGGTATTGACAACACATTTTTATCCTTATTAAACAAAAACGCCTTATGATCATAAAGTGCGGCGCTTTCTGTACCTCTGTCGCCTACGGATTCGCTGAATAGCTCCTTTGGGTTAGAAACATCGCTTACATCAAACATAGCCAGCTTTAAGCCCAGATAATAGGGCTGATTTGCATAAACCACACTGTCTTTGCCAAGACCAATCAAATGATTTTCATCATATGGATGAAGATAACTGCTGTATCCGGGTATCTTCAAAGAGCCTAATATTTCGGGCTTATTTGGATTTTTAAGATCAATTGCAAAAAGAGGATCTACGGATTCATATGTCACCATATAAGCTCTGTCACCCAAAAATCTTGCCGAATAAATTTTTTCGCCCGGAGCAATGTTTTTTATTTCTCCGCATTTTTCAAGCTCAGGATTAAATACAAAAAGATTGCTGCTTTGCGCTCCTGTTGTTATTTGTCTTTTAGTTGTTGCAATCCTAAAGAAACCGTTTTTTTCGTCCATAGAAAATTGATTCAGCACAAAGCCGTCAACATTTGTTCTTTTTGAATAAACAACTCTTCCATCCTCAAGCCTAAATCTGTATATATTTGTCAGCTCATCTGAGGCAGTATATGAGCGGCAGGCAAAATAAAGATTGTTTTCGGATACATAAATATTATCTCCCGCCCCAAAATAGGCGTCAACCTCAGCAGGAGAGCCGTTCTCGCTTATATCCAGGCTGATAATGCAGATATAATTATCACCTGATACATCGGGAAAATATTTTGTATTTTCAAAACCCGTATATATTCTTTTATCGCCGACAGCCGAATCACAGTAAGAAAGAGGAAGCAGCTTCCTGCCGTTTTCCGTATTAATCTCGGAAGCTTTGATTGATGAAATAAAGTAAAGATCGTTTTTTATCAAACGAGAGTTAAAGTAAGCTCCATCGGCATCTATTTTTCTTAAAAGCAAAGGAGCGGAAATATCCTCAAGCCCATAAATATATATCTGAGAATGTTCAAAATCAGAAACCTCGTCTGTTTGTTGAAAATATGGGCAGTTTCCCATAACAACAAGTTTTTTGCCCTCAACATAAATAGCCTTAGGCTCAAAATCATTTTCAAATTTTATCTTTGAAGCTGATTCCATATTTTGGGGATCAGCAGCATTTACAATCTCAACGCTTGAATTTCTGACATAATAAATGTATTCGCCGTCGGTTTTTATTATGTCAGCTTCGTTTACGCCCTCATCCTGATTATTTGTTTCGGAAAAGCTTAAAGCGGATAAAGCGTCTTGCTGCTCGTTTGAGTCGCCAAAATGCACCGTTTTTTCTATAAGCGCTTTAAGCTTGTCCTCACTGCCGACAGTCGGCAGTGAATTTACCTGCTCGGTTAAAAGACTGAGGGTATTGATTTCTGTTGTGGGATCAAAAATATCTTTTATTTCACTTATAATTATAAGATTATTATTGTAAAAAACTTCTTTTTCAAAAATATCCACGGCAATTCTTAAAGGAATATAGGCTCTGTTGTGAAGAATAAGCGGTGCTGTTTCGATTTCCTGCTTTGTATCCCCGTTCATATCCACAACTCTTATACTGTTGCTTTCATTTTTAAAAATTATAGCGGTATTATTATATCTTATTGTTGTTTCCTTATTCTGCTTGTTCCAGCTTATTGCGGCGCCGAATGCGGTTTTCAAAACAGACACAGGTATATAAGTTTTTCCGTTTACCACCTCGGGCGTCACCGATGCATCATCTTCATCTATAATAATCTGACTTTCGTTTATTACCGCAATAGGGCTTCCAACGTAAAGAACAACGGCATTTTTTAATTTTTCTTCGTATTGAAGATCGCTTGCTATAGGCTCTTTGGCAGTAATATTCTTTTTTGGGAGCTGGATAACCAAAACAATTGTAAGTAAAGCAAAATAAGCTATTAAAATATTAATAACCACTTTATTTTTTATCATTACAGAACCCTCCTAAACAGAGCCGCCAATATTTTGATAAATAAAATTGACGGCAGTGAAACCGATGGTATGTATAATTAAACCTTATATTGAAATTATTTAATCATAAAAATAAAAGTATATTATTCTCCACTTTTATTTTAACAGATTTATATAATAAGTCAAGAAATAAAGAAATTCACAAAAATCAATTCGGCATGATATTTGCAATACGGTCAATTTAAGGCTTATCCTTAAACTGATCCAAAAGGGCCTTGAAAGGGTTGTTTGGCTCTTCGTTTGATTGGTTCAATTTTTTTATAAATCCTCTAACCTCACTTTTATTCATTTGGTTTGCCTGAGCTTTTTTCCTTTCTTTAAAGGCGGCATATTTTTCGCTGTGGCCGCATGAGCAGACAAAGCGTCTTGCTTCGTTATCACCGACAAGCTCAAGCTTTTTATGACATATGGGACATCTTGAATTTGTTAAAATCGAAACGGTTTTTCTTTCTCCGCATTCCCTGTCCTGACAAACTAAAAGCTCTCCTTTTTTCCCCTTAACCCTAAGCATAAGCTTTCCGCATTTCGGACACTTTGTATTTGTAATGTTTGTATGCTTAAATTTAGCGTCGCTTTTTTTTATTTCATCTGTTATAATTTTTGTATACTGCCTTATCTCTTTCATAAAATCATCTCTTTTAAGGCTTCCCTCCGCTATTTTTGCAAGCTTAAGCTCCCAGCCTGCTGTCATTTCGGGGGATTTAAGCTCGCTTGGCACAAGATCCAAAAGCTGTTTTCCCTTAGATGTTATAAAAATATCTTTATTTCTTTTCTCAATTAAAAACGATGAAAAAAGCTTTTCTATTATATCGGCCCTTGTGGCGACTGTTCCCAAGCCTCCGGTTTCGGTTAAGGCTTTTTTAAGCTCTTTATCAGAGCTTTCCATATATTTTATAGGATTTTCCATAGCCGATAAAAGCGATGCTTCGTTAAATCTGGGCGGCGGAGTTGTCATTGCCGAATGTTTATTAAGCCTGTCTATTTTTAGACTGTCGCCCATATTGGGCAAAGAAAAGCTTTGCTTAAAAAAGCTGTCTTTGTCTTCGTCGGAAGAATATATTTCTTTGTATCCTTTTGATATAATTCTTTTTCCGTTTGCTTTAAAAGTTTCATCGCCTATTTTAAAGCTTAAGCTTATCTGCTCATACTCACAGGGAGGATATAAAACGCTTAAAAATCTTTCAACCGCCATTTTATATATTTTCTTTTCCCTGTCGCTGAATTCATCAAAATAAACGGGCTGCTCGGTTGGTATTATAGCATGATGATCGCTCACCTTTTTGTCGTCAACATAATTCGGATTGGGTTTTATTTCCGTTTTTAGCAGAGCCGTTTTTATTTTAAAGTATTCCTTTGGCAGCGCATTAAGCCTTTCAGGGATAGTAGGCACAATATCAGAGCTAAGATATCTGGAATCGGTTCTGGGATAAGTTAAAACCTTATGCTTTTCATAAAGCTGCTGCATTATATTAAGAGTTTCCTTTGCCGAAAAGCCAAATCTTATATTGGCATCTCTCTGAAGCTCCGTTAAGTCGTAAAGCTTAGGCGAAAACGATTTTTTCACGCTTTTATTTATTTGGGTTACAACAGCAGGACAGTTTTTTATTTTTGATATTATGTCATCTATTATTTTTTCTTCAAAAACAAATGTACTGTTATTCTTATAAAACCAAGTCAATTTAATATTTTCATTTACAGCCTCAAGAGAGTAATAACGTCGGCTTTTAAAATTTTTTATTTCATTTTCTCTTTTTTCAATTATGGCAAGGGTTGGCGTTTGAACTCTTCCGCAGGAAAGAGAGGCGTTATACTTGCTTGTAAGCGCTCTTGTTGCGTTTATTCCTACAAGCCAATCGGCTTCTGCCCTTGAAAGGGCGCAATAAAACAAATTGTCATACTGCTTTGATGGCTTCAATTTTGAAAATCCGTTTTTTATGGCTTTTTCTGTTACAGATGATATCCAAAGGCGCTTCATAGGCTTTTTTACTCCTGCCATAATAAGGCTTAGGCGTGCAACAAGCTCTCCTTCTCTTCCTGCGTCTGTTGCGATTATAATCTCATCTATATCATTTCTTGCGGCAAGCTTTTTAACTGTATTAAATTGTCTTGCGCTTTCCTTTAAAACCTCAAGCTTAAGTTTATCCGGCATAAGAGGCAAATCGTTAAGATTCCAGTTTTTATATTTGTCATCATATCTTTCCGGCTCGGCAAGCCCTACCAAATGTCCCATAGCCCAGCTCACAATGTATCTGCTGCTTTCAAAAAATCCGCCGGCGCTCTTTTTGCAGCCCAAAACCTTGGCTATATCCTTCCCAACCGACGGCTTTTCCGCCAAAACAAAGCTTTTCATCTTTTACCTCCAAATTGTTTAATATTCTTATTATATATTATTACACAAGTCAGAAACAGACAAGAGCTTTTTGCATATACTTCAATACACTGTAAAAGGGGTTGTATGTATGCAAGCAAATAAAACTTTTCTGTATTTTTATAATTATCCCTTGTCAGCCGATTCATTAAAATATTACGATAGCTTGACAAAGCTTATGGATTATGTAAGCCAAACGCCATTTAACGAATCAGTAATTTATATAATAAACTCCGAAGAAATTTTTTACAAAATTTATGATTCGGACTTTCGCTGTATTTTTGTATGCTTTGCATCAAGGCCTGATATGCTGCTTAACGCAGTCTTAAACCTAATGCCGAAAAAACTTATATTTTTAAACCGAATAGGCGGCAAAATAAGCAACGCATTATCACTTCTGTTCAAATGCATACAATATTAAATAAAAATGCAGCAATTACCTGATAAAAAATAAAAAAAACAGTACAAAAATGTTAAAAGATGTAGTATATTATTAATGTATGGTTTTGAAACCAAAGCCGCTGCAGTCCTGCCGGCTTTATACGGCAGGCAATTATATTCGTACTCCGCTTACGCTGCGTAATCATAACCAACTTTTATAGATTTTAAAATCAAGGAGGCACTGAGAATGTATAAAATCATTAATAAAAAGCTTTTGGCGCAAAGTATTTATTTTATGGATATTGAAGCGCCAAGGGTTGCCAAATCCGCCAAGCCGGGGCAGTTTGTCGTTGTAAAAAATACCGAAAAGGGAGAAAGAATACCCCTTACAATAGCCGATTACGATCCCCAAAAAGGCAGCGTTTCAATAGTTTTTCAAACCGTCGGAAAAAGCACAAAAGAGCTTGCTCAGTTTAACGAAGGCGATTGTGTATGTGATTTTGTCGGCCCGTTGGGCTGTCCGTCAGAGCTTGTAAACAAAACCCCCGATGAGCTTAAAAAGAAAAATATAATTTTTATTGCGGGAGGAGTGGGCGCCGCTCCGGTATATCCACAGGTTAAATGGCTTAACGGCATAGGCGTTAAATGCGATGTCATAATAGGCAGCCGCACAAAAGATCTTCTTATTATGCAGGATGAAATGGCTGAAGTCGCAGGTAATTTATACATATCAACCGACGACGGAAGCTTTGGCTTTAACGGCCGTGTTACGGATTGTTTAACGGATCTTGTAAAAAATAAAGGCAAAAAATACGATCATGCCATAGTTATAGGGCCTATGATTATGATGAAATTTACGGCATCTCTCACAAAAGAGCTTAACATTCCAACAACGGTAAGCCTTAACCCCATTATGGTTGATGCAACGGGAATGTGCGGCGCCTGCCGTGTATCCGTTGGCGGAGAGGTTAAATTCGCCTGTGTTGACGGGCCGGAGTTTGACGGACACCTTGTCAATTATGACGAAGCTATGAGAAGACAAGCCATGTATAAAACAGAAGAAGGAAGAGCTCTTCTCAAATATGAAGAAGGAAATACTCACAGCCACAAGGGCTGTGGCTGCGGAGGTGAAAAATAATGGGCGACAAAATGAAAAGAGTGCCTGTAAGAGAGCAGGACGCAAAGCTCAGAGCGTCAAATTTTGAGGAAGTATGCTTCGGATATAACGAAAAAGAAGCTGTAGAAGAGGCCAACAGATGTCTTGGCTGCAAAAATCCGAAATGCGTAAAGGGCTGTCCCGTAAACATAGATATACCCGCTTTTATTGCACAGCTTAAAACAGAAAATTTTGAAAACGCCGCTAAGGAAATTGCAAAATACAGTTCTCTTCCTGCGGTATGCGGGCGAGTATGTCCTCAGGAAAGCCAATGTGAAGGCGAATGTATTTTAGGCATAAAGGGAGAGCCTGTTTCAATAGGCAAGCTTGAAAGATTTACAGCCGATTGGGCAAGAGAAAACAATATAGAGCTAAACCAAAAACAAACGCCAAACGGCAAAAAAGTAGCGGTTATAGGAGCAGGCCCGGCAGGGCTTACCTGCGCCGGAGAGCTTGCAAAAAAAGGCTATGAGGTAACAATCTTTGAAGCTCTTCATAAAGCAGGCGGCGTATTGGAATACGGTATACCGGAATTTAGGCTCCCAAAAGAAAGAGTGGTAAAAGCCGAAATCGAAAATATTAAAAAACTTGGCGTAAAAATAGAAACCAATGTAATTATAGGCAAAACAATAACAATTGACGAATTGTTTGAAGAAGAAAAATTTGATGCCGTATTTATCGGTTCAGGCGCAGGGCTTCCTAAGTTTATGGGCATACCCGGAGAGAATGCAAACGGTGTTTTATCCGCAAATGAATTTTTAACAAGAGTAAATCTTATGAAAGCCTACGAAGAAGATTATGATACGCCTGTAAAAATCGGAAAAAAAGTTGCTGTGGTAGGAGGCGGCAACGTTGCTATGGACGCTGCAAGGACAGCATTAAGGCTCGGTTCGCAAAGCCATATAGTTTACAGAAGAGGCACCGAGCAGCTTCCGGCAAGGCTTGAAGAAATTCACCATGCAATGGAAGAGGGTGTTATTTTTGATACCCTTACAAATCCAACCGAAATCCTTGTTGACGAAAACGGCTGGGTATGCGGCATGAAATGCGTTAAAATGGAACTTGGCGAGCCTGATGAATCCGGCAGAAGAAGCCCCATTGTAATAAAAGGCTCAGATTTTACGATAGATGTTGATACCGTTATTATGGCTTTGGGAACATCACCCAATCCTTTAATAAGCTCAACAACAAAGGGTCTTGAAATAAACAAAAGAAAGTGTATTATAGCACAGGAGGAAACAGGTCTTACCTCAAGAGAGGGAGTATATGCCGGCGGTGATGCCGTAACAGGAGCCGCAACCGTTATACTCGCCATGGGCGCAGGAAAAAAGGCTGCCGCCGCAATCGATGAATATTTAAGCAAATAAATTTTTGACATTATTTTGGGGCTGTTTTATAAACATAAAACAGCCCCAAAATTTTATTATGCCCTGTTTTCAAGTTCTTTAAGATGCTTATTAAGAGCCTTATTGATTCTTCCTACAGGATCTAAAAGCTCGCCTATGGATTCATCTTTTGAAAGAGTGTTTATAATAAGAGAAATATATTTTGACATATCCACCTCACAATACCATGGCGCCGCTTTCAGCGCTTCGCTTCTGTAGGTAAGATTGGTTGTAAATATCTTTTCTATAAAGCCATTTTCATAGGCTTTATTAAATTTTTCTATACCGTCAACAAAAAGGCCAAAAGTTATAAAAGCATATATTTTGTTGGCTCCTCTTTCCTTAAGCTTTTTGGAAACGTCTATTATAGATTCTCCCGAGCTTATCATATCATCTACAATAATTACATCTTTATTATTAATCTTCTCGCCTAAAAAATCATGGCTTAAGATAGGATTTCTTCCATGCTCAACCCTTGAATAATCTCTTCTTTTATAAAACATTCCAAGGCTTAAGCCAAGCACAGATGAATAATAAATACATCTGCTCATTCCGCCTTCGTCCGGTGAGCAAATCATAAGATGATTATGATCTATCCTTATATCGGGAACATTGCGTATAAGCGCTTTTATCATCTGATAATATGCCTGAGCATTATCGAATCCTCCCAAAGGTATGGCGTTTTGAACCCTGGGATCGTGGGCATCAAATGTTATTATGTTGTCAACCCCCATTGAAACAAGCTCCTGAAGAGCAAGCGCACAGTCGAGACTTTCCCTTGATGTTCTTTTATGCTGACGTCCTTCATAAAGCATGGGCATAAGTACAGTTATTCTGCCTGCCTTTCCGCCGGCGGCTGAAATTATCCTCTTAAGATCCTGAAAATGATCGTCAGGTGACATAGGCATATCCATGCCATACATTTTGTATGTAACCGAATAGTTAAACATATCGCAAATTATATATATGTCATAACCTCTTACGGTTTCATGTATAACAGCTTTCGCCTCGCCCGTGGCAAATCTTGGACAGCTTACGTTTAAGAGAAATGTATCAACCTCTATATTTCTTTCTTTTTTATACCATTCAACCAAATACTTGTCTATTTTTTTTGATATCTCTTCACAGCCCCTCATACTTATCAATCCAATGTCATTTCTCATAATTAAAAGCTCCTCTCTGAAAATTATTTTAGCGGAAAACGGTTTTTGGCGATACATAAAATATTTTGGCAAAAAACCGAAGAGTAAAACATTGAAAATTTTTATCATTTATACATATTCATCATAAATTAAATTATATGTAAATTCAAGTCATAATTTTTTGTCATATTGAAGTATAATGTGATATTTTGCAGGATTTCATCAATTTTCTTTCAAATTTGTAATGAGAATTTTTATCACAAAAAATAAAAATTTGTAAATTTTAAACATATTATTCAATCGTATTCATACTTTATATATATCATATATTTATAGCTATTTGAATTACTGCTGCAATTTTCCTATCGGCAACGGCTTATACTCATGCTGATAAATAAGTGATTCTTTCCACCTTAAAATCAAGTGACTTCTTTAATCAATTAAACAGTTTTTTGAAATTATTTAAGATTAACTGTATTTTTTTGAAGCCACAGCAACTGCAAAGCTTCATAATTTCTGTTTATTAAAAAACCTTAATTGCCCTCCTTAATTACTTATAATTGCGCCTAAAATGAGGTGTAATTGTATGTCGTTTAAAAAGTTGAACTCCGCCCGAGTTTATTTATTGACTTTTTTTCCATATAGTAATAAAATTAAATTGTGTTAATTTATATATCGCTTCCGAGGGGGGATTTCGTTGAACGAAAATAAAAAAAAGCTTGAAAACACCTTGGATTTTTATAATGAGAAAATGACTAAACAGGCGGTAGGACGTCTGTTTCAGGAATATATGGATGAGGGAGAAGAAAATTATTTTATACCTGAAAAAAAATACAACAGAGATTATGTTAATGAAAATCCAAGAGCTTACTCAAAAAGCTACTATGACGAGTTTGGAAGAGAAGGTTATCAAAATCAGTATTATAATGATTCTAATAATAAATATTATGACAGTGATTTTAGGTACTATGATGACGGCTATGACAGCAATTATGATGAGCCTGCTGAAAATTATACAAATGTTCCATACGGATATGACAGAGTAAATACCTATGCCAAAAGGAGAAAAAGAGCAACATCATCAAAAAGCTCAAATAACTCCAAATCAAGAAAAAAAGCAAAAAAACCTCAGCCGCAAAGAGCTTCAAGCCCTGAAAGAAAAATGCAAAAAAGCGGATACTACGAAAACAGCTATTATGAGGGCGAAAAAAAATCAATAAGTTTTCTTACGGTCATTTTAGGCATATTTTCAGTTATCCTTCTTTTTGCCGTTACATTTTTGTCATATAAACTGAATGTTGCAAATGCGGAATACGAAAATATAAGCGAAAGATTAAATAACGAGCTTGAAAACCCCAGCAACATTGAAGAATTAAATTCTCTTACCGCTGAAGTTGAAAGCCTGAAAAAAGAAAATGAGCAGCTCAAAAACGGCAAGGCAAGCAGCGCAAACTCTGCCTTAACATCAAATAACGGGAATACCGATAATAACGCCGAAAACGGTACAAGCAACAGTGCTGACGGTGACACAAAGGATGTGCCAAGCGAATATACTGTCGGAAAAGGTGACAATGCATGGAAAATAAGTGAAAAAGTTTACGGAAAAGGTGATTATTACCAAAAAATTCTTGAAGCAAATAATTTGGATAACGCATCTTCGCTTTTTGTAGGGCAGGTGCTTGTTATACCCGAAATATAATAAGTTGGAGGAAAGAATGAACTATTCAGATTTATCAGTTATATCGCTGAGGGAGCTTGCCAGAGAAAGAGGCCTAAGCGGCGTCAGCGCTCTTAAAAAAAGTGAATTGATAGAGGTTCTGGCAGCTTCCGAGCCAAAACAGGAGCAAGAAATTTTAAATGTCGCAGATGATGAAAAATCCGCCCAGAACCTCCTCAAGCCCGGGCTTGAAAGCCTAGACAGCGGCATTGTATCAGAAGGCATACTTGAAGTTATGGCGGATGGATACGGCTTTTTGAGAACGGAAAATTATTTGCCGGGAAATAACGACATATATGTTTCTCCCTCCCAAATAAGAAGATTTAATTTAAAAACCGGCGACTGTGTAAGAGGCAATATAAGAATACCCAAAGAGAATGAAAAATTTTCGGCTCTGCTGTTTGTAAAAAGCATAAACGGCGATGAGCCAAACAGCGCATCAAAAAGGCCCGACTTTGAAAAACTTACCCCTATCTATCCAAAAGAAAAACTTTGGCTCGAAACAACTTCTGACGAACTCTCAACACGATTGATAGATATTATTGCGCCAATAGGAAAAGGGCAAAGAGGAATGATTGTTGCCCCGCCCAAGGCAGGCAAAACAATACTGCTTAAAAAAATAGCAAACGCAATAACCAAAAATCACCCTGAGGCTCATCTTATAGTTTTGCTGATAGATGAGCGTCCCGAAGAAGTGACGGATATGCAGCGCTCTATAGAGGGGGTAAATGTTGATGTTGTATACTCAACCTTTGACGAACTTCCCGAACATCACAAAAGAGTTGCCGAAATGGTGCTTGAAAGAGCAAAAAGACTTGTTGAACAAGGCAAAGACCTTGTCATTCTTCTGGACAGCATAACAAGGCTTTCAAGAGCATACAACCTTACTATCCCATCAAGCGGAAGAACTCTTACGGGCGGACTTGACCCTGCGGCGCTTCATATGCCAAAAAAATTTTTTGGCGCAGCAAGAAATATAGAAGAAGGCGGCAGCCTTACTATCCTTGCAACAGCCCTTGTTGATACCGGCAGCAAAATGGACGATGTTATATTTGAAGAATTTAAAGGAACCGGAAATATGGAGCTTGTTCTTGACAGAAAACTAAGCGAAAAAAGAATTTTTCCGGCGGTTGATCTGGCAAAATCCGGCACAAGAAGAGAAGATCTTTTGCTTAACAAAGATGAGCTTGACTGCATCTATTTTTTAAGAAAAAGCTTTTCATCCTCACTTCCCAGCCACGAAATAACCGAACAATTTATAGATATTATGTATAACAGCAAAAACAATGCAGAATTTGTTAAAGCCATGAAAGTTATCGAAAGCAAAAGCGAATAAAATTTTATAAAGTTAAATTTTCGCTTGCATACTCCTTTATTGTATGTTAAAATATTTTTGTTGTTTTCAGCGGAGCTTTGTCCGCTTGTTATGTGAGATGCCAAAATGTATCTCATTACTATAGAAAGAGGTGTACTTTTAATGAAGGAAGGAATTCATCCAAAATATTTTCAGGCAAAAGTAAAATGCAATTGCGGCAATGAATTTGTTATAGGCTCAACAAAAGAAGAAATAAGAGTCGAAGTTTGTTCAAAATGCCACCCATTTTATACAGGCAGTCAAAAGCTTTTGCTTGATGCCGGCGGACGTGTTGATAAATTCAACAAAAAATACGGAAGAAATAAATAAAAAAGAGGCTTGCTCAAATTTATTAAGAGCAGGCCTTTTTAATTGATTTTTCAGCAATTTGATAACCGTTATTTTGCAATATTTAAAATAAACTTTTCATTGTTGTCATCTTCCGAAATTATTTTTTCGATATAATCCGTCTTTCCATCGGCGTTAAAGTCACCCACTATAAATTTATGCAGATACCCTATTCCCTCACTATAGCTTTTAAAGCCTTTTTTATCGAGTATATATCTTGCTGTTGTATCCGACAAATCCTCTATGTATATTTCTTGAATGCCGTCGCCGTTTAAATCGCCTGTATACAGGCTTTCTTTCATAGAGTTTATAGATAAATTTGTTCTCCATATAAGGTCAAAAACTTCATTATATTCAAAAACATATAAATCCATGCCATCAATAGCAACAATTTCTTCATTGCCGTCACCGTCAATATCGGCAAATTTAAAGCTGTTTATATTGTTTTTAAGCATAAACTGACTGCTTTTTATCCAAGTACCATCCGAGCTTTTTTCAAAAACATCAATGCTGTTGCCTCTTGATAAAAAAAGCTTTCCGTTAAAAACATTCACACAGGTATATGTTGACAAATCCAATTCTATGCTTTCGGATTTTTTGTTAAAATTTTTATCGAGAAATTCTACTTTCCAGCTTTTAAGATTATACTGCTTCTCATCGCCTGAGCTATGTTCATCTTCATATTCAATACTTTGGCTTGTATTTGATGCCTCGTCATTTTTCCCCAGTAAAACGGCACAGTAATTTTCACCAAAGCAAAAATCCATAGGATACAGCCCTTCGCCGGCATAGCTTATGTTCTTTATTGTTCTAAAGCTGTTATTTTTAGACAGCTTATAAACAGACATCTTATAATCGTCATCAATAACGGCAAAATTGCCGCTGGAATCCATATCTTTATAATCGTCAAACTTTATTTTTATTTCATTTTGTTCAAATTCACCTAATAACTGTGTATTTTCGTAATTATTAAAATTTACGTCTTTAAGAAAAATATTTTTATCGTTAATACTGTAAATTTTGTTATTAAATTTATAATACTCTCCTATTAAATTTCTGCCGTTAAAATAAAAATAAGCTCTTCCTGCCTGTTCGTCATTAAAATGCTTTAAATCTGTAGCCGCCACAACAACTTCATTTCCGCTGTATTTTTTTATATCAAGCCCTACGCTTTCGCAAGCTTTAACAACAGCATCAAAATTAGGGCTTTGCGTCGTTTCTACATAGCCGCTTTCAAACTCATTGCTGCTTTCGTCATAATTCCAATAATAGCTTTGAAGCTCTGTTTTTATTTTATCATTATAATTTTGAAGCTGCTTTTTATTAAGCTGAAGACTTTGGGTATCTCCTGCGCCACAGCCTGTTAAGCCCAAAACAAAGATAAAAAAAAGAATAAGTTTTTTCATAGATAACCTCCGGCGAACGTCAAAGACATTTCGCTGATCTGCAAAACTACGAATATCATTGACCAACTCAATTTTTTATATTATATAATAAAAACCTGTTTTTTTCAATATAAATATAGTAAAAGTCCACAATTTTTGTACAGCATTGCAGTATCCAAACAAATGATATAAATATTAATATTTATATTTATATTCTATGATTTTATCTCAATTTTAACCGACAAGCAATTCCCTCTTAGGCTGTGGGGTATGAGTAGGCAGCGTAAGCAGAGTATAAATATCATTAATAAAATTAAATATTTATAAAAATTTACTTATTTAAGGGCTTCAAATATTTTGCTTAACGCAGCCGAACTGCTGCTGTGGCAGCGCTCTACAAGGATATTATTTTTTTGCGCCTCCTGAGAGGCAGCTATTGCCATCTTATGTGAAACTGTATTTGTAAAAAGTATTAAAAGATCAGGTCTGCCTATTCTGTTTTTTAAATCAGACGGCATTTGAGTAAATATTTTGGCTTTATAATTAAATTTTTTGCATATTTGTTTGTACTGAAAATGCATTCTGTCGTTTCCGCCTATGATTACAACACTCACTGTAAATTCTCCTTTCAGCTCGATTAGACATAGCTAACTATATTGTAAAAAACAAAAAATAATAAGCTTTACTGTGATCAATCTTAAATTCTTCACAGATATTTTATAAAAACAGATAATTATGGGTTAGCTAAAGCTAACATAATAAATATATCATTATTTTCTTATTATGTCAAGTATAATTAAGTATGCCAAATATATCAATTTTTATACTGAAAATGAAGCAAAATAAAAAAATTATGATATAATAAAAGTATTTATTGACATATGGGAGTGAAAAAATTGAATAATCGATTTTCAAGAACAGAATTGTTATACGGAAAAGAAATTATGCAAAAATTTGCCAAATCAAGAGTTGCCGTTTTCGGCGTGGGCGGAGTAGGAGGATACGCCGCCGAAGCTCTGGCAAGAAGCGGCATAGGGAGTATAGATCTTATAGATAATGATAAAATATGCCTAAGCAATATCAACAGGCAGATTTTTGCGCTTGAAAGCACAATCGGAAAATATAAAGCCGATACTGCAAAGGACAGGCTACTTGATATCAACCCTGATATAAATATAAATGTACATAAAATATTTTATTTGCCGGAAAATTCGGCGCTGATCAATTTCAAAAACTATGATTATGTTATAGATGCCATAGATACTGTTGCAGGCAAAATTGAAATAATCGAGCAGGCAAAAAAGGCAGGCGTATCCGTTATAAGCTCAATGGGCGCAGGTAACAAGACAGATCCCACAAAATTTGAGATAACAGATATTTATTCCACCTCGGTTTGTCCCCTTGCAAAGGTTATGAGAAGCGAGCTAAAAAAAAGAGGAATAACAGATCTTAAAGTAGTTTATTCAAAACAGAAGCCTATAAAGCCAAAGCTTGAAATCTCTATGGAAGCTGAGCAAAGCAATTCAAAAAAAAGAGCCATACCGGGGAGTACAGCTTTTGTTCCGTCTGTCGCCGGGCTTATAATCGCCGGAGAAGTTTTAAATGATTTGGCTTTGTCAGAGCAGGCTTAAAGTTTATTAATGCCGAAAAAATCTGTCATAATTTTTTCGGCTTATATTTTTTCTTTTTCTATCTCAAAATAATCTGATTTTTGCGCAGAGATAACATTAAATTTGATTTTTTTGCCAAATTTTTTTTCTATCGATAAATATTCATTATTTAAGCCCTTAAATGTATCTATAACTTTTTTATTTGCCGATATTGTAACAACATTATATATTGTATCGGCAAAAATGCTGCATACTCTATTATATATCCTTTGGGCCGTATAGCTTTCATTTTCTATTCTTCCCCTGCCGCCGCAATGCGGACATATATCGGTAAGGGCTTTGCCTAAGCTTATGCGAGTTTTTTTTCTGGTAAGCTGCATAAGGCCAAGCTCCGTCATTCCTACTATTGTTGTTGAGATTCTGTCTTTTTTTACAATCTCTTTAAGACAATCTGTAACAGCCTGTTTATCCTCAGTAAATACCATATCTATAAAATCAATTATTATCATACCCGATAAATTTCTCAGTCTTATCTGCTTTGCGGCTTCACGACAGGCCTCAAGGTTTGTTTTTAGGGCTGTTTTCCTTTTGTCTTTTCCTATAAATTTTCCGGAATTAACATCTATAACAGTGCAGGCTTCAACCTCATCTATAATTATAAATCCGCCGCTTTTAAGCCATATTTTATTGTTAAGGGCTTTTTCAAGCTGACTTTGTATTCCGTAAAAATTAAACATAGGTATATTATCTTCATAAAGCCTTAAGTTTTTTTTATAATCGGTATTTAAAAAACTTTCAAAAACACTTTTTTCATTTACAATAATTTCATCTTTATCATCTGTTATAAAATCTCTTATTAATTTTTCGGTTTCATTTTCAGCTTCATATATCATAGCAGGCGGTTTTATATATAACCCCTTTTTTAAAACTTCCACACTTTTTTCATATAATTTAATTATCTCGGATTTTATTTCTTCGATGTCGGCTTTTTCACAGCTTGTCCTCAGTATAACGGCATAATTTTCGCCAACAACGGATTCGGCTGCATTTTTAAGCTTTTTTTTAAGCTCTTCATCTTCTATTTTTTTTGAAATTCCTATTCCGCTTTGGTTTGTTATCAAAATGGCATATTTGCCGACAAAATTTAAATTGAAAGAAACTGCGGCGGATTTTAATCCATAAGCCTCTTTTTCAATTTGAACGACAACACAATCGCCCTGCTTTATTTTAAGGCCGTAATTTTTGTTATCTTTATATTCATATAAATTTTCCTGCTTTTTGTCGCTAAGCTGCATAAAAGCATTTTTTTCTTCGCCAATATTTATAAACGCAAATTTGCTTGGAAGTATTTTTTCAACTATTCCGCAGTATATATTGCCCACGGCGGCTGAAGATCTGCTTTGAGGAATAAATTCAATAAGCTCTTCGTCTTCGCAAAGGGCAGTCCCCTTTTGGTTTGAAAGACAATCTATAAAAATTTTTCTCATAGCCCCACCGCTTCCTTAAGAGGGATAAATTCGCCGCCTTTAACGGTATACATTTCTATTCTTTTTGATTTTATTTTAATGGGAATAAATTCAAGCCCCGAAATATTATAAATATATTCAATTAAAAGCTCGGGCTTTAAATTTCTTTTGCTGCCCGCCGAAATTAACGCCATAACATTTTCTTCTTTTAAATACAGCTTATAAATATCCTCTCTTATATTCACTTCTTTTGTTTTGTCTTTAACTGTTTTTTTTATTATAATTTCCTTTGAATTTAATATATCAGCCAATACTTCGTCAAGCCGATTAATTTTTTTATCGCAGACTATTTCATAAAGAGCGGCGTCTATAATTGAAGCGGAGTTTTTTGAGCTTTCCGATGTTTCGCAAACCTCCAGCACAGTCATGCCCTCCGGCAGAGCCGTATTAAGGGAATCCTTTATTCTAAGGCAATCAATTTTTTCATCCAGCCTAAAATCACAGTATTCGCCTATGCTTTCTGTCCCCAGCGCAAGTGGAGAAGCAAAGCTCATAATTTGGTGAGGATTAAAGCCTGTTGAATATGAAATCGGAAGTCCGGCTCTTTTAACTGCCCTTTGAAAAAGCTTTAGCATATCCAGATGACCTATGAACTTCATTTTATCTGTTTTTGTAAATTTCATCCTGTATTTATTCAAAGCAAACGCCTCCTCCAAAGCACTTAGCGCCGCAGGCGGCACATTTTGCACGGCAGTTGGGGGTAATTTCTTCATTTTTTGCTTTTTCCATTTCTCTTATAAAAAAATCCCTCTTTACGCCAATATCTATAAAATCCCATGGAAGTATTTCATCATACCGCCTTTGCCTGTTTGCATAAAATTCTTTCGAGAGAGATGTTTCTTCAAATGCCTTAAGCCATGCGTCATAATTAAAAAGCTCGTTCCAGCTGTCAAACTTTGCGCCAAGCTCCCACGCCTTTACTATAAGCTTTGATGTTTTCCTGTCGCCTCTTGCCAAAACAGCTTCAAGTGAGCTTAACTCAGGCTCATGATAATTAAATTTTATATATTTGCCGGAAATATTGGCTTTAATAAATTTTTGTTTTTGGATAAATTCTTCAACAGAAGCCTGAGGCTGCCACTGAAACGGCGTAAACGGTTTTGGCACAAAGCACGAGCAGCTTATTATAACAGAAATGCTTTTTGCTCTGTTTTCTTTTGGTATTTTAAAATATTCATCGACAATGGCTGACGAAAGCTTCGCCATCTCAAGCAGATCATTTTCATTTTCCGTAGGAAGCCCTGTCATAAAATAAAGCTTAACTCTGCCCCAGCCGCCTTTAAAAGCAAGTGAGCAGCCGTTTAAAATTTCATTTTCATCAATGCCCTTGTTTATTACGTTTCTTAATCTTTGGCTACCTGCCTCCGGGGCAAAGGTAAGCCCCGATTTTCTTACCTGGCGAATTTTTTTCATAAGCTCCAGAGAAAAGGCGTCTATTCTTAATGACGGAAGAGAAAGATTTACGCTTTTATCGGAAAATTTTTCGATAAGACTTTGCGCAAGCGGTTTAAACTGCGTATAATCGCCTGTGCTCAAGCTTGTTAACGATATCTCTTCATGCCCCGAATTATCAACCAAAGACTGAGCCTTTGACAAAATACATTCATAGCTCTTTTCCCTTACCGGACGATAAACATAACCCGCCTGACAAAATCGGCAGCCCCTTATGCAGCCCCTAAAGACCTCCAAAACAACCCTGTCATGAATAACCTCTATAAGAGGAACAAGCTGTTTATCCGGATAAAATACACTGTCCATATCCTTTACAATAACCTTTTTTACAGTTTTGGGAGCATCTTCAAAATTAGGCTCAAAGCTTTTTATTGTTCCGTCGCTGTTGTAATCGACGTCATAAAAACACGGTATATATATTCCGGAAATTTTTACGGCTTTTTTAAAAAATTCACGTTTGCTTAAATTTTGTTTTTTGCACTCTTTGTAAAGCTGCAAAAATTCATCGTAGCTTACTTCTCCTTCGCCTATATAAAATATATCTACAATATCCGCCAAAGGCTCGGGATTGTAAGCGCAAGGTCCTCCCGCTATAATTATAGGTTCGTTTTCTCCCCTGTCTTTTGACCAAATACTTATACCTGCCAAATCCAGCATATTAATTATATTTGTATAGCTCATTTCATATTGAAGAGTAAAGCCAACAAAATCAAAATTTTTGATAGGATCTCCTGTTTCAAGGGCAAAAAGATCAATACCGTTTTCTCGCATTTCCTTTTCCATATCATGCCATGGGGCAAACGCTCTTTCACAATAAGTATCATTTCTTCTGTTTAAGAAAAAATACAATATTTGAAGCCCTAAATGGCTCATTCCCACTTCATAGACATCGGGAAAGCAAAATGCAAACCTTATGTCTATATCATCGGGATTTTTTTTAACCATATTAATTTCATTGCCTATATATCTTGCCGGCTTTTCTACTTTAAGAAGTATTTCATCTTTAATATAAGAGTTCATATTATCCTCCGAACAAAGGTGAATATATAATAAGCATCGGGACGTATGTTTTTAAAGGTTTAAGTTTGCCGCCACTTCATCGGCAAGATTTATAATTTCGACAATAATTTTGTTTATTTCATCTGAGGTATAATTTGTATTTTCAATGGATTTTGAAACTTCGCTTATAGAATTTTCAAATTCGCTCAATTCCTCATTAATTTTTTCTATATTTCTGTCTGATGTTATAACGATTTCCTCCAAGCTGTCGGTTGAAGCTTCTATATCGGTTGTCGTAAGCTTTGTTTTTGCCGAAAGGGTTCTTACTTCATCGGCAACAACGGCAAAGCCCTTGCCGGCTACGCCCGCCCTTGCCGCTTCTATCGAGGCATTAAGCGAAAGGATATTTGTCTGCCTTGCAACGCTCTCTATCGTAGAGGTCATATTTTTAAATGACTTAAGCGTCTGCTTTATTGAACTTAGGGTATTTTCAATATCTTTGCATGAATTATTGAGCGTAGTTATGCTTGTTTTTATCATCTTTATTTTTTCGCTTCCGTGTGAAGAATATGCTTTATTCTCCTCTGATATCTTGATAGACTTTTGAAGCTCGCTGCTCATGTTAAAGAAAGTATCTTTTATAGCTTTTGTTACATCTTGTATCCTTTTGTTTGCTTCACGAACTTCAACAGAAGCATACTGATGACAGTTTTCGGCAACGTTAAGACCGTTTGCTATAGCAATCGCCATTTCATGACAAGATTTATATCCGCACGCTCCGCAATCGAAAGTACGCTCATGGAAGGTTTTCTTATGCATAAGATCATAAGCGTGCTCAATATCAGCTTCACTTGCCTTAAGCTTATCTATATGCAGATTATGGTATGTTCTGTAAAAATCCTTTGGATTAAGCTTTTCCATATAAGAATAATCTGTTTTTTTATCTTTTATCTGATTTTCAAGATTATTGTATATCTCTATTATATTAAAGTCATTTTTTAAGCCTACGCCGGAAATACAGCCATAATCGCAATTTAAAATATCAAGCACGCGAGGTCTGCTGCTGTCGGGGGTTTCGACATATTTATATAAAATCGGGTATGCTTTTTCTCTGCTTGATATCTCTATAATGCTAAGCGACGGATCTATTCTCTTTAAGCAGTCTTTTATTCCTCCGGGAATAGGATACATTCTTCCGTCTATTCCCTCTATATCGTCAAAGGCAAAATCTTCGTTATAATCGGGAATTGGGTTATCTTTAAACATTTCTTTAATATGCGATATGGTAACATTTGCATTTACAATATAGCCCGTATCTTCAAACTCTGCAGATTTTGCTGTACATGGGCTTATTGCGGCAATTTTTCCTTTGTATCCCAAATACTTTCTAAGATATATTGCAAGGCACAGCATTGGACTATGTATGGGGCAAAGATTAGGTATGAGTTCGGGAGTATGTTTTTCAATGAAACTTACAACAGCAGGACAAGGGGAACTTATTGTTTTTATTGATGGATTTTCTTTAAGATACTGATAATACATCCAAGTTGTAATTTCAGCGCCAAAGCTAACGTCATAAATTCCCTTTGCTCCTTTTTTTCTAAGATAATTGAGCAAATTTTTGCCTTTATTTTTCAAGCTTATCAATGCAGCGGGAGCGACAATAAAGGCATAATCGGAAATATTTTTCATGACAGTTTCCGTATCGTCTATATATTTTCTTGCGCCATGATGACATTCCTTAACACAGTTTCCGCAGGCTATGCATTTATCAACATCAACATTTGAAACTACAATCTTGCCATCGTAGTTTGTTACCTTATTTGCGTTAAGTATAGGACAGGCTCTTATGCAGGCATTGCATCCGGAACACATCTTCTCGTCCACTGTTATTATGTTTTTCATTTTGAACCACCTCCATTAATATATAAAGCCATTACCGTTAAATAATATCGGAACTTTGCTTACACTCACTTATCGGTCAAATTAATTAACGATTAACTCAATTGTTATTATATTATATATTGTCAATAATGTCAAAAATAAAAAACATTTTTAATGTACAATTGATAAATAATATTAATTTTAAAAAAAATTCAATAATTTTTTTGGCACTATCTAATAAATTAACTCTTTGTTTTTAACATACGCAAAAGATTGATTCATTATATCGGCTGTTTTACGCTGAAAAATCGGAGATGCTCGTCAGTTCAGCTTTAAAGGATATTTACGAAGTACAAATATCCTTAATTATCAATTATGAATTTCAATATATTTACCGTTATGTCCCTTGCCGCTAAACCATCGGCGTTTTCAAGCCTTGTTGCAAATATATATTTATTATTGCCTCTTTCGGCTATGCCAATAAACCAACCGCTGTTTATTTTTCCGTTAATCATTCCGGTTCCTGTTTTGCCGTATAAGCCATTGTCCAATTTTATAGCTTTCATAACCGTATTTATGTTTTCTTCTTCAAAATTATAAATATTATTTATAAATCCTTTTAAGAATATTATTTGTTCAACAGGAGAAATTTTAAGAGAATTTTCAAGCCAGTAGTCTTTATTGCCGTAAACATTTTTATTTCCATAATCAATATATTTCAAATAATTTATTATTTCAGATTTATCGAGTTTATTGTCAATTTCTTGAAAATACCAATTTACGCTATACTTCATTGCAGAGTTTAAGTTTTGGTTTTTATTCCATTGCGAAAAAGGATTTTCAGCTCCGTTCCAAAACATTTTATTATCATTTGCGGTTATAATGTTTTCCTCCAATCCCTTTAATGCCAACGGAATTTTAAATGTGGAATCAGGCGAAACCCTTTTGTATGCCAGCTTTTTATTATAAATCATATATTCATTGCTGTTTTGATTATACAATACAAAAGTGCCTTTGGCGCCATTAAAGAAATTATCCAAATCAATTTCTGCTGCCGGTATGTTTATATGGTTATATTCAAAAGCATACCCAAAAGAATTTATACATATAGCTGTCAAAATAGTTATACAAATAAAAAATGCCATAACAGCCCTTGAAACTTTTTTTGAATATTCATCGCCATATTCAATTATTTTATTTATTCTGCTCCTTAAATGTTTGCCATTTCCGCTTATACAATCAGCAGCTCCGTATTTTTTGTTATCAGCTGCAAAATTAAGTATTATATTGCCATATTCTATATTATTGTTTATTTGCTGTATTACAGAATAATCACAGTATATTTCCATTCCAAGCCTTATATTTTGGATTAGCATATAAACAAAAGGATTAAACCAATACACTGCATTTAAAATACATAATATATAGTTTATTAATATATCATTATGCTTATGGTGTGTTAATTCGTGCAGCACAGCAATTTCAAATTCTTTTTTCTTAAGCTTTCTGTCGGGGATAATAACATATTTTTTTATTATTCCGAAAGATATTGGAGAATTTATACTTTTGCTTTTATATAATTGCGCATTAACTTTCAAAACAGAGCAGTATTTATTAAATTCTTCGCTGTATATTCTGCTTTCTGTGTACTTACGAAGCCGTATTTCCGATATTTTCAATATCAAAATTCTCATCAGCATAACACTGATAATAATAAAAGAAACAGTGTAATCCTTATTTACTGAAATATAAAAATCTTTATTGTTGCTTTCAAAGTTGTCAATATTAAAAAATTTTGGGCTTTTTGTTATGTTCTCCATATTATCATAACATATATTCTGCAATATGCCGATTTTGGGCACCATAGGCACAATAAGAATAAAAATCAATAAAAATCCTATATAATAATTGCATCTTGCCGAAATAAACTTTCCGAATAAATTTTTAAGGCTTATAATTATAATTGCCGATAAAGAGAGAATTATATTGCATATCAAAATATTATACATATTCACAATTTATCACCTTTTATTCAGCATATTTCTCAATTCTGTAAGTTCATCATCTGTAATCATATCATTCTCAATAAGGTTCATTACCATGCTTTTTATTGTTCCGTCATAAAACTTTTTTAGAAATGACTTGCTTTCGGCCTTTATATAATCTTCTTTCTTCACAATGGGCGTATAATAATAAAGCTTGCCTACTTGTTCATGTGAAATTATGCCTTTTTTATCAAGTCTTGATATAAGCGTGTGTATAGTTCTTTTATTCCAATTGCTTGACTTTAAAACTATTTTCGTTATTTCGTTGGTATTTATGGGATATTTATCCCAAATAACACACATTATCTCATATTCCGCCTCTGAAATCTGCGCTGAATTATTCATAATATTCCTCCTGCATATAGTGTTTTTCTATAATGGATACAGCAATTTTCTTTGCGTCCGCACCCGCTATTTTTATTCCGTCACCGTTTTGCAAATGCAGCGCAAAATAAATTTTGTCATTTTCTTTTTCATAAAAGCCCGCATACCATGCGCTGTTATCCATACCTGTACCCGTTTTTCCGTAAATTCCTTTAGTATCGCTTTTCATAATATTTTTAAGTATATCAATATTTTCTTTACTGTATCTGCTTTTGCCTTCAAAAATTTTGCTTGTTACGTTTACCGCTTCCAACGGAGAAATTTCAAGCGACGAGCCAAGCCAAAAACCGTTAGTATCTTCCATTGGGTTAAGTCCGCTGCCATTCCATTGGCTTATATCGCAATTGCCATAGCCTATTTCTTCAAGCCCTTTTTTCATTGTTTCTTTGCCTATTTTATCTATAAGCTGTCTGTAATACCATACACATGAATTTTGAAAAGCCTCTTTTAAATTAAGATTTGTATTCCAGCTTTCAAAAGGATATATATTTCCATTGTAATTCATAGTTGATGTTTCGGAGGTTACAGCGCCACATTCCAAACCTTCAAGTGTTGATATTATCTTAAAAATAGAATTTGGCGAATACCTTGTTTTGCAGTCTGCTTTGTTATAAAAATTATAACTGTTCATTGATGCATCATAAAATACACAGCAGCCTTTTATTTGCCCAAACTCCTGCGAATAGTCAACCTCGTTTTCATTTACGGTATTTTCCTTAAATTTTTGAACAGAGCTTGCCGTTTCAGCGGAATTTTGTTCCGATTGATTACAGCCCGCAAGGCTTATCGCCAAAACCGAGCTTAATAAAAATGCAATCATTCTTTTCATAAATTTATCACTCCCAAAAAATATTTAATTATTACAAATGTAATATTAACTATATATTACACTTGTAATAATTGCTTGTCAAGCATTATTTTACAAGCACAATAAATTTACAATGCTGTTTTTTAAACAGTTTTTTACCTCAATACCCACCGCTGTCTATCTGAAAACAAAGAAAAATTTTTTAAAGATGATTTTGAAATTGAATAAAGCCTGTATATTTCTTTTTTAAATTTGTTGATAATATTTCCGTTTTATGCTAAAATAATTTAACTGACAAATAAGTCCCGTCTATAAGGCGGCAGGCACTTGCCGTTGTATTCGGCATGAGCGCAGGCTCCTGTAAACAAAGGCTTAGACTGTATATCCGAAAAATGAAAAAAAGAGAGTGAAAACAATATGATAACTAAAAGAGATGATGTAAGAAATATAGCTATTATCGCACACGTTGATCATGGCAAAACAACACTTGTTGACGAGCTTTTAAAGCAAAGCGGAACATTTCGTTCCAATCAGGTTGTAAGAGAAAGAATTATGGACTCCGGCGACATCGAAAGGGAAAGAGGCATCACCATACTTTCCAAAAACACATCTGTTTATTACGGAGATACAAAGATAAACATAGTGGATACCCCCGGTCACGCTGATTTTGGCGGAGAGGTAGAGCGAATACTTAAAATGGTAGACGGCGTCATCCTTGTTGTAGACGCTTACGAAGGTCCTATGCCTCAAACAAAATTTGTGCTTAAAAACGCTTTGGATCTTAAGCTGCCCGTGGTTGTATGCGTTAATAAAATCGACAGGCCGGAAGCCAGACCCAACGAAGTTGTAGATGAAATTTTAGAGCTTTTTATGGAGCTTGACGCAACCGAGCAGCAGCTTGACGCACCCTTTGTTTTTGCCTCAGCCAAGGCAGGAAAAGCTGCTATGAAGCCCGAGGACGCTATGCAGGCGGAAGATATGAAATGCCTTTTTGATACTATAATAGATTATATCCCTGCGCCTGAAGGTGATGAAGAGGCTTCTCTTCAGATACTTATCACAACAATAGACTACAACGACTATGTAGGGCGCATAGGTATAGGCAAGGTTGAAAACGGCACTGTAAAAGTTAATCAAGATGCCTGCGTTGTAAATTATCACGACAGCGAAAAGAACGAAAAAGTAAAGATAACAAGGCTTTATGAATTTGAAGGGCTTGAAAAAATAGAAGTAAAAGAATCAACTGTCGGCGCTATAGTTGCTATAAGCGGTATTTCAAATATCCACATAGGAGATACCGTTTGCTCGGTTGATAATCCCGTACCGATAGAGGTAAATAAAATTTCAGAGCCTACGATATCAATGACATTTTGTGTAAATGACAGCCCTTTTGCCGGGCAGGAGGGAAAATTTGTTACAAGCAGACATTTAAGGGACAGGCTTCAAAGAGAGCTTAATACAGATGTCAGCTTAAGGGTTGAGGATACCGATTCGCCCGATGCATTTAAAGTAAGCGGACGAGGTGAGCTTCATTTATCAATACTTATAGAAACCATGAGAAGAGAAGGATATGAATTTCAGGTATCACGCCCGGAAGTCCTTTATAAAGAAATAGACGGAAAAAAATGCGAGCCTATGGAGCTTGCGATTATTGACGTTCCGGAAGAATTTGTCGGAAATGTTATAGAAAAACTCGGAAAGCGAAAAGGCGAAATGATAAATATGGCGCCTTCCAAGGGCGGATATACAAGGCTTGAGTTTAACATACCCGCAAGAGGACTTATAGGCTACAGAAACGAATTTTTAACCGATACAAAAGGAAACGGCATACTTAATCAAAGCTTTAACGGCTATGAGCCTTATAAAGGAGATATAGCATCAAGATCACAGGGCTCTCTTGTCGCCTTTGAAACCGGCGAGGCTGTAACATACGGCTTGTTTAATGCACAGGAAAGAGGCGAGCTTTTTATCGGCGCAGGATTTAAGGTTTACAGCGGTATGGTTGTTGGTCGCAACTCAAGAACAAATGATATGGAAGTTAACGTATGCAAGAAAAAACAGCTTACAAACACAAGGGCTTCAGGCTCGGACGATGCCCTTAAGCTTACGCCTTATACAGAAATGAGCCTTGAAAAAAGCATTGAATTTATTGCGGAAGATGAGCTTGTGGAGGTAACTCCGGAAAATCTCAGGATAAGAAAGAAAATTTTAGATCCCGTTTTGAGAAAAAAGGCAAACAGAAATTAAATTCTTACCATTTATACAAAATCCTTAAAACTAAAGATTAAAGGAGCGGCTTTATGCAAAGAGATAAAAAAAATACATTTGTCAAACAGGCGGCAATACTTGCTTCAGCCGGCATAATGGTCAGAATACTCGGTTTTGCTTACCGTCTGCCCTTAACTGATATGATAGGCGATAAGGGCAACGGTATATACAGCGCCGGATATAATCTATACAATATGTTTTTGGTAATAAGCTCCGCCGGTCTTCCGGCGGCAATATCCAAAATGGTTTCCGAAAAAATTACATTGGGTCAATATAAAAATGCCGAAAAAATATTCGGCGTTTCACTGATAAACGCCGGAATTTTGGGATTATTATTTTCTGTTTTGATGTTTTTCGGGGCAGGCAGGTTTTGTGAGATTATAGAAAGCCCAAGAAGCTATTACTCTATTTTAACCCTCTCTCCTACCATATTTATAGTTGCTCTTATGTCTGTTTTCAGAGGGTATTTTCAAGGCATGGGGACGACTGTTCCCACGGCGGTATCCCAAATAATAGAACAGATTTTTAACGCTTTTTTCAGCGTATATCTTGCTTGGCTCCTTGTCGGCTTAGGCGTTGAATACGGCGCAGCGGGAGGCACCGCCGGCACAGGCATAGGAGCCTTTGCCGGGCTTATATTTATAAGTATTGTGTTTTTAAAAAACAAACCATCTATAAAGAGCAGATTTAAAGCCGATAAAGCCAATTATAAAACCGACAGCTTTAAAGATATAACAGCCACGTTGTTTAAAACAGCCATACCTATAATAACGGGAACAGCTATATTTTCAATGACAAATCTTATAGATATGCAGATGGTAAACTCAAGGCTTGCGGCAAGCGGAGCCTTCAGCCCGGAGCAAATCGAAGCATTATACGGTCAGCTTACGGGCAAATATGTTACGCTTACAACCCTGCCTGTTTCAATTTCAACAGCCCTTGCTACCGCTGTTCTTCCAAGTATTGCTTCAAGCAGAGTAAAAGGAGATTCTAAAGCCGTAAAAAGCAAAATTTCAACCACATTAAGGCTTACCATGATAATTTCTGTTCCATCGGCAATAGGTATAGGCATATTGGGCGATCAAATTCTCCGGCTTTTATTTCCGCGTTATTCGGGCGGAGGCATTTTACTTAAAGTCGGTGCGCTCAGCATAATATTCTTAGCATTAAGCCAAATAGCAACGGGAGTGCTTCAAGGTATAGGAAAGCTTCAGGTGCCGGCAATAAATGCGCTTATAGGCTCTATATTTAAGATACCGGTTAATTACGTTTTAATAGGAATAGCCTCTGTAAACGTTGTTGGGGCAGTTATAAGCACAACCGTATGTTATATTATAGCATCGGGGCTTAATCTTTTTGCTCTTTACAAAGCCACAGGCACAAAGCCCGATTTAAAAAGCATACTTCTTAAGCCTGTAACCGCTTCTTTAATAATGGGCGCAATATGCCTTGGGGCATATCATACGGCTTATTTTATAATTCCAAACAATACATTTTCCACTATGTTTGCCATTATATGCGCCATAGCCGCTTACCTTGCGGCGATGATAATACTTAAAGGCTTTGAAAGAGAAGATTTAAAACTTATGCCTATGGGTACAAAAATAATAAACTTTATGGATAAAAGAAATCTTTTATAATAATTTTTATATAGTAAAGGCAGCCCTAATGGCTGCCTTATGAGTGTCGAAAAAGTCCAAGTGGACTTTTTCGAGAGGGAACAGAAGTATAAAAGGTTCGTTCCATCGGGATTAAAAATCCCTTGAAACTCACCTTTTTCCTCGGACGGGCAAAGCTCGTCCTGCGGATTTTAGTCTGCGGCGCTCTTTTATAAAATCAACAAACATTATTTTTTTAACAAACTAAGAACCACAGATTTTTGTTATTAATAATTTTCCGCTTTAATTTTGAAGAATGATCTTGGATGATCGCACACGGGGCAAACCTCAGGAGCATCTTTGCCAATGTGAATATGTCCGCAGTTTGCGCACTGCCAAACAGTATCGCCATCTCTTGAGAAAACAAGCCCGCCCTCTATATTTGACAAAAGCTTTCTGTACCTTTCTTCATGCTCCTTTTCAATTTTGCCTACCTCTTCAAAAAGGACTGCTATATCATCAAAGCCTTCTTGCTTTGCCGTTTTTGCAAATTCGGCATACATATCCGTCCACTCAAAATTTTCACCTTCGGCTGCATCTTTAAGATTCTCTGTTGTAGCCGGAATATTTCCGCCGTTTAAAAGCTTAAACCAAATTTTTGCATGCTCTTTTTCATTTTCGGCAGTTTCCATAAAGATTGCCGCTATCTGCTCATATCCGTCTTTTTTGGCTTTGCTTGCATAATAAGTATACTTTGTTCTTGCTTGACATTCTCCGGCAAAAGCTGTCTTTAAATTTTCTTCCGTTTTGCTTCCTTTTAATTCTTTCATAAAAATATCCTCCTTGTTTTTAATACCATTCGTACTCCGCTTATATTTATTAACAATACTTGGCGGCTTATCGATTGGAAAATTGAAATTGTATTTTTAATTATAACATTCCGTATAAAATAAGTCAATTTTTCATTTCAATACAAAAAATGCAGGATATTTATTTTTTCCTTCATTTTGAAAATAAACCTAACTTCCTCTGCCTTAAAGCCTGCATAATTAAATTTAAACCTTATTTTTTAAAAAAAAATAAATAATATTAAAAATAAACGGCATAACTATTGCATTTATTAAATAAATATAGTAAAATACTTTATAAGGCAAAGGCGTCTTAAGTATTAAGATCAAAAGGGTTTTCTTTTGATTTTTTACTTAAGGTGCCTTTTAATTTTAATCACTAAAATGAATTAAACCTTAAAAATAAATTCAAAATGAAAGGAATGATCTTTGTGAAGCAGATAGGTTTGCCTGAAAAGCAGGGCTTATATGATCCTATGTTTGAGCATGACAGCTGCGGCATAGGCTTTATCGCAAATATAAAGGGCAAAAAAAGCCATGATATTATAACAAGTGCGATCGGAATTTTAAAAAAGCTCTCTCACAGAGGCGGCGTTGGAAGTGAGCCTGATACAGGTGACGGAGCCGGCATACTTATACAGATACCTCATAATTTTTTTAAAAAGGTTTGTGTAAATGAGGATATAAAACTGCCCAATGAAGGAGATTACGGCGTTGGTATGCTTTTTTTATCTCCGGATGAGCAGACAAGATTTAAAAGCATTAAAAAGCTTATTAAAATAATTGAAGAAGAAGGTCAGCATTATCTCGGCATAAGAGAAGTGCCCACATATGTAAAATGCATAGGAAAAAGCGCCGTTGATGCAATGCCTAGGATTATGCAGGTTTTTATAAAAAAAGCCGACAACATAGAAGCGGGAATAGCCTTTGAAAGAAAGCTTTTCATTATTCTTAAAAGAGCCGAAAAAGAAATTCGTGCCTGCGCCGATGCCGATCCTTATTTTTATTTTACATCATTATCAAGCCGCACCATAGTTTATAAAGGTATGCTTACCCCCGACCAGGTTGCAAGCTTTTATCTAGATTTGATGGATCTTGATATGACAACGTCAATAGCCCTTGTTCATTCAAGATTTTCAACAAATACTTTCCCCAGTTGGGAAAGAGCGCATCCTAACAGATATATTATCCATAACGGAGAAATTAATACAATAAGAGGTAACGTAAACTGGACTAAGGCAAGAGAAAAAATGTTCGAATCCGAAGCCTTTGGTGACGATCTTAAAAGGATCTATCCTATAATAAACGAAGACGGCAGCGACTCCGCTATGCTTGATAACTATCTTCATATGCTCACCCTTTCGGGCTACTCTCTTCCCGAAGCCGTTATGATGACAATACCCGAACCATGGGAAAATGATACCACTATGGATGAGAACAAAAGGGCATTTTATGAATATAACTCCTGCACCGGAGAGCCTTGGGACGGACCCGCCGCAATAGCATTTACAGACGGTGTGCTTGTCGGCGCAACTCTCGACAGAAACGGTTTAAGGCCTGCCAGATATTATGTTACAAAAGACGATATGGTAATTCTTTCCTCAGAAGTAGGCGTAAGCGGTGTTGAGGTTGAAAAAATTATAAAAAAAGAAAGACTCCACCCCGGAAAAATGCTTCTTATAGATACAAAATCCGGAAGAATTATTGAAGATGAAGAAATTAAGGATAAGATTTCAAAATCAAATCCTTACGGACAATGGCTTAAGGAAAATCTTATAAATATAGATGAAACAGAATATGACGAAGGAAGCATAAGCGACTGGGCTCAGCTTGTCGACGGAATAAAAAAACAGGCTCAAAAACAGCCCTTTGGCGAGCTTATAGTAAAAAGATTTTTAGAGCTTGAAAATCTTTTTGTTAACAGAGAAAACGACTTCAATTCTAAGCTCCCTCTTTTAACCGAACAAAAGGCCTTTGGCTATACTTGGGAGGATATAGACGCTACGCTTAAGGGCATCGTGGAAAAAGGCGAAGATCCTATTTCTGCAATGGGTACGGATATTCCCCTTGCCGTTTTATCCGAAAAACCTCAGCTTTTGTATAATTACTTTAAGCAGCTTTTTGCTCAGGTTACAAATCCTCCGATTGACGCAATAAGGGAGGAAATAGTTACCTCTTCGCTTGTATACCTTGGCGGAGAAAAAAATCTCCTTAAGCATAATCCGGAAAACTGCCGAAGAATTAGGTCTAAAACTCCTATTTTAAGCAATACCCAAATAAGCAGGCTTAGGGGAATAAAATCAAAAGGCTTTAAAACTGTTACAATACCTATTTTATACAATAAAAATACGCCGGATGATATGATTCAGGCAATTAAAGATATATACAATGCAGCAGATATTGCTGTTGATAACGGATATAATCTTATTATACTTTCAGATAAGGGCGTAAATGAAAATAAAGCCGCTATACCGGCTTTGCTTGCCTGCGCCGGGCTTCACCACCACCTTATAGAAAAAGGAACGCGCATGAATGTCAGCATAATTCTTGAATCCGGAGAACCCAGAGAGGTGCATCATTTTGCAGTTCTTTTAGGCTATGGCGTAAATGCGATTAATCCTTATCTTGTATACAAAACACTTGAGGATATGTCTGAAAAAGGCTATATATCAAAAGAAAAGGACGAAGCTGTTAAAACTTATATTGATGCCGTAACTCATGGTATTGTTAAAATAATGTCTAAAATGGGCATATCAACTATACAATCATATCAGGGAGCCCAGATTTTCGAGGCTCTTGGAATAAGCGAAAGCGTTGTGAATGAATTTTTCACGGGTACGGCGACAAGAATAGGCGGCCTTGATATAAATCATATAGAAAAAGAAGCAAGACTTCGTCATGATAAGGCGTTTGAGCCTCTTACAATTTCAGATGCATTGGATCCCGGCGGTGAATACAAGTGGAGAAGAAACGGCGAATATCACATGTTTAATCCCGAAACAATCCACAAGCTTCAAACAGCCTGCAGAACTGGTGATTATAAGCTTTTTAAAGAATATACAAATATTATGAATAACGAAGAGCATCTTTGCACAATAAGGAGCCTTCTGGATATAAGAACGATAGATAAGCCGATAAACATAGATACGGTAGAACCTGTTGAATCCATAGTTAAGCGCTTTAAAACAGGGGCTATGAGCTATGGCTCTATAAGCAAAGAGGCCCATGAATGTATGGCAATAGCCATGAACAGGCTCGGCGGAAAATCAAACACCGGAGAAGGTGGAGAAACACCCGACAGATTTATAAGAGATGAAAACGGTGACAGCCGCTGTTCTGCAATCAAGCAGGTTGCTTCAGGCCGCTTCGGCGTTACAATAAACTATCTTCAAAACGCTGTTGAGATACAAATAAAAATGGCGCAGGGCGCAAAGCCCGGAGAAGGCGGTCATCTTCCCGGAAAGAAAGTTTATCCTTGGATTGCAAAAGCTAGAAACTCAACCCCGGGTGTAAGTCTTATTTCTCCGCCGCCTCACCATGATATATATTCTATAGAGGATTTGGCACAGCTTGTACACGATCTCAAAAACGCAAACAGAGATGCCAGAATAAGCGTTAAGCTTGTAAGCGAAGCAGGCGTCGGTACAATCGCTGTAGGCGTTGCCAAAAGCCGTGCAGACGTTATTTTAATAAGCGGATATGACGGTGGAACAGGAGCTGCGCCAAAAACAAGCATAAGACACGCAGGGCTTCCTTGGGAGCTTGGCGTTGCCGAAACTCATCAGGCGCTTCTTATGAACAACCTGAGAAACCGAGTTGTTATAGAAACTGACGGCAAACTTTTAACAGGACGTGATGTAGCGATAGCCGCGCTTCTCGGAGCCGAAGAATTTGGCTTTGCAACAGGGCCTCTTATCACTATGGGCTGTGTTATGATGAGAGTATGCAACCTTGATACTTGTCCTGTCGGCGTTGCGACCCAAAATCCTGATCTTAGAGCAAAATTTATGGGCAAGCCTGAATACGTTGAAAACTTTATGCGTTTTATTGCAGCCGATTTAAGAGAATGGATGGCAAAAATAGGCGTAAGAACCATCAACGAAATGATAGGCCATGTAGAAAAGCTCATGCCCAAAAAAGTTGAAAACTGGAAAGCTAAAACCGTTGATCTCACAGGGGTTTTATATCAGCCTAAGATATGTTCAAACGACAGCGAAAGATATTTTAACGTTAAACAAAATCACGAGCTTGAAAAATCTCTTGATGTAAACGCTCTTGTAAGGCTTTGCGAACCTGCTATGGCAAGCGGAAAAAGAGTTGAAGCCTGTCTTGCCGTTACAAACATAAACCGTGTATGCGGAACAATTCTTTCAAGCGAGATAGCAAGGCGCCATGGTGCCACAGGGCTTAAAGAAGATACCATAAACCTCTGTTTCAGAGGCTCTGCGGGGCAAAGCTTCGGAGCATTCCTTGCTCCGGGCGTCACAATGCGTCTTGAGGGCGATTCAAACGACTATATCGGCAAGGGTTTAAGCGGAGGAAAAATTATTGTTGTTCCTCCCCAAAACGCCGAGTTTGAAGCCGATGAAAATGTTATTATAGGCAACGTTGCTTTCTTTGGCGCAATAAAAGGCGAGGCTTATATAAACGGTCTTGCCGGAGAGCGCTTCTGTGTAAGAAACAGCGGTGTAAATGCCGTTGTTGAGGGAATCGGCGAGCATGGCTGCGAATATATGACAGGCGGAAGAGTAGCCGTAATAGGAAAAACAGGCAGAAACTTTGCGGCAGGCATGAGCGGCGGTATTGCCTATGTTTATGATGAAGACGGTAATTTTGAAAATAATTTAAACAAAACTCTTGTTCTTATGGAGGATATGAGCGACAGCGAGGACAGAGACGAATTAAAAGCTATGCTCGAAAAGCATTATTTATATACAAACAGCAAAAAAGCAAGAGCTATTTTGGACGATTTTGATAATCTTGTAAACAAGTTTGTAAAGGTTATACCAATGGCATACAAAAAAATTACAGAAGCAATTAAAGCAGGCAAGCTTAATAATCTATCCGATGACGAAGCAGAGCTTGCCGCTTTTGAAACGGTAATCAAAGCAGAAACGGCAAAGCATGAAAGGAGTGCTGTAAATGGGTAAGCCAACAGGATTTTTAGAGTTTGAAAGAAAACTTCCCAAAGACAGAGAACCCGATATAAGGATGAAAGACTGGGATGAATTTCATACACATTTCAGCGAAGCCGAGCTTGAACAGCAGGGCGCAAGATGCATGAACTGCGGCGTTGCATTCTGCCATACAGGCAAACCTTTGGAGGGAGGCTGCCCATTGGGCAACCTCATTCCCGAATGGAACGACCTTGTATACAGAGGAAAATACGACGAAGCTTACAAACGTCTTTCAAAAACAAGCAACTTTCCGGAATTTACAGGAAGAGTCTGCCCTGCTTTATGCGAAGGCTCCTGTACGCTTGGTATGCTTGAGCCTGCCGTTACGGTAAAAAATATTGAGGTTCATATAATAGATAAAATGTTTGAAGAAGGCAAGGTTTTGCCGAGGATACCCAAAAAATCAACCGAAAAAAGAGTCGCTGTGGTAGGCTCCGGTCCATCTGGGCTTGCTTGTGCGGATATTCTCAATCAGTTTGGCCATAAAGTCACCGTTTTTGAAAGAAGCGACAGAATAGGCGGCCTTTTGATGTACGGCATACCTAATATGAAACTCGATAAAAGCATTGTGCAAAGAAGAGTCGATATACTAAAAAAAGAGGGAATTACATTTATTACCGACACCGAAATAGGAAAAAATTATTCTGCGGCAAAGCTTGTAAATGAATATGACGCTGTGGTTCTTTGCTGCGGCGCAACAAAACCAAGAGATTTACAGGCGGAAGGAAGAGAATGCAGCGGTATACATTTTGCCGTTGATTTCCTCTCAAAAAACACAAAAAGTCTTCTTGACTCAAAGCTTCAAGACAGAAAATATATCAGCGCCGAGGGAAAGGACGTTGTTATCGTAGGCGGCGGCGACACAGGCACAGACTGTGTAGGCACAAGCATAAGACATGGCTGCAAAAGCGTTATTCAGCTTGAGATTATGCCGGAAGCTCCCATTAGCCGCACACCTGACAATCCGTGGCCACAGTGGCCCAGAATAAAAAAGACCGATTATGGTCAGCAGGAAGCAATTGAGCTTTACGGAAAAGACCCCAGGCAATATTTAACTACAATCACAAAGATAGAGCCTGATGAAAACGGTCATATTAAGGCTGTCCATACCGTTGAGGTGGAATGGGTAAATGAAAACGGCAAAAGATTTCCCAAGCCTATAAAAGGAACCGAAAAAGTGCTTCCCTGCCAGCTTCTGCTGATAGCGATGGGCTTTTTAGGCCCCGAAGACACATTAATAAAACAGCTTTCACTTGAAACGGACGCAAGAAGCAACGTAAAAGCAGAATACGGAAAATACAGCACAAATATTGCCGGCGTTTTTGCGGCGGGCGACATGAGGAGAGGCCAAAGCCTTGTTGTATGGGCAATACACGAGGGAAGAAGCGCTGCCGAGCAATGCGATAAATATTTAAACTCTCTTTCATCAAGAACAAAAGCTTAATATTTTTTGATATATGATCCTGCCTAGGCAGGATCATATAATTTAAAAAAGTAAAAAAGCCTCCTAATAGGAGACTTTTTTAAATTATATGATAAAAAAGGAAAGATGAAAAATGAAAAAACATAATTGCTTTTAATACAATGACATGTATTTCTTAACTATAAACAGTATACCACTTTTACAATAGCTTTACAAGTTTTTTTATAAAAAATTTAATTTTCTTTTTGAGTTTAAAAAAATCGGATAAAGCCAAATTTCTTATATGCATATCAAGCATAATAAAGCATTCATTATAAGCATTTGCCATTTATATAAAAATGTACTATAATTTATTTAACTGAATAAAAGGTGAGGCGATGCAAATATGGAAAAAATAACTCAAGGTTATTATACCGGTGAAAGGTCACTTTTTGGTGCAAAAAACATAACATTTGAAGATACAATTTTTGCAGACGGAGAATCTCCTCTAAAGGAGTCTTCCGATATAAAGCTTTACGGCTCTATGTTTAAATGGAAATATCCGCTTTGGTACTCAAAAAATATATATGCAAAAAACTGCACATGGTTTGAAGCGGCACGTGCCGGCGTTTGGTATACAAACAATATAACAGTAAAGGACAGCCAAATAGAAGCGCCAAAAAATTTTCGCCGATGCAGCTCTGTTAAGCTTGAAAACGTATCCCTTCCCAATGCAGCCGAAACTTTATGGAGCTGCAGCAATATAAGCTTGGATAAAGTAACGGCAAAGGGCGATTATTTTGCTATGAACTGCTCTGATATGACGGCGGATGGATTAACTCTTTACGGAAATTATTGCTTTGACGGAGCAAAAAATATCGTAATACGCAATTCTCGCCTGCTTTCAAAAGATGCATTTTGGAACAGTGAAAATATAACTGTTTATGATTCGTTTATATCCGGAGAATATCTCGGGTGGAACGCCAAAAATTTAACCCTTGTAAACTGTAGCGTTGAGAGCCTGCAGGGAATGTGTTATATAGATAATTTAATTATGAAAAATTGTAAGCTTCTAAACACTACGCTTGCATTTGAATACTCTACCGTAGATGCCGATATAACAAGCAAAATAGACAGCGTTCTTAATCCATCGGGCGGCAGGATAACGGCAAACGGCATAGGAGAGCTGATAATTGAAAAAGACAAAGTTAATCCATTAAAAACCGTTATTATATGCCGTGATTTTCCATGTAAGGAGATATGCTGATGAAATACGATTTTGACAAAATTATTGACCGCCGCAATACAGATTCATTAAAATGGGATGTATCGGAAAATGAACTGCCAATGTGGGTAGCCGATATGGATTTTACGGTTGCCCCTCCTATCGCAGAAGAATTAAAAAAACGTTTGGAACACGGTATCTTCGGTTACTGCAGCATACCCGAAAGATGGAATAATGCTATATGCGAATGGTGGAAAAAAAGACATAATTTCAATATGGAAAAAAATTATCTTATTTTCTGCACAGGGGTTGTTCCGGCAATTTCATCAATTGTGCGAAAGCTGACTACAGCAGGAGAAAACGTACTTATACAGACGCCTGTTTATAATATTTTTTTTAACTCTATTTTAAACAACGGAAGAAATGTATCAGAATCACAGCTTTGTTATCAAAACGGCTGCTATTCAATAGATTTTGATAAGCTGGAAGAAAAGCTTTCAGATCCTCAAACAAGTCTTATGCTGCTGTGCAATCCGCATAATCCCATAGGCAAAATATGGGATAGTAAAACTCTTGCAAAAATCGGACACCTTGCCTTAAAGCATAATGTAACAGTTGTTTCGGATGAAATCCACTGTGATATTACAGACCCGGGAAAAGAATATACCCCTTTTGCATCGGTAAATGAGCAATGCCGTATGAACAGCATTACCTGCATATCTCCGACAAAAGCATTTAATATTCCGGGGCTTCAAACCGCTGCGGTATATATTCCAAATTCAGTGCTAAGGCATAAGGTATGGCGTGCCCTTAACACAGATGAAATAGCGGAAGCAAATGCATTTGCCGTTGATGCGGCCGTTGCCGCCTTTACAAAAGGCGAAGAATGGCTTGACGAACTAAGAAAATATATTTATAAAAATAAACTTACCGCCGCATCGTTTATAGATAAAAATATTCCGGATATAAAACTTGTAAGCTCAGACGCTACTTATCTCTTGTGGCTGGACTGCCGCAAATTATGCGAAAATACTTCTAACCTTCAAACATTTCTCCGCCGTGAAACCGGGCTATATGTTTCGCAAGGAGCGCAGTACGGCAAAACAGGCTCAGCTTTCATTCGTCTTAATATAGCCTGTCCACGCAAAATTCTTAATGACGGACTTTCACGTCTTTATGACGGAATAAATCGTTTTAAAAAGATAAAATCTCTTAAATAATACTTTAAAAATTTTTCTGTTGACAGATAAAGGAGTTAATAAAATGAATGAAAAAGAGATTTTAAAAAATGCAGAATCCATACAGCCCGAACTTCAGAGAATAAGACGAAAGCTTCATCAATATCCCGAGATAGGATTCGATCTTCCAAAAACAACAGATTTTGTTTATAAAGAACTGGAAAAAATGGGATATTCTCCAAAGGCTATCGGCAAATCAGGAATAATTGCCTATGCCGGAGGAAAAAAGCAGGGCAAAACTATACTGCTTAGAGCGGATATGGATGCGCTTACGCTATGTGAAGAAGCCGATGTTGAATACAAAAGCAAAAACAACGGCAAAATGCATGGCTGCGGGCACGATATGCATACAGCAATGCTGTTAGGGGCAGCAAAAATTCTTAAGGAATATGAAGATAATATAAACGGAACAGTAAAATTAGAATTTCAGCCTGCCGAGGAGATATTTCAAGGCTCTTTGGATATGATTAAAGCAGGACTTCTTGAAAAACCCAATGTTGATGCGGCAGTAATGATTCATGTTATGACAGGAATACCCTTGCAATCCGGAACTGTTATTGTATCAGCAGGAGGAATTACATCTTCGTCATGCGAGCAGTATCATATTACGGTAAAAGGAAAAGGCGGGCATGGTTCAACACCGCATGAAGCTATTGATCCAATCACAGCGGCAGCACATATACACATTGCCCTTCAGGAAATAAACAGCCGTGAGCTGGAAGGAAATCAATTCGGCGTATTTACAACAGGACGATTTGAAGCAGGCAAAGCCTCAAATGTAATTCCGGATACCGCCGAAATGTGGGGAACAATTCGTACTACCGATCCTCAAAACGATGTAGGCGAGCTTATTAAGACACGCATTAATCAAATCGGAAAAGGCATAGGCGCTGCGTTCAGATGTGAAGTTACAACAGATTTTTATGATTTCTGTCCTTGCATGATTATAGATAAAGCGTTAGCTTCGGATACTTTAAAATATATGAAAGATATGTTTGAAAAAAATGCAGTTAATATGTCGGAGATTTTCGGCGATAAACCAGGCGGAGGAAGTGAAGATTTCGCATTTATAAGTCATAAAGTACCTACAGTTTGTATATTTTTGGTTGCAGGAAGCTCTAAAGACGGATATGTTTTTGGACAGCACCACCCTAAAGTTAAATTTGACGATTCCGTATTATACCTCGGCAGCGCTGCATATGTACAAACAGCTCTTCGCTGGCTTGATGAACACTAATAGCTTATAAAAAACTGCCTTGCTTTGCGAAAGGCAGTTTTTATATTTCATAACCGACCGAAGTACCCCTAATTTACTTGTCGGTTAAATTATCTGTTAAAAGCTTGGTATATTCCTGCTCGGGCATTGGTCTTGCAAAGTAATAGCCCTGTATATGGTCACAGCCCAGATCTCTCAAAAATATATATTGATCCTGCGTTTCCACACCCTCGGCAATGATAGAAATATCCATTTGCTTTGCAAGCTGAACAACGTGCCTTATTATAATTTCTCCTTTTTTGTCGTTATAATCATCAACAAAGCTTTTATCAAGCTTCATAATATCAACAGATATTGACTTAAGCATCATAAGAGAAGAATAGCCCGTACCAAAATCGTCCATAAGTATTTTAAACCCATTATCATGTAATTCATCCATAATCGAACAAAGTTTTTTTCTGTTTTCAAACATTGCGCTTTCTGTTATTTCAATTTGGATATACTTTGAATCAATACCGACTTCATTTAAAATCCTTACATAATTTTTTACAAAATCATCATTATAAAAATGCTTCTGAGAAACATTTACAGATACGGGAACAGGCTCTGTGCCTCTGCTTAAAATTCTCTTTTGGTAGATACAAACCTCTTTAAAAACATATTCATCCAGTCTTATTACAAAGCCGTTTTTTTCGGCTATAGGTATAAAAATTCCCGGTGAAACAAGCTCTCCGGTTGAATGTTTTTTCCATCTTACAAGGGCTTCGGCGCCTGTCATGCGCTTTGTTAAGGCATCATATTTGGGCTGATAATAAACCATAAATTCTTTATTTTCGTAGGCATATTCCATTTCATCTTCAATAAATTTGTTTTGAATAATACGCTCGCTGTATTCGGTTGAATAAAAAGCAATATCATCATCCTTATTTGTTTTTATTGTTGAATATGCCATAATAGCATAATTATACATAGATTCAAGCGAATCTTTTTTATTTTCTATAAGATATATTCCCATTTTCGGTCTTAAAATATATCCCTTGCTCTTTCTGATATAACAGTTTTGAACCTTTGCATTAATCTCCTTAAGCCTGTCCCTAAGCTGATCCTTTGTATCATAATATAATAACGCCACAAACCTGTCTGCATTTTTTCTTGCAAAAACTTCTTTATGTGCGTTAATTTCGTTAAGAAATGTTTGCCATATATATTTTAAAACTTCATCGCCCACATCATAGCCATACAACTCGTTTATAAACTTAAATCCATCTATATCCATAACAGCAAACGCTATATTCTCGCCGCTGTTTTTATCTATGCTTTCTCTTGCTTGCTCTATAAAACGCTGATATGTATATCCTCCCGTAAGCGGATCAACATAAGCTATTTCTCTTAATCTTAAGTTTTTTGATTTTTCATTTTTTATAAAGCACATCAAAACAACCGCAAAAACAAATGTATCCAAAATAAACAGAACATATGTTATATGCATTATATTATTTTTGCCTGCGGCAATAACATTTTCGTTTACTTCATTAAAAATATACCAGTCATTTATATTTAACGGCAAATAATACATATATTTTTTGCCGTTGTTGTAATAGCTAAATTGCTTTTGAATCCCATTATCAATATTATATTTTATATCCTCCGCCGAGCTATTGTTCCTTTTGTCGCTTTTAATTATGCTATCATAAATATTTTCAGTATAATCCCCCTCTTTAGCCGAAGTGATTATAATATTTCCGTTTTTATCGGTTATATAATAACAGCCGTTTCCTTCAAAAAAATCTATATACAAAAGATTTGTCAAAATTTTGGTTGAATAAGCTGCAAAAACAAGCTCCTTCACATTTCCGTTTATATAAACAGGGGCGCAAAATATAATTATATCATCATTATCGGCAACATCCTTAAGCTTTCCGCTTACAACAATTTCGCCGTTTAAAGCTTTATTAAAAAAATCCTTTCCGGAATAATCAAATCTATACCCATCTGTAGCATAGCCTATGCCATCTTTATTAATTATGCCCATTCTTTTAAAATCATATCTTGTAATAATATCATTAAGAATATTTAAATTAATGCTTGTGGAATCTGAATTTTCGTCAGCTATCCTTGCCGCCGCTTCTCCTATAAGCTTCTGTCTTGATTTTATTTCATTATTAATAAGGATACTGTTGCTTTCCGATACATTTTTAAGCTTATCGTATATATCGCTGCTCAATTTTTTTTCAAGATGGACAGAATAAATTATTAAAGAGCCTGCAAAAACAAGACAGACAATAAAAATCAAAGATGCTTTTTTAAAAAAACTTTTTTCATTCATTCGGAAAATCACCTTCGCTGACACATACAACAGTTTTAATGACACGCTAATTATATCAACAATACCATAATAAGTCAACTTTATAAATAAAATTTATCAACAAACGATACTTCCGTATCTTAAGACCGGCACTTGCCTGCAGGTTAAATATCTCCAAGCTCAAGCTTCATTGTATGCTGATCGTTTTTAAAGCTGTGCACACATTCTCTTACATAAAATAAAGAATTGATTTCTCCTTGTGCAAGCTTAATTTTAACCCCCACAGATGAGCCTGCCCTTATGTCGATTTTTCCAAAATCAACAACCGACAACGCTGAATTAAGCTTGTTTTTTGCTTCCAAAATTTTTTTTGCCAATTCATTTGCCTGTGCGCTGTTTAATTCATCATCTATAACCTTGGTATACTGCAGCACTCCCCATCTTGCCACAGACTCCGCTTGCTCTTCGGCGGCGGTATAGCATACCTTGTCATCTTTATTGTGTTTAAACAGCTTTACTCTGTTAAAGGTTTCGGAATCAATATCGGTTTTATAATTAAAATCAATCATTGTTTTATCATCGCTGCTGAAAAACAGCGGTACAGACATATTTTTAACATTTTTAAGCATAAGCTTTCCAAAGTCATCATAAATAATATATTTTTGATTTGTAACGCCTTGAGTAATATTAAGCGCTTTTTCAAATACATTCCATAATGCTGTATCGTCTTCAATCAGTATAGGTATAATATATTCCGTATTGTCTATTTCTCCGATATTTATTTTAAATTTAGAGCATACGTTCATTATTATTTCAGATGCTTTAACATTTCTAAAATAAAAAGAATCTCTGTTTTTAAGATATCTTGTTTGGTCATAGGCAATAATTTTAATAATCTGTTTTGTTCGCTGTATCTGAAAAACATATCCTTTAAATACGGCTTTGCCCTCTGCATAAAACAAAACCTCTGTTCCCTCTGATATATTAAACTCAAGATTTTTGGAATAAATGCCAAAGCTTAAGTTTGAAGCAGGGCTGCAGACAGTTGATGTCAATATAATTTCATCTGCACATATATTTGTTATATCATAAAATTTGTTGTTATCTGCCGTTATAAGTTTTATATCCATAAAAATCCTCCCATATATACTATATGCCGATAAATTATTTTTCCGCAGTCAGCATTATCTTAAGCATTTTGTTTATTTCCCCTGAAATTTCTTCACAGCCTTGATTTTTTTTAATATTTTCCGTATTTATGCTTTGATCATAATATTTTTCGTTAGTTTCGTATTCAGGAATATCCTCAAAAAAATAATCTGTATCCATAGTTTGAAAAAACGACTTGAAATCTGTATTGGCATCATTATAATATAAGTTGTTTTCATCATATAAGCTCAAAAAATTATTTATATAGCTGTTATCGTTATTTTCATAATAATTGCTGTTCATAACATTATTTTTTAGGGTTTCAAATTCATTTAAATATGCCTGCTTGTTAAAATTCTCTTGAATTATAGATTCATCCAAAATATCTCGCTTGTTAAAATTCTCTTGGATTTCAAATTTATTTAAATCGCCATTTTTGTTATAAAAATAATAAGTTTTAGGGAAAATTTTATCAAATATTTTGCTTGAATAATAAAGCTGATTAAGATGTTGATTTCCATAATAATTGTATACATCTATATCTTTATTTTTCGCATTGTTTAGCGTCTGATTAGGCGTTATGAGATAATTTATATTATTACGGTAATTTAAAATTTCTCTGTCTGAAAATTTATATGCTTTGTCATTTTCATTAAATATATTATTAAATTCATTTAAATTATTTTGATAAATCGATTCTTTGCTTTTATATATATCCTTAAAAACATTCCAAACAGCGTTTTGATTTAAATCATCATCATTAAATTTATTATACAAATAATTTATATTCTTTATATCGTTTCTGTCGGAAGAGTTAAAAAATGTATACTCCATATTTTTATTTAAATCAGTCTGAGCAAAGTATAAATTTAAAATTTTGTTTTGATTGTATTCGGTATTGTTTAAGTTATTGTTTGAATAATATTTTTTATTATCTTTAATTTTATATGACAAATCAGCGCTAATATTTTTTAAAATTTCTTCCGTATGCATTTTTTCCGAAACATATCTTAATAAATAATCGCTTAAACTGTTTTTGCTTAAATTCAAGGTGTTTTTTTCAACAATACTATTTATGTTTTTGTAATAATCTGACACTATATTGCCCTTATCGATAAAAAAAAGATTTTTTTCGATTTTATATTTATTTTGGATATCTTCATATTTGTTAAATAAATAGAATATGCTGTTGTCGGGAATATCATAATTGTTTAATGCATCGGTTTTTTGGGATTGTTTTTCCCATCCCGTAAAACCGTCATATTGAAAATATCTGTACAACTCTGAAAGATAAAGCAAATTATAATAATTTTTAAAACAGCTTTCAAAAAAAGAATAATCCAAAGCATAATTTTCCGATTTAATCTCATTTGTATCAAAAATCGATTCATATGCAGCCAACTCAGGCAGAACGCTTAAAATATTAATTTCCATAAATAATCCACTCCTTTTATAAAAAATCTGATTTCTATGAAAAAATAATAATAAATATTTATGTGTCATTCAATGTCAAAATAATTTTTTAAAAATTACTATTTATACAAAAAAAGAGTGCCATTAATAGACACTCTTCAATCTTCCTATCTTTTAAAATTTATTTATATCATTTGCAATTATACAAATTTTACGGATAATACTCGTACTTTGCTTATGCTGCGTAATAATGGTACGAAGCCGCCGCCTAAGATAAATGCTTGCCTGTTATTTAAATTCATCTTTAAGTATTTGCGCAAATTCTTCAATATAAAAGCCCGAATTGTTTATCTTCCAAAAGGCGCAATAATTTCGGCTGATAGGCTTTCCGTTTCTGCATAAAGGAATCCTGACTATTGTTTCTTCAAATTGATCCGGAGGAGAGCCGCCCTCAATGGGCAAAAAGCCTTTCCCGCTTACCACCATGAGCCTCGCCTCTTCCAAATTTTCGGCAAATAAAAACTTTCCCTCAATTCCGTATATTTCTTGATAGTAAATCTTCTCATTTTCTTTTTGTTCTTTAGATGCCACTAAAATACACGGTGTATTTCTCAAGTCATTTACATTTACAAATTTTAAATTTGCTATAGGATTTCTTGCGGATATCTCAACATTGCATCCGATAACGGTAAGTATAATTTTAGCATATTCATCGGAAAAATCGGAAAATGCTCTGCGCTGATTGTTAAACACCAAATCTATCTTATCCGCACGCAGCAAATCATACAAATCTTTGTGATTGCCATTTTTTATATCAATAGAAATATCGGGATATTTTGCTGCAAACTTTGCCACTGCCCTTTGAAATTCCAAGCCGCCGTATCCCTTTATGTATCCTATGCGCAAAGCAAAATCCTCTCCTGATGCTATTTGCCTTGTTTCTTTAAAAAGTCTTTCGATATCAGCCACAATAAGCAGACTTTTTTGATAAAAATGCTCGCCTGCCGGCGTTAATGCAAAATGGCGGCTTTCCCGTCTTAAAAGCTTAACGCCAAGCTCTTTTTCCAACGAATGTACCTGCTGAGAAACAGCGGATTGAGATATATGACATTTTTCGGCGGCTTCACTGAAGCTGCCGCACGAAACGACAATTTGAAAATATTTTATTTGTTTCAGCATGATAATTCTCCTTACAGTCTATACTCTTACTCCGCTGCCAAATAAAAATCAAAGCTTTTCTAATTTTTCCTTTAAAATTCTGTTTACGCTCTGAGGGTTTGCCTTACCCTTAAGGGCTTTCATTGTCTGCCCCACAAGGAAACCGAACGCTTTTTGTTTGCCGCCCAGATAATCCTCCACGGATTTAGGATTCTCATTAATTACCTTATCTATAGTTTCCTCAACAAGGCTGTCATCATCAAGCATAAGAAGCCCTTTTTGCTTAACATATTCTTCAGGCTTTGCCTTTTGCTTAAACATAGCCTCAAATACCTCTTTTGACGTATTTCTGTTTATTTTTCCGTCACATACAAGCTCGATAAGCTTTGCCGTATCCTCGGCGCTTATATCCAAATCTTCCGGCAAGGTAGACGTTTCGCTCATAAGACGCATTAATTCGCCCATAATAAGGTTGCATACTTCCTTAGGCTTTGAGCATATCGCCGTTGTCTGTTCAAATAAAAACGCAAGCTCCTTTGCCGAGGTAATTACCGATGCATCGTATTCGCTTAAAGAAAATTCTTCAACATATCTTTTCCTTTTTGCTTCGGGAAGCTCCGGCATATTTTCTTTTATTTGCCTAATCCAACTGTCGCTTATTTCAACAGGCAAAAGATCAGGCTCCGGAAAATATCTGTAATCCTGAGCATTTTCTTTTGAACGCATTGCAAAACTTGCATCTTTGTTTTCGTCCCATCTTCTTGTTTCCTGTATTACTCTTTTTCCCTCCTCAAGAAGCTCAATTTGTCGTTTTGTTTCAAAATTTACCGCTCTGTGTATTGCTTTAAAGGAGTTCATATTTTTCATTTCCGTTCTTGTTCCAAGCTCTTTTGAGCCAAAAGGCTTTACGGAAACATTAACATCGGCTCTCATTGAGCCTTCCTGCATTTTGCAGTCGGAAACGCCTAAATAAATAAGTATATCCCTTAATTTTTCCAAATATGCTATAACTTCGTCAGCGCTTGAAAAATCAGGTTCGCTTACTATTTCAAGAAGCGGAACTCCGCAGCGGTTATAGTCTATAAGGGTACAGTCGTCCCAAGGGTCGTGAACAAGCTTTCCCGCATCTTCTTCCATATGGATTTCATGTATGCCTATATATTTTTTGCCGGCTTCGGTTTCAATCTCTACCTTTCCATCTCGGCAAATAGGAAGATAAAGCTGACTTATCTGATATGCCTTTGGAAGATCGGGATAAAAATAATTTTTTCTGTCAAATTTATTGTATCTTGTAATATCGCAGTTTAGGGCAAGACCAACCCTTATAGCATAATCCACAACGCTTTTATTTAACATCGGAAGTGTACCAGGCATTCCGGAGCAGACAGGGCAAACATGAGTATTTGGCTCTCCTCCGAACTCGGTTGTGCAGCCGCAGAATATTTTTGATTTTGTGGAAAGCTCTACATGAACTTCAAGACCGCATACAGTTTCATAATTCATCATTGCTCGCCTCCTTTAAATGCCTGAGCTTTTTTCTTGTGAAAATCTGTATTTAACTGAAAAGCATAAGCCGCTTTTACCAAAACAGGCTCGGAAAATGCCTTTCCTATAAGCTGGAGCCCTATAGGCATACCTTCTTTATCAAAGCCGCAAGGAACAGAAACGGCAGGTATTCCCGCAAGATTAACGCTTACTGTATAGATATCGCCAAGATACATCTTAAGTGGATCTGATATATTTTCACCTATTTTAAATGCGACTGTCGGTGCGGTTGGGGATAATATCATATCATATTTTTCAAATGCTTCGTCAAAGCCCTTTTTGATAAGAGCCCTTGCTTGAAGCCCCTTTTTGTAATATGCGTCATAATAGCCCGAGCTTAAAACAAATGAACCAAGCATAATACGGCGCTTCACTTCCATTCCAAAGCCCTCGCTTCTGGAGCTGCAGAACAAATCTAAAATATTTTCTGCATTTTTGCTTCTGTATCCGTATTTTACGCCGTCATACCTTGAAAGGTTTGAGCTTGCCTCGGCGCAGGCGATAATATAATAAGCCGGAATTGCATATTCAACCGTTGGAAGCTCAAATTCATAAATTTGGGCGCCGATTTTTTTAAAAACCTCGGCGGCTTCAAGCACAGCCTTTTCTACATCTTTATCAAGGCCTGCCGAAAAATAATTTTTGGGTATTCCTATTTTTAAGCTCTTTGCGCTGCCGTCAAATGATGACGAAAAATCTATAGCAGGGCGGTTTACAGATGTAAAATCTCTAAAGTCATGACCTGAAATTACAGATAAAATTTCAGCACAATCTTTAATATCTCTTCCTATTGGCCCTATCTGATCCAAAGATGATGCAAAAGCAACAAGCCCATATCTTGAAACGCTGCCATATGTCGGCTTAATTCCGCTCACGCCGCAGAACGAACACGGCTGCCTTATAGAGCCGCCTGTATCGGAGCCTAATGAATAAGGCGCTTCATCAGCCGCAACAGCCGCCGCAGAGCCGCCGCTTGAGCCGCCCGGAACTTTCTGTGTATCCCAAGGGTTTTTAGTCGGCCCAAAATAAGATGTTTCTGTTGAGCCGCCCATTGCAAATTCATCCATATTAAGCTTGCCCAATATAACGGCGCCTGCCTGCTCAAGCCTTTCAACAGCGCTTGCGCTATATGGCGGCTTAAAGTTTGAAAGCATTTTTGAGCCGCAGCAGGTTAATATATCCTTTGTGCAGATATTATCCTTAACAGCGGCAGGAACTCCCGCAAGAGGCGGCAGATCTTCAGAATTATCTATTTTTTTTTGGATCTGCTCGGCCTGCTTTAATGCGTTTTCCTCCAAAACAAGAGTGTAAGCATTAATTGTTTTGTCATTGTTTTTTATATTTTCAATAAAATTTTTTGTAACCTCAACGGAGCTTAGACGACGCTGTTTTATTTCTTTTCCTATTTCAAGGGCAGTCATTGTGCTTAAGTCCATTTTTTTCACTCCTTTATAAATTTTATATATCAAAGCTATGTTTTTTATTCTACGGTTTTTGGAACCTTAAAACAGCCGTCCTTTTTTTCAGGCGCATTTTTAAGTATCAGCTCTCTGTCTGCGGAAGGCTTTGCTTCATCTTCCCTAAAGTTGTTTGTAAATTCAAACGGATGAGAAAGCGGCTCGATATCCGCCGTATCAAGCTCTGCAAGCTTATCAATATAGTCTAATATTCTGTTTAAGTCGCTTTGGGCTTTGTTTTTTTCATCTTCGCTAAGTTTAAGCCTCGAAAGCTCCTCAAGATAAGAAATCAATTCCGTGTCAATTTTCATTTTAAAATTCCTCCTGTTTGTTTTATGGAACAAGCCTTAATGTATCCCTCGGGAACATTGAAGCCGAACGTATATTTTTTTCATCTATCAGCTTCATCAAAAATCTTTCAAGCCCCATGCCTAAGCCGCCGTGCGGAGGACAGCCATGCTTATGGAGCATAAGATAACTTGTAAAATCATCGGGATTAAGCCCCTTTGCTTTCATTTTTTCAACCTGAGTATCATAATCGTGTATGCGCTGACCTCCTGTTGTAATCTCCATACCTCTGAATAAAAGATCAAAGCTTAAAGTGAATTTTTCATTTTCCGGATCATCCATAGCATAAAACGGACGTTTTTTTACGGGATAATGGGTAACAAAAACAAATTCGCTGCCATATTCCTCTTTAAAAAGCTCGCTTATAAGCCTTTCCTCTTCAGGCTCCAGATCATATGGATCCTTTATTTTTCTGTTGTATTTTTTTGAGATCATTTCCTTTGCATCCCTAAATTTTACACATGGTATTTCTGTTATTTCAGGTATTTGGGCATTAATTTTTTCAATAAACGGCTCATAATTATCTTTAAGATAATTTAATGTATATTTAAGCATTCCTGTTTCCATATTTATTATATCATAAAAATCGTTTATAAAGCCCATCTCAAAATCAACGCTTATATATTCGTTAAGATGTCTGGCGGTGTCGTGCTTTTCAGCCCTAAAAACAGGCCCTATCTCAAATACCCTTTCATAAATGGGAATAAGCATTTGCTTGTAAAACTGAGGGCTTTGGGCAAGGAACGCTTTTTTGCCAAAATATTCAAGCTTAAATATGTTTGCTCCTCCCTCCGCTCCGGCTGAAACGATTTTTGGGGTAAATATCTCTGTAAAATCATTCATTTCAAGGTATTTTCTAAACCCTCTGACAATGCCCTCCTGGAGCTTAAAAATACTTCTTCTGTGTTCGTTCCTCAATACAACGGGGCGTATTGCCATTTCATTTTCAAGGGCTATGTTAAGCCTTTTTTTGTTTATGCTGAAAGGAAGATCATTTTTTGCGCATGAGATAAGAGTTAATTCTTTAACCCTTATTTCTATACCGTTAACAGCCCTTGGCTCATCATAAACATCGCCCGTTATTCTTACGGCGTTTTCCTCTTTTAACGCAAGCTTTTCCTCTTCGGAACCGGTTTTGTCATACACACATTGTATAAGACCGTTAACCTTTCTTAAAATAATAAAAACAAAATCTCCCATATCTCTTATGTTGTATATTGTTCCATGAGTTGTGATATTCTTTTTTTCATCATCATTAAGCTTTAAAAGCTCGCTTATACAAAGATCCTTTATTGTTCTTTCTCCGGTTGCTTTAATCATATAATATTCCCCCTTCATCTATTATCAACGGCTTTGAAGCCATAAACTGTCTTTAACAATAAAAAACGCCCTATCAGGTTATTTAAAAATAACTTAATAGGACGGAAATTATTTATAATCCGCGGTACCACCTAATTTGAAACGTACAAATCATACAAAGACCCCATTGTCATTATTATGCATAATAAAAATACGTTTCCTCTCTGAATACCGGTACAGTAACGCATACCAAACGGAACAAATCTAATCGGCGCAAAAGCTTTTCGAAAAGTCAGCTCAAAAGTGTTCTTTCAAAAGGAGTGTCAAAATTGCATCTCTCAGTCGGGCGGATACAAATCCCTGTTAAGTTTCTCCTGTTTACTTGTCTTTATCTCAGCTTTTAAAGTAATAGGATTTTATCACAAAAAAAACATAAAATCAAGTAATTTTTAATATTTTTATTGCCAAAACTTTTTATGAGTCTTTACGCCTTAAAGGCTCAAATAATTTTTTATAAATTGATTTTGCCTGTATTGTTTAAAGTTGATAAAATTTAATTATTATGATAATATATTATAAAAATAACGCCAAGCTCAGCCGCCGGCTGTTATAAGCGCTTTTACCGCATAAAAAACCGGAATTTTGCTTATTTATAAATTCTTATAAATTATCCGTGATTAAAAATCAAAGGAGGTATAAAACCGTGAAAGAATATATTAAAGCCGCAAAGGGAGAAATACAAGCAGATATTTTAATTAAAAACTGTAAATATGCCGATGTTTTTTCAAAAAAATTTGTCGATGGCAGCGTTGCCGTTTTTAAGGATAAAATAATAGGCATAGGCGAGCAATATCAAGCCAAAAAAACTATTGATGCCAAAGGCGGATATTTATGCCCGGGCTTTATTGATTCTCATCTTCACATAGAATCAAGCATGGTAAGCCCCTGTGAGTATGCAAAATTAATCATGCCTAAAGGCATAACAACAATTATTGCCGATCCTCACGAGATTGCAAACGTATGCGGCGAAGCCGGGATAGAATTTATGACAGAAAGCGGCAAACTTTCTCCTTTGGATATACATTTTATGATTCCGTCATGCGTTCCCGCCGCAAGCTTTGAAAATTCCGGCGCCGTATTAACAAGCGCCGATGTAAAAAGGCTTATTGAAAAAACAGGTTCTATAGGCCTTGGCGAGATGATGAATTATCCGGGTGTTTTAAGCTGTGATGAAGAGGTTATTAAAAAGCTTTCCTGCGCAGATTTTGCAGACGGTCACGCTCCTCTTTTAAGCTCAAAGGGTTTAAATGCATATATTATGGGCAATATATCCACAGACCATGAATGCAGCAGCGGAAAAGAGATGCTTGAAAAGCTTTCAAAGGGAATGTATATCCAGCTAAGAGAAGGCACCTGCTCAAAAAACCTTTCGGATTTGCTTCCTTTTGTTAATGAAAGAAATTATGACAGATGTATGTTTTGCAGTGATGACAGATATTTGGGCGATATCCTAAGAGAGGGCACAATTGACCATTGTGTAAAAAAAGCTGTTGAAAACGGCTTGGAACCTATATTTGCCGTTATGATGGCAAGCACAAACCCTGCCCGCTGCTATCATCTTAAGGGCATTGGGGCAATTGCGCCGGGATATTTTGCCGATATTATCATTATAGATAATTTTGAAGATATGAATATAAAAACGGTAATTAAAAACGGAAAAATTGAAGCTGAAAACGGAAAGCCCCTATTTAAAGCCGAAATTAATGCAGATGTCAGCCAAACGGTTAAAAATTCCGTAAAAAGAATAGAGCTTGATATAAACAGCTTTAAAGACAGCTTCTCAAAAGGGGATATTGTTGATGCAATAAAAATAATCCCTCACAGCCTTATAACCAAAAAAGTAAAAGCCGAAATAGGCGAAGATACATCAAAGGTTTGCGTTATTGAAAGGCATAACGCCAAAAACAATATCGGCATAGGCTATGTTGTAAATTATAATATTAAAAATGGCGCTGTAGCTTCAACAATAGGTCATGATTCTCACAATATAATAGTTATAGGCGATAATGACGCCGATATGCTTAAGGCTGTAGAAGCTCTCGGGAAAAACGGAGGAATAAGCATTGTAAAAAATTCCGAGCTTATAGAATATCTTGAGCTTGAAATAGGCGGCCTTATGTCAGATAAAAGTTATTCCGAGGTGCTCGAATCTCACGACAGGCTTCATAAAGCTGCTCTGGGGCTTGGAATAAACAGCGAGCTTGATCCGTTTATGAGCCTTGCCTTCCTTCCTCTTCCTGTTATTCCGGAAATAAGAATAACCGATAACGGCTTATTTGACGTTGTTAAATTTGAATTTATCAACTGAGTAAGACCCCGCCTCTTAGGCGGCGGATACTTCAGCCGTCTTATGAGTATATAGCGTAAGCGGAATACGAATATCCTTGACAAAAAAATATGCCAAAGGTGAAAACAAGCTTTAATAAATTTTAGGGTGATAATATGAAAATGATATCTTGGAATGTAAATGGTCTTAGAGCCTGTGTCGGCAAAGGCTTTGAGGATTTTTTCAAAAAAATAGACGCCGATATTTTTTCCATTCAGGAAACAAAGCTTCAAAAAGGACAGATAGAGCTTAATTTTGACGGCTATCAACAATATTGGAATTATGCCGAAAAAAAAGGCTATTCAGGCGTAGCCGTATTTACAAAAAAAGAGCCTTTAAACATTTTCTATGGCATTGGCGTTGACGAACATGATCACGAGGGAAGAGTAATAACTCTTGAATTTGATTCATTTTATCATGTTACGGCATATGTACCCAACTCTCAAAGCGAGGGCGCAAGGCTTGCCTATCGTATGCGATGGGAAGACGATATGCTTTCTTATCTTAAGGGGCTTGAGCTTAAAAAGCCGGTCATATTATGCGGTGATTTAAACGTTGCCCATAACGAGATAGATCTTAAAAACCCAAAAACAAATCATAAAAGCGCAGGCTTTACGGATGAAGAAAGAGAAAAATTTTCTATACTTCTTAATAATGGCTTTATAGATACCTTTCGTTATTTTTATCCCGATACAGAAGGGATATACTCTTGGTGGAGCTATCGTTTTAAGGCAAGAGAAAAAAACGCCGGCTGGCGTATAGATTATTTTATAGTATCTGAAATTCTTAAGGACAAGCTTAATGACGCTAAAATTCACACCGATATTTTCGGTTCCGATCACTGCCCCGTAGAGCTTGAAATAAATTTGGAGGAATAATATGAGTTACAAAAAAATAAGCTGTGTTGAAGCAAAAAAGATGATGGATTCTCATGAAGATATAATTATACTTGATGTAAGAACTCAGGAAGAATTTGACGAAGGCCATATAGACAATGCAATTGTCATTCCCGTGGATGATATAGAAAAAGATGCTGAAAATGTTATCGGTGAAAAAGATAAAAAAATTCTTGTTTACTGCAGAAGCGGCAAAAGAAGCCTTGCCGCCTGCAAAAAACTTTTAAAGCTGGGCTATACAAATATTTTTGACTTTGGCGGAATAATAGATTGGAATTTTGATATAGTTATGTAGCTTCGGAGGAATGTTTTATGGCGGAATTTGTAAAGGGAACAATAAAAAAACAGCCTTCGCTTATGATGGTTGTTCCTATAAATGTTGAAAATATTATAAATCCCGAATTTATTTACTATAATCTTAAAAATTCCAAAGAATTTGACAAAGTTTATTTTTATTTCAATGAGAAAAAAAAGCAGCCCGGCATAAAAATTAAATATGACGGCGATGAATACAATATAAGCTTTTGCATTGAAAATTTTAATATTAACCAAAATTTTTTTAATTTAACCCACTGTATTTCACAAAAAAATATCGACGCCTTAAGAAAAGCCCCTCTCGGGGTAATGACCTCTATGATTTTTGGCAGCAGCCCTGTCAAAAGCTATTTTCTTCAGCTTAAGGTGTTAAACTGCATTGCGCCTGACAGCGCCGGAATAATAGATTTTTCCGCCGAAAAAATATATTCGCCCATTTGGGCAAATATGGCTTGTGAATCAAGCGCTGCTCCTTCGCTTACTTATATATATTCTATACAGGCGGTCAGCGACAACAAAAATGTATGGCTTCATACCCATGGCCTTAAAAGATGCGGCTTTTTAGAGCTTGAAATTTTGGCAAGCTCAAAGAAAAATTATATATCTCACAGTGATATGCTAAACGAGATGGCAATATCCGTTATATCAAACAATAACCTTCCCAATGAGCTTGAGCCTATTTTTGTAGCCTCTCTTCCTAGCGGCGAAGTTATTGTAAATACATGGCTCAGCTATAAAAAGGGTATTAAAATGTATGAAAAAAATATTCTCGGTTCCGGCAAAAACAGAAAACATTTTCATGATAAAAACTCTGCATTGATATTTAATTATCCCAATAAATCCTATTATAAAAAAAATACTCCCGTTAAGATATCGGATTTGGACGATAATTTTTTTAATAATCCTCTTGTTATGAGAACAAATGAAGAAACCAAAAGAATGTCTGTTTTGGCAGGCGAAAGATATAATTTTTTGGAAAAATATTTTAACATAAGCAATGAAGTTGAAGCATCGGTAAAGGCAAGGCTAAAGGTTGACGAAAATAAAATTATGCTTGCGGGAGGCAGATATGAGCATATCTGGCTTAATGTAAGTGAAATTAACGGCGAAAAGCTCTCTTGCCGCCTAATCCAAGAGCCTTTTTATATAGCCGGTATCCATGCAGGAGATAATATAGAGGTTAATAAAGAGGATATTTCGGATTGGAAAATGTTTTATAAAGGCAATGAAATAACGCCCGACAGCTGTTATACATTGGTTGAGGGCATTATAAATATAGCGCCGTAAAACGCCGGAAAAATAAGCGCCTAGAAGATATCTTAGGCTTTAAGTGTCGAAAAAGTCCTAAGTGGACTTTTTCGAAGGGAAACAGAGGTATAAAAGGTTCGTTCCATCGGGATTAAAAATCCCTTGAAACTCACCTTTTTCCTCGCAGGAAATGAATTCCTGCTGCGGATTAAAAGTCTGCGACGCTTTAAGTTGCTTCGTTAAAATAGGGTTTATTAACAGTCTGCGCCTAGAAGATATCTTAGGCGCTTATTTATCTGCTTATTTTTTCTTAACGGAATAACCGAATTTTCCTATATATTTTCCAAGGCCGTAATACTCGCCGTGGGAGTAGCATACAGGGCGGCTTTTTTCAAAGTTAAAACGTCCGTTTTCATCCATATATTTTTCATCAGCCATAACGCCGACTATTTCTGCCAAAAACATATCGTGGCTGCCAAGAGGTATTATATCTTTAACCCTACATTCGATATTAATAGGACTTTGAGCAATAATCGGACAACTGACAACGCTTGCTTTTTCGGCTGTCAAGTTCATAAGCTCAAATTTATCAATATCCTTGCCGGAGCGTACTCCGCAGAAATCTGTGGCATATGCCAATTCTTCCGTAACCACATTTATAACAAATTCCTTTTTTTCTTTTATTATTTTATAAGAATGACGTTCCGGACGCACTGAAATATAAGTCATAGGCGGATCGGAATTTATTGTGCCGGTCCAAGCTATTGTTATTATGTTTTTCTCTGCATCAAGGCTGCCGCATGATACCATAACGGCAGGAATCGGATAAAGCATTGTACCCGGCTTCCAAATTTGTTTTGACATTTTAATACTTCCTTTCATAAATTAATTTATAATTAAGCTTTGCCATATTAATATGGATATTTTTATTTTATTCTAACATACATAATATATTACACGCAAGCTTTATTGACAGTATGAGCTTTTAGCCAAATATATTTTTTAAAGAATTTTTTGGATAGCATATAATACAATTTTTTGAATATATTTTTTTTAGAATAATTTTTATGGAGGAAAAATGGATATTACGCAGATGTTGGAAAAGGCAAAAACCATTTCGGAAGCGGTAGACAGTGTTCAGGCTGAAAACAAAAGTGAAGATTTAAATAATTTTGATCAAACAATGCGAATTGTTAAACTTGTAAAAATAATGAGCGAAATAAATAAGCTTAACAAAGAGTTTGAGCCTGAAAATAAAAATATTGCCGCTCTGGAAGAAAAAAAAGAAACAGCTCAAGAGGTTGAACAGGATCTTCAAACCCCCGCCATAAGAACAATTAAAGCCGCCATACCATATCTTGATTTTGAATATCAAAAGAATATAGGCATTATGATTAAAATTATTGAGCTTGATAACTTAATTAAGAGCTATAAAAATACTGCCGCCGCTATGAACACCGGCAAAAAGGAAGGCTGGCAGAAAGATATGCTTTTAGCTATGAAAACAGAGCTTGACAAAAAAAATCAATATTACATAGATATGCTTGTAAGATTTATGGATATCAAGGATATAATATCAAAGCTGAGATTGGAGGAGCAGGCTGATGGAGCAGAGATTTGACAAAATTTTTGAAAACAGTGCATTTGATGTGCTGGGAGAAGAAAAAAAAGAAAGCCTAAAAAGATTTATAAACAACTCAAAAGGGAAAAAAGCCGAGCAGCTGCTGCCGGAGCTTATAAAGCTTAACTCAGAGCTAAGCAGGGGAAAGCCTTTAAACGAAACCGAAAAAAAAGCGATTTTTGAAGCTGTTTCATCACTTTTAAATGATGAAGAAAGAAGAAAATTTACAACTGTTCTTCAATTAATAAAGAAAGGCTTTTAAAAAAATATTTATATCTGTTTTAACCGACTGAAGAAGTCCCGGCATATGACGCAGGGGCTTATTTGGTTGGTTACGGTTAATAATATTCGTTCTCGAAAAAGTCCGCTTAAACTTTTTAAACACTCAGAAATATTCTGAGATAATTTTTAAAATTTTACATTTACATATATAAAAATTTATAATAAAATTATATTAGTTGTTTTAGGCTTAATGTCAATGATATTCGTACTCAGCTTATGATGTGTACTAACGACGGTTTTTGCCTATCGATAAAATCTCAAAATTTTTAATTGTAAGTGGTATATTATGAAAAAAAAGAACAAAGCAATAATATTTATAATATGTGCGGCGTTTTGCTTTGCGCTTATGAATACTTTCGTTAAGCTCTCGGGGGATTTGCCGTCAATTCAAAAATCTTTCTTCAGAAACCTTATAGCGCTTTTTATGGCAGTTTTTATATTAAAAAAAGCCGATATAGGCTTTCAATTTAAAAAAGAAAATCTTAAATTTTTTATACTTCGTTCTCTTACCGGCACGATTGGAATATTGGGCAATTATTATGCAGTGGATCATCTTCTTCTTTCCGATGCATCAATGCTTAACAAGCTTTCTCCATTTTTTGCGATAATATTTTCTTTATTTATGCTTAAAGAAAAAATATCGATATTTCAGACATTCTCTGTTATAATTGCATTCATCGGCTGTCTGTTTATAATAAAGCCCGGCTTCAGCCTGGATATAAAGCCTGCCCTGATAGGCGTAGGCGGCGCAATGGGGGCAGGCTGCGCATATACTGTTGTAAGGATTCTTTCTTCAAGGGGCGAAAAGGGACCTTTTATTGTGTTCTTTTTCTCGGCATTTTCCTGCCTTATAACACTGCCTTATCTAATATTTAATTTCCATCCGATGAGCCTAAAGCAGCTCGGCTTTTTGCTCTTGGCGGGTCTGTCCGCTTCGGGAGGGCAGTTTTCCGTTACGGCTGCATACTCAAACGCTCCTGCAAAAGAAATATCCGTATACGATTATTCTCAGGTTATATTTGCCGCCATTATGGGCTTTTTCCTTTTTGGGCAAATACCCGATTTATTAAGCATATTAGGCTATATAATAATAATTGCCGTTTCTGTTGCCATGTTTTTAAAACGTAATCCCAAAAATGCAGCTTAGCATATTAACGGCATCGGCATATATTTACTATAACCTTAACAGCCTTAATCATGGATTCCAGCGGAATATATTCATAAGGGCCGTGAAAATTGTGCCCTCCTGTAAAAATATTGGGGCATGGCAGATTCATAAAAGAAAGCCTTGCTCCGTCCGTTCCGCCTCTTATCGGCTTAATGACAGGCTCCGCTCCCGCCGCTTTAATTGCCTGCTCCGCTCTGTCAAAAATATCTTTTCTGTCTTTGAGTATTTCATACATATTTTCATATTGATCTTTTATGGATATCTCAACCGCTTTAAAATTATATTTTTTGTTTATTTCTTCAGCCGCTTCATACATAATCTTCTTTCTGTTTTCAAAGTTATTCTTGTCAAAATCCCTTATTATATATTCCGCCTGCGCTCTTTCCACAGAGCCGTTAATATCGGTAAGATGATAAAATCCGTCTTTGCCTTCGCTTTTAGCCGGAATTTCTTCACTTGGCAGGGCATTGTTAAACTCCATGGCAAGAAGAGAAGCATTTATCATTATACCTTTGGCTTCGCCCGGGTGAACGCTTTTGCCCTTAAAGCTGAGCTTTGCCGAAGCGGCGTTAAATGTTTCAATGCTAAGCTCTCCTGCTTCTCCGCCGTCAACGGTATAGGCAAAATCACAGCCAAAATTCTCGGCATCAAAAAAATCAACTCCCCTGCCTATTTCTTCATCGGGTGTAAAAGCTATTTTTATTTTGCCATGCTTTATATCCGGATTTTCCAAAAGATACTGCATAGCCGTCAAAATCTCTGCTATACCTGCCTTATCATCGGCGCCCAAAAGAGTTGTTCCGTCAGAAGAAATTATAGTCTGATTTTTATATTTTAATAATGACGGAAACTGTGCGGGGCTTAATATGATATCATTTTTAAGCTTTATTTCTCCGCCATTATAGTTTTCGGTTATAACAGGCTTTATTTCCTTTGCCGAATAATCCGGGCTTGTATCCATATGAGAAATAAATCCTATTGCAGGCTCATCACTGTCACAATTTTCCTCAAGCTCAGCGCTTACATAGCAGTATTTATCTATTTTCACATTTTTAAGCCCTATCTCAACGCATATCGAAGCCAACAACTCGGCAAAATATTCCTGCGCCTGTGTTGACGGAAAGCTATCCGAGCTTTCATCTGATGTTGTATCTATATTTATTAGCGATAAAAATCTTTCTTTTACTCTGTTTTTTATATCAAACGGCATTAAAATTCCTCCTTAATTTTACGGTTAATATTTACTGCATTCTCCAGCCCGACGGATATTTATTTTTAAGCCTTCCGTTTTTTGCCTTGCCCCAGCCCAATGCATAGCCGTCAACCAAAACAAGGCACCAGCCGTCGTCAACATTTGCTTCAAAGCTTTCGCCTTTTAAATATCTTAAAACTCTTTCGTCATCAAGCTTAAAATCCACACTGTTTTTTACGTTCTCTTTTTTAAGCGTCATTGCAAAAGCCTGTGAAGGCTCAAATCTGTTTTTCTTAAGCTCACCCAAATAAAGTCCGCTTCTTGCGGTTCTTAGCCTGCTTAAATCCAATGCCTGCGGAATTTTAAATACACTGTTTGAATGTATTTCAATATCGTCGCTTATTTCAAAATTAATATAATCTCTGAAAAATGAATATAAATCCTGCGGAATTTTATTTTTGTAAGCTGCGCTTATTTTGGGCATATCTCTTGGCTCAAGCTCTCCGTCCTTTTGAAGCAGAGCCAAAAAATGACCCTCTCCCTTAATTTTGTGGGGCCATAGCCTTGCGCATTTTTTAAGCTCGCTGCGCCCATTTTCAATCCAATCCGGTCTTCCGTCGCAAACTCCTTTTGCCTTATTTATATCCAAAATTTTAAATTCAGGGTGAGTATCCAAAAAATCATTTATTGTCTGCTCATTTTCTGCCGGCGCAAATGTGCAGGTTGAATAAGCAATAATACCTCCCGGACAGACAAGCCTTGCCGCCGAATTTAAAATTTCCCTCTGAAGAATTTGGCATTGTTCACTCTTATGATCCTGCCAGCTTTTAACCGCATCGGGATCCTTTCTAAACATACCCTCGCCGGAGCATGGCGCATCTGCAATTACCTTTGTAAAAAATCCTTCAAATCTCTCTGCAAGCCTTTCGGGGCTTTCATTTGTAATAACTGCATTTCCTGCTGAGCAAAGCTCAATATTTTTAACCAACGCCCTGCATCTTGACGCACTTATATCGTTTGATAAAATAACTCCGCTTCCTTTAAGCTTTGCCGCCGCATGAGTGCTTTTGCCGCCGGGCGCGGCACAAAGATCAGCAATTCTGTCACCCTCGTTTATTTCAAGCGCCGCCGCTGTTGACATTGCGCTTGGCTCTTGAATATAAAAAAGTCCTGCATAATAATACGGATGCTTTGCAGGCCTTATATCCGAATTATAATAAAAACCCTCTTCGCACCAGTCTATAGGCTCAAGCTCAAAATTTAAGCTTTCTTTCAGCTTATGCGGGGATATTTTTAAAGTATTTGCTCTTATCGCCTGATAATTTTTTTCATCAAAGCTCTTAATATAATCTTCAAATTCATCTTTTAAAAGCTCTTTCATTTTTTTCATATAATTTTGGGGCAGATTCATATTTTAATTATTTATCCTTTCCGAAGCATATTTTAATATTATCATTTCAACGCCAAGCCTGTCGCTTATCTTGCCTGTCTTTATACCCACATCACATTCAAGACAGTCTTTAAGGGCGCTAAGCAAGGCCTTATTTGTAAAATTTGCACTTTGCCTTATATAATTTTTTGCCATAAAGCCCCTTATTCCGATTTGTGAGCCTATTTGATCCGGGCTTAAGCCCTTTGAATACAAATATTTGCATTGTATTATCAGCCTAAACTGCCTTGCACTCATGCTTAAAATCATCAACGGAGATTGCTTAAGCAAAAGCAGATTGTTATAAATTTCTATTGCTTTATCGGCTTTTTTGCTGCCTATAGCCCCAACGAGATCAAATATTTCCGTTTCAAGACTTTTTGTGCATATCAAATCTATATCTTCTTTGGTGATATCTTCACCGTTTTTATAGGCTATAAGCTTATCGCTTTCCTTTTTTAAGCTGCTCATATCAGAGCCAACGCTTCTTAACAGATACAATGCGCATCTTGTATCTATTTTTGTATTCTCGTTTTCAAACAAAGATTGTATAAACGAGATAAGCTCATTTTCTTCCATGCGCTTAAACTCAACGCAGCAGCCTTTTTTTGAAACCTCTTTATAAAGTCTGCTTCTTTTGTCTATTTTTTCTTCCGTAAAAATCAAAATACTGCTTTCGGCAATATTTGAAATATATTTTGACATACTCTCCGAAGCATCTTTTCTGCCCTGAATAAAAAGCCCTGTATCCTTTGCTTCAACAAGCCTTTTGTCATTCATAAAAGGAAGAGTTTCGCAGGCATCTATTATCGAAGAAGGCTCAGCCGAACTTCCTTCAAAAAATGTATAATTAAATGCGGCGGAAGCATCCGAAACAACAGCATTATAAAAGCTTTGCCTATACTGCTTTTTAAGATAGCTCTCCTCTCCGTAAAAAAGATAAACATTTTTAAAGCTTCTGTTTTTTAAATCTCTGTCAAGCTCCTTCAAGGCTTATCACCTCCGGGTTTTAATATTTAAGCTTCTGCCGTTTGTTTTTATAATCACATCGCCTCTTTCGGCTGTGCTTAAAAGCTCTGCGCCGCTATTTTTTATTCTTTTTACAACATCTTTAGCCGGATGAGAATACAAATTATTTTTACCGACAGAAATAATAGCTGCTTCGGGGCTTGCCTTAATCAAAAACTCATCGGAGCTTGAAGTTGAAGAGCCATGATGCGCTATTTTTATAACATCACAGTCTATATTTTTACCACTTTTTAAAATTTCATCTTCAGCCTGTTTTTCAATATCGCCTGTGAATAAAAATGATTTTTCGCCAAGCTCCGCCCTCAAAACCATAGATGAATTGTTTATATCGGCATTTTCATTTCCCAAAGGATAAATACAGCTTATTTTAAGCCCTTTATAACTGATATAATCTCCATCTTTCATTTTATAAACAGGAATATTCTTTTTGTGCGCTGTTTTTAAAAGCTCGTCAAAATATTCATTTTGGGGATTAACGGCGGAAATATAAATACTGTCTATATAAATTAAATCCATAATTTCAATTATGCCTTTTACATGGTCTTCGTCTGTATGGCTTACAAAAACAGCGTTTAATCTTGAGCTTCCTCTTGCGTTTATATTGTTTTTTCCTATACTGCCGCCTCCGGTTCCTCCGCCGTCTATCAAAAAATTAAAGCCGTTATATCTGCCATAAGCGCTGTCGCCCTGCCCTACATCAATAAATGTAATCTCAAGCTCACGCTCTGATATAATTCTTTGAATAATATCAACAGCCATAGAAGATGCCAAAACAATTAAAGACGCCATAAAGAAAACAAATCTTCTTTTAAAAACCTTTTTATTTTCGTAAAGGCTGAATGAAAGCAAAAAGAAGAATATCAGAAAACCTATAACAACAATAAAATTCAATCTTCCGGTTATTATATATGAAAATGGCATTTTTATAAATTTTTCACTGATAAAATTTATAAATCTCCAGCCTATGTAAAAAACAGCCGCAAAAAATCTTCCCGCATCAAGCCAAAAAACACCCGCTGCGCCTCCAAGCAGCGCCGATATAACAATAAAGCTCATAAAAGGCAAAATTATAATATTTAAAAAAATATCAACATTACTTATTCCATAAAAATAATATGCCGTTATTACTTTTAGGAATGTTGAAATAATAACACAGCTAAAGCACCATGAAAACAGCCTTCCTTTTTTAATAAATTTAACAGCCGGCACGACTATAAAGCCTATTGTAAAAATTGCGCCAAAACTGTATTGAAAGCCTATATCGAAAAGCATCATCGGGCTTATGCAAAGTATAACAACGGCGGAAAACGCCGCCGAGGTTAAAAAATCCTCGCTTCTTAAAAATATATATCTTAAAAGCATTACAGACGCCATTATAACAGCTCTCATAGCTGAAGGGCTTCCGCCTGTCATAAGAGCATACAAAAACAAAATCAAAACCGCTATAGGCTTTGCATATCTTATATGTATCCTGTCTGTCAAAAACACAAGAAACAAGCATATTGCGCATATATGAAGCCCTGATATCGCCAAAATATGATAAATTCCCGCAATGGTATATCTGTTTGCAAGCTCTGCATCAATTTCTGATTTATCTCCCAAAACCATAGCCTTTGCTATTGAAGAATATCCGGCGGGCAATATATCGTCATAAACATTGCTTATTCTGTCTCTGAGAGAGTAAATATAAAAATACAAATCCTTTTTTGTTTCCCGCTTAAAAACGATATCGCCGTATGAGGAAAGTGAAATTTTTCTTGCCGAATAATAATTATAGCTGTCAAAGCCATAAAAATTTGTATTTTGTTCCATTTCAAAAATTTTTGCTTTTATCTCGGCTTTTTGTCCTATCTCAAGCTTATCCTCAGAATTTGTATAAAAAAGCATATTTAACTTTTTATCAATCTCTTTTTGTTTTATTATAAATTTTTCCGAAGATAATATATAATAATTTTTTCCGGCTTTTGTTTTCTCAATCTGCTTTACTCTTACTTCAGACAAAATATCGTCATTGGCGCTTAAAATTTCATTATCAACGTTCATTATACTTTTGCTGTGCTCTGTTAAAGCAATTCCTAAAACAGATATCAAAACAAAGCAAAAGATCCATTTTATTTTGAAACATCTGTAAATTATTATGCACACAGCAAAGGCAGGCAAAACGAACAGATATGAAATATTAAAATACGCAATGATTATGCCATATATCAAAAATCCCAAAATATAGAGCATAATTCTTTTCATATCCATACCTATCCTTTGCCAAAATATTATAATCCAAGTATTTTTAACTTATACCAAAGACGATATCCGATTTTAAAAAAAACTTAATCTTTCATAATTATTGCTTCGTTTCTCTCAAATGGCTTGCTGAAATCAAGATGACCTTTAAAGGACTCCTCCTTCTGACCTTCTATCAAAAACTGAACCTTTTTAACATTATCAAGCTCTGTAAGAGAATTAACTATAGAATAAATAGTAAGCATCTCCGCCGCTGTTCCTCCGTTGTGCTTTGTAACAAATTCGGCGCTCAAATCAACATAACATATACTGTCCTCGGTTTTTATATTTTTTATTTTTGTTTCCGGCGGAACCGTAGCATAATGGTTGTCATCTCTCGGCCCTGCAATAAGCTGCTCCACAATTTTATTTTCAATGCTTTGGCTTTGAACAACCTCTATATTTATCTTTTCGGGGCAAAGCCACGCTGCCGATTCATCAGAGAAATAAAGAGTGACTTCTTTCATCTCTGTTTTATCGGGTGATATAACAGGGTTTACCACAAAATTTTCTCTGTTTAACGCTCCAAGCTCTTCATTATTGCTGCCTTTTACAGGCTCACCGTTTATTGTGATAATAATATTATCCACAAAATCAAAATCAGTAAGACTCCAAACCACAGAGCCTCTTAGAAGTATTTCTTGGCTTTCTTTAAGGTCGTTGTAATCTTCAGAAAGATCCACATATACAGTACCCGAATTATTTTCATCTTTAACAAATCTGCATTTTAAAATTTTAACCTCATCGGGTATTGCCTTAACAAGCATGGTTGTATTTTTAGGGCCTGCCTTAAGCTCTGTCAGCGCAGAGCGCAGCATATCCGTTTCATCGCCGGATGCTATCTTTCTTCTTTCCGGCTCCAGTGTGTTTGAAGCAGGGTTTAAAAAATATAAATCGATATTTTTTTCATGCAGCATTTGGCTGTTTATCATAGCAAAAACAACGATAATGGCAATAACAAAAAAAACTATTATAAAGCCCAAGAGAAAAATTTTTTTATGTTTCATATCCGATTTCTCCTTTTATTTACTGTTTACTGTATTTAATCGGGAGCCTAACTATAAATAAAGCCCCTTCATTCTCCTTGCTTACAACCTTAATGCTGCCGTTATGCAGCATAACGGTAGAATGTGTTATAGCAAGCCCAAGCCCGGTTCCTCCTGTCTTTCTGTCTCTGGTTTTGTCAACTCTGTAAAATCTGTTGAAAATTTTGCTCTGTTCCTCTTCACTTATGCCTATGCCGGTATCCTGAACGCTTATAAACGCATTTTGATGATCTGCATCAACCCCAACTGTAACAACGCCTCCGTTTGGAGTATATTTAATGGCATTTTCTATAAGATTTGAAACAGCTAAGCTTAATTTCATCTCATCCGCATCAATTACAATATCTTTATTGCTTTCATAAATAATTTCGATTTGCTTCTGATCCGCCAAAGGATAAAGCCTTTTAACAACATCCTTAACAAGCTCATTAACATCCGTTTGGGCTATATTAAGACCTGCCTCTGTATGATCAAGCTTAACAAGCGACAACAGATCGTTTATTATATTTGTCATTCTGTCAATTTCAGAATTAATATCCTGAAGAAACTCTTTATACATTTCTGTGGGCATATCCTCCTGAAGAAGTATCGAATCGCTCAAAACCTTTATCGAGCTTAAAGGGGTTTTAAGCTCATGGCTTACGTTTGAAACAAACTCCTGTCTTGAGCTTTCCACCTGCTCAAGTCTTTCCGTCATGGTGTTGACAGCCTCGCCAAGCTCTGTAAATTCGTTGTGTCCCTTAAGCTCTATTCTTTGAAAAAGCTGCCCCGCTGTTATCTTTCTTATTATGCTGAGTATATTTTTAAGAGGAACCGTAATTATCTGAGATGTAAGGAATACTATTACGCTCACAGCCAAGCTTATGCCGATTGTCAAAATCAGCCATTTTTCTCCAAGATCGTCTATGAGCTCATAAAACTCATTAAACGATGATATCAAAAGAACTGCGCCTATCTTTTCAGAATTTTCGTTTTCTATGTAGGCGCTGGCATAAATTGCCCTTTCATTAACCCTAAGATTTGCCTCGTCCTTTCCGTCGAGAGCAACCATAACCTCAGGCACAAGAAATGTTTTTCCCGTTTCGGTTTTGTTTGTATCGCTAAGCACTATCCCCTTGCTGTCAAGCACAAGTATCCTGTAATTTTCTTCCTTGCTTTTTTCATCAAGCTCATAATCAAAAATCGCTCTGTTTTTTTCATCATTTAAGTATCCTATTTTTTTTATGCTTCCCGCAACCTTATTTGCTTGATATAAAAGCTCTTTTTCATTTACTTCCATAAAATAATTTAAAAGCGCATCGCTCATAATATAAGAAAAAGCCAAAAGAGGAATAAGGCTGATAAGAAAATAAGATATAAAAAGCTTCCATCTTAAGCTTTGGTACCATTTATATGAATTATGCTCAATCTTACTGAAAATAATAACCCACCCCCCATTTTGTATGGATGTATTTCGGCTCATTAGGCGTCTGCTCTATCTTTTCTCTAAGTCTTCTTACAAGCACATCAACCGCCCTGGCATCTCCCTTGTAGTCGTAACCCCATATTGTATTTAAAAGATTTTCTCTGCTGTATACCTTTCCGGAGTTTTCCATAAATAATTCAAGCATATCAAACTCTTTAGCCGTAAGGTTGGTTTCAGCGCCGTTTACAAACGCTCTTCTGGATTCTTTGTCAATTTCAAGCTCTCTTATTTTAAGCCTGCTCTTTTTAATCTCCGGTTCGGCTGCTTTTTTGTTGCTTCTTCTCAATATTGCCTTAATCCTTGCCTTAACCTCAAGTATATTAAAAGGCTTTGTTATATAATCGTCGGCTCCGTATTCAAGGCCCATTATCTTATCCATGTCTTCGCCCTTTGCCGTAACCATAATAATAGGCACATTTGAAAATTCTCTTATTAGCTGACAGACCTGAAGCCCGTCTATTATAGGCAGCATTACATCAAGAAGTATAAGACTGTAATCTTTCTTCTTAACAAGATCAAGGGCTTCTTCTCCGTCATATGCGGCGTCAACCTCCATGCCCTCTTGCTCAAGGCTGAACTTAATGCCCTTTACTATAAGCTTTTCATCATCAACAACAAGTATATTATGAGCCAATTTTATCATCCTCCTGCTAAACAGTAATTTTGTCCTTTATTTTTTTATAAGTAGACTCTCCTATGCGGCTGACATTTTTTATTTCGTCCGTACTTTTAAAGTTTCCGTTTTTGTTTCTGTAATCTATTATGGCTGCCGAAAGCTTGTCTCCTATGCCATCAAGGCTCATAAGCGTCTGCTTGTCCGCCGTATTTATATTTATAAGCAAACCTTCGCAGCCTGTGGCAGGTATAATTATATTTTCTTCATCAAAAACGTATTGAGATAAATTTAAGCCGTTTAAATCGGCGCTGTCGGTTGTTCCTCCCGCCATTTCTATTACATCCGAAATCCTGATGCCTTTCTCTATTTCGTATAAGCCCGGATTGTTAACTTCTCCGGATATATATACTTTTCCTTCTGTGGTACTCGTATGAATTTCAGCAGTTAAATTCGTATTATCATAATTATATTCAGCTCTTTCCATTTCAGAGCTGCTGACCTTTATGGTCCCATTTTTTAAAAAGGACAAATACCATGTACCGGCCACAGCAAAACACACGCATATAATCAAAGAAGTATACTTGCGTTTCATAGACCCACCGCCGAAATATAACCAAATAAAAAGCTTTTAAAACCGATTTAAGTATTTTTAATATTTTCTCACTTGTATAAATAATATCTTTATTATATAATATTTTTTAAATAAAATATATAAAAATTTACTGTGTTTACACAAATAAACAAATGAGGTCTGTCATGTTAAAAAAAATTATAATCAACTTACTTATATTATATATCATTTTTATAAATAATTCCACTCTAATCTTTGCCGAAGAAGAAAGTGGAACCGCTGAGCAGACGCAAACATCACAGCAGGATTTACAAAGCTCCGAAGAAGAAAGCGATCCTCTTAATCTCGTTGCGCAGTCTGCAATAATGATAGATGCCGAAACCGGAATTATACTTTATGATAAAGAATGTCATGAAAGGCTGTATCCTGCCAGCATAACAAAAATTATGACAACACTTTTGGCTCTTGAAAACTCAAAGCCTACCGATGTTATAACCCATTCTCATAACGCCGTTTTCGGAATAGGCCCCGGAAGCAGTCACATAGGAATGAGAGAAGGCGAACAAATAACCATGGAGCAGGCTCTTAACGGAATTATGCTTGCCTCCGCAAATGAAGTATGCATGGCTGTAGCTGAGTTTATAGATTCCGATGTGGACAAATTTGTAGAGAGAATGAACAAAAAAGCTGCCGAGCTTGGCGCATTGGATACTCATTTTAACAATCCTCACGGCTTTCATGATGACAATCATTACACAACGGCATATGATATGTCGTTATTTATGCAGGAAGCGATAAAAAATAAAGATTTTGTTAAACTCATAAGCACATTGGAATACACTATTCCCGAAACAAATATTGTAAATGAAAAAAGACCTCTTACCAATAAAAATAAAATGATTCAGCCTTGGTCACCGTTTTATTATGAATATTGTGTAGGCTCAAAGACAGGCTTTACAGACGAAGCTGGAAATACCCTTGTAACCTTTGGCGAAAAAGACGGCATAAAACTTATAACCGTTGTCATGAAAGATCAAGGTACAGCTACTTATACCGACACAAAGACTCTGCTTGAATATGGCTTTTCGCTTTATGAAAACAAAAAGATTCTTTCGCCGGGTGATTTTTCAAAGCCCGTAAAGGTAGTGCAAAAATATAACGACAGAAGCTATGAACTTGGCGAAGTCAACGCTGTTTTGGAAGATTCCGTATCTGTAAATGTTCCTAATTTTGTAGATACATCAAAAATTAAGCTAAATGAAAATATTAAAGATGAATTAGAGCCTACTATTAAAAAGAGTGATGTTATAGGAAGCCTTGATATTTTATATGACTCAAAAAAAATAGCCTCAGCCGATTTGGTAAGCGACAAAACCATAGAGGCAATTCCTGATGAAACTATAGAAAAAGAGATAAGGAAAGAAATAATAATACAAAGCTTCTTATCGGCTCTTAAAATTGCGCTGGGTTTTGTCGGAGGTCTTGCTGCCCTGATATTTATTGCGCTTATAATAAAAAAAATATTCAGAAAAAAAAGACGAAGAAGAATTTTCGGAAAATAGCATAAAACAGCATTAAAAAGCCCTGCCAAAAAGCAGGACTTCTGAGTGTCGAAAAAGTCCACTTGGACTTTTTCGAGAGAAAACAGATGTATAAACAGCTCATTCCATCGGGATTAAAAATCCCTTGAAACTCGCTGTTTTTCTCGGCGAAAGTAAATTCCGCCTGCGGATTAAAAGTCTGCGACGCTTTAAGTTAATTCTTTAAAATAGGTCTTTTTGACAGGCTGAAAGGCAGTTTTAAAAACTAACTGTCAGCAATACTTTTTAAAGCCATCGAAATGTTATCTATAATATCTCTTGCTTTAACCGAATAATCACCAAGCTTTTCCTGTGCAAGTTCACCCGCATACCCATTTACATAACAGCCCAAAACAGATGCCTTAAAACTGCTGAGACCCTGTGCTGCAAATGCGGCGACAGTTCCTGCCAAACAATCTCCCGATCCGCCCTTTGCCATTGCGCAGCTTCCTGTTGTGTTTATAAAAACCTCTCCGTTTGGGGCTGCTATTACACTCCTAAAGCTCTTAAGTATTGTCACAACGCCAAATTCTTTAGAAAATTCAACGGCTGAAGTTATCATATCATTTGAAATTTCCTTCGGCGAAAGCCCTGTCAGCCTGCTCATCTCTCCTATATGGGGAGTAATTATACATTCACCCTTAAGTCTTTCAAACCATTTTTTATTATCAGCCAAAATATTCAACGCATCGGCATCCAAAACCATAGGGGCTTGAGAATATTCAATAAGCTTGTCCAAAAAGCCTATGCTGCTATTATTTACCCCCATTCCGCTGCCAACTATAAAAACATTGCCCCTCTTAAGCTCAGAGCGCAAAATATCATCTATATCTTTGTTTGAAAGATATCCGTTTTCACCGTCAAACGTATGTGTCAAAGCCTCCGGCAGCAGACAGCGCAAAGCTTGGCAAGTTTCTTTAACGGAAAAAAGCTTAACTATGCCTGCCCCCGCCGCATAAGCCGACATACAGTTAAAAACCGCCGCCCCTGTCATGTCTTTAGATCCCGCAAAATCAAACACTCTGCCAAAATTTCCTTTATGGGCATCTTTTTTGCGCTCAGGAAGAATGGCCTTTGCTTCGGATTTTGTCAAAACGTTATATTTAAGATTGCTTTCATACTCTCCAAAATGATCTATGCCAATATTTACAACGCTTAATTTTCCGCTTAATATAGCCCCGTCTGACAAAAAATGACCTGCCTTAGCCAAATGAAAGCTTACCGTTTCATCCGCCCTGACAGCTTTTGACAGCCTTTGGCCATTATCGGAATTTATCCCCGTTGGAATATCAACAGAAATTGTATATCGGCTGTTTTTGTTGATAAGCTCCGCTATATCGTCCAAATCGGGCTTTAATGCATTTTTAAGCCCCGTACCTATCAGCGCATCTATACAAAGGTCCGAATTTTTAAGCATATTCTTAACGCTTTGTGTTTTATCCGGCGAATAGCATAAAACAGATATACCCATATTTTTGGCTATATTATAATTTAAAAGACAATCCGGCGTTGCCTTATCTATATCTCCGTACAAAACAATGTTTACATTAACGCCCTCTATGAAAAGATGACGTGAAACAGCAAAACCATCGCCGCCGTTATTGCCCTTAGAGCAAAAAACCACAACATTAGGATTTTTTATATCCTTTAAATATTCAAGGCATATTTCAGCCGCACCGACAGCGGCATTTTCCATCAGCACAGCCGAAGATATGCCAAGTCCTTTCATTGCATTATTTTCTATTGTTTTCATTTGAATACTTGTTGTAATTTTCATTTTACACCTCAGCCACAGCAAAAGCTACAGCGCTGGATCTGTCGTGAGAAATGCTTATATGAACAGCTGTTATTTTATTTGTTTTTATAAAATCAAGCGCTGCATTATAAAATACAACATATGGCTTACCGGCTTCATTTCTCAAAATCTCCACGTCTTTTGGAGAAATTGCCCCAAAGCCTGTGCCAAATGCTTTTACAACAGCCTCCTTAGCGGCAAAATTACCTGCAAAACTCTGTGCTTTTGTTTTTAAAAATTTTTGTTCATTTTCGGTAAAAACCATTTTTGTAAAGCTGCTGTTGAGAATTGCTTTTTTTACTCTTTCAATCTCTACAATATCAACGCCAACAGAGAATATCATTTAAATACTTCCTTTGTATTTTTGCTTTAATTGCCTTATTCCGTCTTCACCTATATACATTTCAAGAAAATCCTTGCTTTTTTTAAAAGATGCTTTTATATCTTCAACTTTTGAAGTTTCACCGGCAAGCATCGCTTTAATTTTATCAAGATTGGCTTCGCATTTTTTTATGCATTTCATAACCTTAACAGCCCTTGGAGTATTTTCAATAACCTTAAGCTCTTTAGTAAAGCTTACTTTTTTTTCATTTTCGGCTGAAAGCTGCTGATTAAATTTATCTATATTATTTTTGCATTTTTTTAATTCTTTGTCATTTTTTCTTATATCGTTATAAGACACCTTAATACAAGTCTGAAAAAGCCTGTTATTAGCTTTATCGATTTTTTCGGGAAGAGAATCCGACTCCTTCTCAAGCTCATTTAAATCTATATTTATATCATTCACTCTGTTTTGCTTTTGATCAAGCTCGTCCTTTACAGAATTTTTTCCGTCTCTCAAATCATTTGAAAGCGCAAGTATCTTTGAAAGAAGCTGTTTTTTTTCACTGTTAAGGTTTTTAATATCATCTGCAATTCTGCTCCTGTCTTTAAGGAGATTAACAAGCTCCGCCTGAGCCGTTTCAACCTCCTCATTTTTATTCTTAGAAAAAAAGAAAAGCCAATTTGTATCCAAAATCAAAATAGGCAAAGATTTCATCTCGATATAAGTTTCATCCTTTGGTTTTTTTCCTTTAAACATAAAAAACTACCTCCAAATCATTATAATATTCAAAACTGCGAAAAAAAGGAATATATACCGTTAATTACAGCATAATAATAATCAGTTAAAGATATTTCATTGTTAAAATTTTCATAAAAAGCCGCAAAAAGTTTTTCATAATCAGGCTCTTCCTGCTCCGCCGCTTCCTGAACCGCCGTTTTCTGCTCGTTTAAAGGCGAATTATAGCCGATATCATAGTCTGTATAATCCGAGCCAAAACTATAGCAATACGGCTCGCTTCGGTGCATAAAGCCATCGGCATCCATATAATAAAGCAAAAGCTCATAATCTCCTTCATATCTGTTTGAAAACACTCTTAAAGAGCCATCTGAATTTTCGGCTGCCGCACTTCCAAATTTTGCGGATGTGATTTCGCCGCCTTTTACAGTTTTTATTGGTATTGGAACCAGCGGATTATCGGCAGGATACATCACAAGAGTGTATTCACAATCGGAATTGTCGGATACTTTATTCCAATTCGCCGTATATTCTTTTTCGCCTGCCTTGTTAACAATCTCTTCAACAGACAATATCTTTGGCTTTTCCGATTTTATTGTATGATTTGACACGCCTCCTCCAAGGGAGAGCATATATTCGTAAAGCCCCGGCACATCTGCGGCAAGCGGAATATAAGGATTGCCTTGAGGCATAAGATTAAATGCAATTTCATATTTGCGCTCAGGCTTGTCACTGCTTTCAAGCATTTCATAAACATCAGGATAATCAACAGACAATTTGGCATAGCGAGAGCCTAAAAGCTGGACATAATCATCGGCTATAATTTCCGAAACATCCCAGCGATAAGAGGAGTTATCGGGATTTTGTCCATAAAAAACATCATAATTTGAAAGACCCCTTATAGCCGCATATTCCGATTCAGCCCATTTAGTATAATACTTTCCCTCTTTGAGTATAATATTACATATACTGTAATGATGTCCGTATTCATGAGAAAGAGTTTTTGCCGCCTTTTTAACCGTATCTGTTTTATCCATATTGTAAAGCTCTATATAAGAATTTTCCCCACATTCCAATATTCCGTCTTTAACAGCGATATCTTCAAAATAATATCCGTTTACTCCATAAGGCGAATCGGGATAAAGGTATATTGCCGAAAGAAGCTTTAATTCATCGCCATGAAAATTATTTAAAAGCTCTGCATAAAGCTCTCTTAACTTATTTTCATCCCAAGCAGACGAATAACTTACGAGCTTAAGTCCTTGTATACTGCAAGAACTGTAAATTGCATACTGAGCATTTACAGGCCCGTAAATAAATAAAGTAATAACAACGCAGGTAAATATCAATTTAGCCGACAAACAAAGCCTGAACAGCTTAGGCTTTATTATATTTAAATTAAAAATCTTTTTCAAATATAATAACACTACAGTAAGAGCAATTAGTCTTTGATTGGTTTTCATTTACCGTTTTCCTCCCACTGTTATATATTTTATTATATAATAATCTTTACCGCAAGTATTTATTAAAAATACAAAAGGACTTAAGCATCTTAAAGCTTAAGTCCTTTTTTTAAGCGCGAAACGGGATTTGAACCCGCGGCCCTCGCCTTGGCAAGGCGATGCTCTACCACTGAGCCACTCGCGCATAAGCGGGTGATGGGAATCGAACCCACGTCCTCAGCTTGGAAGGCTGATGTTCTACCATTGAACCACACCCGCAGACAGTGCCCAGAGACGGAATTGAACCGCCCACACGAGGATTTTCAGTCCTCTGCTCTACCAACTGAGCTATCTGGGCTTATGTCTAAGTGTTGATTATCTCAACGACAAAAACTATTATACAGTATCAAAAACAGATTGTCAACAGTTTTTTTGAAAATTTTTCAAAAAAAATTATAAATAATATTATTCCTTATCGTAATTAATATATCCTAATCTGTTCCGCTTACCGGCTGAATAAATTTATTAATAAAATCAAAAACCTTGTTCCAATAATTTTCTTTTCCTACCATTGCAGAAACTCCATGCCCCGCATCTTTAAAAATATACTTTTCCTTATAACCGCTTTCTTTACAGCCATAAAGCTTTTCCGCCATTGCGCATGGGACAAATTCATCTTTTGCGCCATGCAGAAAAAGCATGGGAAGCTGTGATTTTTCCACCTGCTTTACAGATGATGCTTTAAATATGTTGTAATTATTTTTAAATCGGCACACCAAAGCCGTCAGATGGATAAAAGGAAAAGCAGGAAGCCTAAGCTTTTTAAGCTGGCATTTAAATACATCATAAACAGATGTATAACCACAGTCCTCAACAATACATTTTACATTTGAGGGAAGGCTTTCTCCGGAGCACATCATAACGGCAGCTCCTCCCATAGATACCCCGTACAATACTATTTCGCTTTTTTCATCTTTTTTTATTATTTCATTTATCCAGCCGATAAGATCAAGCCTGTCATGCCAGCCCATGCCTATATATGAGCCTTCGCTTTTGCCATGTCCCCTTAAATCGGGTATTAATACATTAAAGCCATTTTTAAAAAACACTTCTCCGGCATAATCCATAAGTATGCCCTCGCCGCCGTAACCATGCAGTATAACGGCCCATTTGTTTGAATTGTTTTTGTATACCTGTGCATAAAGCTTTATACCGCCCTTCGAATTTATATAAATCTCTTCTGTTTTATTTTCTCTTACCCAACGGGCAATTCTTTCTCCTTCAAGCTTTAGATCGTCACATAAAATCTCGGCTTCTCCGCTTACATCTATAAGCCTTGTAAGGAAAGTTTTATCGCCCCTTTTAATCGAGATGTTATACAAATACATTACAGCACAGTAAAGCTCTCTTGCCGCCACAGCTGAAAAAGCCGCTCCCGCAGCCCAAAAATAATATTTAAAACGCTTTTTCTTCATAATGCACCTCAAAAAAATCGTATAGTTTTATCAGCAGTCTTTTTATTTATAATTTCCAATAAAACTGAATACTATTCAAAAAAATTTATGTGCATTAATCATCTGGCTATTAATAATATTTTTCGGCAAAATTAATTTTGTCTGTCATCATATTCATCTGCATCTATTATGTCATCACTTTCAACAGGCATAATAAACATACAAACTATATATATTATTCCGCCTGTAAGACCAAAAAATAATGTAACAACAAAAAGCAGCCTTACTATTGTGGCGTCAATACCAAAATAATTGCCTATTCCTGCGCATACGCCGTCTATTTTTCTGTCTGTTTTGGATTTGCATAATTTTTTCATATAAATTCCTCCTTATTTTGTTTTTATTTTATACTTCTTTTATTTTGCCTTTTGAGCCTTAAATAATTACAAATATTTTGCAAAATAAAAAGCATAAATAAAGCTTTTTATTTTTTTGATTATAATCGAAAAAAACCAAAAGGACTTTTTCGGCAATCTATAAAATTATACATCAGCTTTTAAAATTAGTCTGTTTTATTCTTCGTTTCTTCGTTATACTTAAGCTTACATAAACCTTTTTTGGCAAAGCTGAAATTTTCCTTGCCGCATACTATAATATGATCTAAAATCTTTATGCCCAACGGTTCCAAAGCTGATTTTATTTTTTTTGTAACATTTATATCACCGTCGGACGGCTGAGGAGTTCCACCCGGATGATTATGCCCTATTATAACAAAACACGCCTTATATAAAAGCGCATATGATACTATATTATCTATATAAATAGGCGAGCTGTTGGAATTGCCGTCGCTTATTTTAACACATTTTTCCAATCTCTTTTTGGCATCGAGGCAAAGCATATAAAAGCTTTCGTATGGCTTGCCTGCCAATATGGAATCAAAATATTCACTTGCCGAAGCAAGGCTCGAAATAGTGCTGGAGTTATTTATTACCCAAGCGCTGTTTAGGTATTTTCTTGCAATATGCGGCATAAGAGAAATTAAAACAGCGGCAGGCTCGGTCAGCTTAAATCTTTCCATAAGCTCTTCCGGATCGGCATTTAAAAGCGCATGAAACGAACCGTATTCATTCAAAAGAATATGAGCAAGCTCATTCGTATCTTTTCTTGGAATGGCATAAAAAAGCAGCATTTCTAAAATCTGATGATATTCAAAGCTGTCTAAGCTTCCGTCTTTTATAAATCTTGCTCTGACTCTTTTTCTATGATCCTTATGTATATTTTTTGTGTTTTTATTTTCCATTTCCAATCAAATATCCTTAATGCACTTTACATATATGTCAAAATTTCCACAATAAATATCATTTAAAAGCAGGCTTGTTCTTTTTAGGATACTTTTAACGGTTTCGTCATCTATTTTGCCCATTTCCATTGCTTCGGCTATTTCGTCCATATCCAAAACCTTAACAAAGCCATTGGGATATACTATAACATCGATAAGCAGATCCTTAAACAGATATGAATTTTCAGCTCTGTTGTATTCATAATCAACTATATCGCAGTACCAATATATTATATTTCCTTCTTTATTTATAAATTTGCTTACCTTTATGCCCTTTTTTAAAAAATAGCAGGAAGCGCCATGTGAAAAGTCATCTCTTTTTTTTAAAACATTCCATTTTGTTATTATTTTTTCATCATCAGCGCTGATAATTTCATCATTTTTCAAATAAACAGTTTCATCCGGAATATATCTTTTTCTGTACAATTTTATATTATTCATTAATTCAACCTCTGTATTCATAATATTATTACAGCACTGACTTTTAAGAAAATAAATTTCAATAGAAGCCGTATTTTTTAAAGCAGAGAATTTTATCTCTTTAATTTTTAAGATTAATTAAAATTTACATTTATATTTTAACTCATTTTATCAAAATACACAAACTCTATAAGTTTTCAAAATTGCCGCAACAGCTTTAGTATAATGCTATCAATAAGAAGAAAAAATTTCAATATATTTTTCAAACTTTTTTGAATTTTTTCAAAAATTCTTGTATTGATTTAATATTAAATACTATTTATAAGTTAAGTTATTCATATTTTGCTTAACAGCAGGTGACTTGCTTGCCGGCAAAAAAAGACAGGCAGCCGAAATATTTACCTGTCCTTTAAGAGCATAATCAAAAAACAACATGAGCCAAAAAATGACCCAAAAACCAAAATCAGCATCAATATAGGGCTTGTAATTATGGGAATCATAAAGCCCGATAAATTAATAAACATATGAAGCGCCGTGTTTGCATAAAGAGAATTGTATTTTTTATATACAATACCCAAAACTAAGCCTAAAAGAAATGCATATGTTCCCTGAACAATATTCATATGCATAATACCAAAAAGAGCAGCCTGTATTATATTGGCAAGCCAAAACGGCAGCGCTCTTCTCAGATGGTTAAATGTAACCGCTCTAAAGACAAGTTCTTCTGCAAGCGGTGCAAACAAAACAGTATATAAAACTAAAGAAACTGTTTGTTTCCCTACAAAATCTTCCATAAATTCGCTGTAATTTTCTATAAGATCCTTAAACCAAATTGATGCTGCGTTTATCAAAACTGTCACAACAATCTGTAAACATACTGCCATAACAAAAACGCCCAACAGCCTTTTTATGCTGAAAAGCTCCATTAACGGCTGCCTTTCAATATCCTTAAAAACAATCTTATACCACAGGCCGAATACAACAATACCCATTAACGCCTGCATCAGCCTTATATAATTTACATATTTATCTAAATTGGAAAAAAAGTTTCTGTCTATAACAGCAAAAAATATAAGTGCCGCAAACTGCATAACAAAATAAATAATGATAGGTAACAAAGCTAAAATAAAATTAACTAACTTTTTCAACAAAAAACCTCCCAACTTTAAAACATTGTTAAATATCAGGCAGGAGTTTTATCTCCTGCCACAGACTGTCAATAAACCCTATTTTGCTTAACTAACTTAAAGCGCCGCAGACTTTTAATCCGCAGGCGGAATTCACTTCCGCCTAGGAAAACAATACCTCTGTTTCAGCCTCGAAAAAGTCCGAATGGACTTTTTCGACACTGTTTAGCCGAGGCTTTCAAGCTGCTGCTGCACCTGGGCAAGCAGCGCTCTGTATTTTTCCTCTTTTGCTTTTTCTTCATCTATAACCTTTGCCGGAGCCTTTGAAACAAAGCCTTGATTAGAGAGCTTTTTAACAACTCTGTCAACCTCTTTAACAAGCCTTTCCTTCTCCCTTGAAAGCCTTTGCTTTTCTTTTTCTATATCAACAAGCTCGGCAAACGGCATATATATCATACCGTTTTGAACAGCCGCACAAACGGCATCTTCGCTTATGCCGCTCTTGTCGCTTTGAATAATAACCTCGCTTGCACGAGCAAGGCTTGCAAAGAAAACCTTGCCCTCTTCAAATATTTTTCTTACCTCTTCTTTATCGGATACAACAAAGGTTTTGATTCTTTTTGAAACGGCAACATTCATTTCCGTTCTTATGTTTCTGATATTTTTAACTGCCGTTTTTATAAGCTCAATCGCTTTTTCTTCTTTTTCAAAATTATATTTTTGCTCAAAAACAGGCCATTTAGAAAGCATAATTGTTTCTTCTTCATCCTGAAGAGTTGTAAAAATCTCCTCTGTAACAAACGGCACAAACGGATGAAGAAGCTTGAGCGCCTTTATAAGCACCTCTTTAAGCGTCCATAACGCCGCTTTTCTTGTAGGATTTTCTTTATCATAAAGTCTTGGCTTTACCATCTCAATATATAGCGATAGGTAGATTCTCTCGTTAATAAGAGCTTATCCGTCTTATCGATACCGGAATTTTCCCCCGCTCCACACCGTGCGTGCAGGTTTGCCTGCACACGGCGTTCTACAGCTATCGACACAAGCCTTTAATTGCCGACGCTGCTAAAGGGCTTTACTGTTTCCCTCATTACAAGGGCTGTCATCGCTCACCCTTCGCTCAACCGAAATAAAAGTGATTTAATAGATAAACTATCCTTTATATTCACTAAGGGTATCAGCGGCTGTCCTGCCTTCTCCCTTTTCGGCTTGCCTTGTTCCCTGTTTGCCTGTGATTATGTATAACCTTAGGTTCCTGCTATATCCCCGACCTTAAGACTGCTCCTGTAAAGCAGACAGGATTTTCATAACCGATAATCTTACTCATCCCAAAGTCAAAGCCGCTGCATTTCTGCAGCCCTTGCGTAAGGAGATGTACGTTCGCAGGTTCGTCATTTGTCAAACAAAATTCTAACCATAGTTACACACCGAAGAGCAAAGGCTCTTCGCCACCGCCCGACCTTCCGCCGCAGCCGCCTCCGGCTTGCTTTTCCGCCTTTAAAGCCAAGCTTTAAAGGCTAGGGGCGGATTCAGCCGACTTTACCGTAGCTATCCGACGCTTTAACGAGGACACGTTTTTGCGCCGTTCGGAGTATCAGCGCAGTCCCTTCGGGGCGTTACTCCCTCATTTGAACCGCAGCAAACAGAGTTCATAAAATACCGAAGCATTTTATGCGGCTGTCTTTTCAACAGCCGAACAAGTCGCACACCAATCGCAAAATTCATCCCAAATAAAATCATAAACCTTATTTACGGCAACACCCAGCTCATAGTTTTCAAGATTTGACGTTGCCTCCTTTGAGAGAGTATTAACCTTTGATAATATCCACTTATCGGCATCGGTAAGCTCATCAAAATCAATTTCATTATAATTTTCATCAAGATTCATCATAATAAATCTTGCCGCATTCCAAACTTTATTAAGGAAATTCCTGCTTGCCTGCACCCTTTGCTCGTAAAATCTCAAATCGTTTCCCGGTGCGTTGCCCGTAACAAGCATAAGCCTAAGCGCATCGGCGCCATATTGATTAATGACCTCCAGCGGATCGATGCCGTTGCCAAGAGATTTGCTCATTTTTCTTCCTTGGCTGTCCCTTACAAGGCCATGAATCAAAACATCCTTAAACGGAACCTCTCCCATTTGCTCAAGCGCCGAGAAAACCATTCTTACAACCCAGAAAAATATTATATCATAGCCGGTAACCAAAACGTTTGTCGGATAAAAATGCTCCAGCTCTTCTGTTTTATCAGGCCAGCCGAGGGTTGAAAACGGCCACAAAGCAGAGCTGAACCATGTATCCAGCGTATCTTCATCCTGAGTAAGATCCGCACAGCCGCATTTAGGGCATTTTTCCGGTTTTTTTGCGCTTACTTCTATATGGCCGCATTTACAGTAATAAGCCGGAATCCTGTGTCCCCACCAAAGCTGCCTTGATATGCACCAATCACGAATATTCTCAAGCCAATGCATATAAATTTTTCCAAATCTTTCGGGAATAAATCTAAGCTCCTTATCTTTATATGCTTTTATTGCAGGCTTTGCCAATTGTTCCATCTTAACAAACCACTGGCTTTTTATAAGCGGCTCTACAACCTCGCCGCATCGCTCATGCACTCCTACGGCATGCTTAATTTCTTCAGCCCTTATAAAAAGGCCCATTTCATCAAGCTCTTTTATAATCTGCTTTCTTGCTTCGTATCTGTCAAGCCCTGCAAATTTTGCTCCGTTTTCATTAATTGTTCCGTCATCGTTTAAAATATTAATTTTTTTAAGGCCGTGTCTTTCGCCAATCTCAAAATCATTGGGATCATGCGCCGGCGTAATTTTAACAACACCGGTACCAAATTCCATATCAACATAGCTGTCAGCTATAATCGGAATTTCTCTGTTTACAAACGGCACAATGCAAACTTTGCCTACAAAGCTCTTATATCTTTCATCATCGGGATTTACGGCAATAGCAGTATCGCCAAGCATAGTTTCCGGCCTTGTTGTTGCAAACTCAAGAAACTCATTGCTGTCTTTAACAGGGTATTTTATATGCCAAAATCCTCCCTGCTTATCCTCGTGATTTACCTCAGCGTCGGAAATTGTAGTTTGGCACTTAGGGCACCAGTTGATAAGCTTTTCTCCTTTGTATATATACCCTTTTTTGTATAATCTTAAAAATACCTCTGTAACAGCCTTTGAAAGTCCCTCGTCCATAGTGAATCTTTCTCTGTCCCAATCGCAGGAGCTGCCAAGCTTTTTAAGCTGATTAAGTATATTTCCGCCGTATTCCTTTTTCCACTGCCAAGCACGCTCTAAAAATGCTTCTCTTCCTATATCTTCCTTTTTTATGCCCTCTTCGGTCATTTTATCCACTATTTTTACTTCCGTAGATATGCTTGCATGATCTGTTCCGGGCAGCCAAAGCGCATTATAACCCTGCATTCTTTTCCATCTTATCAATATATCCTGCAAAGTGTTGTCAAGAGCATGACCCATATGAAGATTACCCGTTATATTCGGCGGAGGTATAACGATTGTAAATGGAGTTTTGCTTTTATCCACAACAGCGTGAAAATATTTTTTTTCAAGCCAATTTTTATAGATTCTCTCCTCTATAGACGGATCATAATTTTTAGCAAGTTCTTTTGTCATTTTCTTATCCTCCTGTTTAATAAAAAAGAGCCTTCACCCAAAAAAGGACGAAAGCTCGCTATACCACCTTTATTTCTGCCAAACAGACAGATTCGCCTTAACGCAGCGAACGTCCGAGCCTAAATTGCTTCAGCCCGGCGGCTCCAAAGCTACCTTCGGCTTGCCTTGGATAAAAGCGCCTTTCAGCCTGCGGACGCTTATCTCTTTTACCTGTAAAAGCCTACTCCTCTTTATCACAGCCTTATATCAAGTCTTACTTTAAGATTTTATTAAATCTAAAAAAATTTGTCAACATTTTTTTATAATTTACTTAAAAATTAAAGAGATTCTTTAAACAAATCTTTAAGATTGTTAACATTAATATTGTGAACAGCCGCTTTATTTTCCTCCAAAATCTGATCATACACTTCTTTTCTGTAAATGCTAACATTACGAGGGGCCTCTATGCCCAGCTTTACCTGATCGCCTTGTATGCCCAAAACAAATATTTCAACATTATCGCCTACAATAATCGAATCTCCCTTTTTTCTTGTCAATGCCAACATATCATTCACCTGCCTTAATTTTTTTAAGTTCCTTATACAAATAATACTTAATAGGATATTCTTCATTACTTGAAATAATTTGCTTTGCTTTCATTGTGTTTAGATTAATAACTACAGGAGCTTTAAGATTTACGGTCATATCTTTTGCATCATGTTTAGGTATAATAATAATATTATAAATCGCAAGATCATCATCAGCATTGCCAAGCGAATCAATCTCCGCACTATCCACAACAGGCGAATAATCTGGTATAAATTTTGTTACATCGATAATAGGGAATACTATGCCTACATCTTCTATAGACTGGAGCCAAAAAAAGGGGCTGCCGTCTTCGCCGGATTCCATAAAAAGATATTTTTTATAATCGGGAAATCCTAATATACCGTCTTCAAATAAAATAATTTTATCTTCATCTATATTAATATCACCAAAAAACTTTGTATTTATTATCATATAACTTCCTCCAATAAATCCAATTTGGGGCAGAGCCCGATAAAATATTAAGGCTGCCAGCATCGACAGCCTTAATAACTATAACATCACAATATTATATTAAAGAAAATCGGACAACGTAACCGTTGTTATGCTCATACCAACCTTAAGCGCCGCATTGTAAGTAGCATTTGAAAGATTTAAATTCATAGCCGCATCTGCATAATTAACATCTTCGTTGTTTGCCAAAAGCTTTGTATAATTTGCGTCGTCATCAGAAAGCCTGTTGCTTACCAAGTCAAGACGGATCATCCTTACGCCGCATTCTGTATGGTAAACCGATACATGAGAAGAAAATTCATCAATTTTTCCTATCATAGCATTTATTGCATCTCTCAATTCGGCATCATCCGCAAACACAGAAGTATCATCAAGGGCGTGCAGATTATTATAAAAATCATTGTTATATACATTAGGGCCAAGAGAATTTATCGTAATATAACTGTCAGAGCCTATCGCAATTTCAATATTCTGCCCGTCTACTTTATTCGTTGTTCCGTCAAGTATATCGGGATTTATAATATTTTTTCCGTCATCATCTTTTATAATGTAAGCAGTATCGGTCTTGTAGCCTGAAAAAACATATCTTCCCATATATGTTACATTAAGTTCGCTTTCAAGCTGTGAAAGAAGATCTTTAAATTCCGTTATATTTTTTTCTCTGTCAGGTTCTTCCATAGTATCGGTTGAGCCTGTAACACACAAATCTCTCATAGATTCCAATATTGAATTTATATTATTAAAAGCTGACTCTGTAATTTCCATCCAAGAAGTTGCCTGCTTAACATTTTCGGAATACTGCTCCGTATCCGAAACAATAGTCCTAAACTTAAGCGCACGGCTTGCCCTTATAGGATCTTCAGACGGCATCTGTATACGATTGCCGGAGGCAAGCTGATTATAATATGAATCAACCCTTGACATATTTCTGTTTACATTTGTAAGAAGCCTGTTAGTCATCATAGAGTTGGTAATTCTCATTTAATTAACCTCCTTAAACACCCATACGGTTAATAGTCATATCGTAAATTTCATTAATGGCATTGATGATCTGACATGACGCCTTGTAAAGCTGCTGATATTTGACAACATTTACAATTTCCTCATTCATGCTTACGCCCGAAACCTGAATCCTCTGATTATCAACGCTTGTTACAACATCGGTATAAAATTCCGTAAAATTTTTGGCTTGCTTTGTATCTATGCCCAAAGCCGAATTTACCGAAACAATAAAGCTGTTTACGGAGCCTTCGTTAAATAATGTTTGGTTATCCTTTAATGCTGCAAAGCCCAAAATTATATTGTTGTTGCTTATATCTTCATTTGCACCATCGGATATAAGACCGGTATCGGAGGCTGCCAAAAGCCTGGGATCCTCTATAAGCTCCTGAGAAACGCAGAAATTAAAGGCTGTCATATTATCATAGTAATCACTTGGAACGGCAGTGCCGTCATATTCTACAACATTTCCCTCTACATCTTTATAGGTAAAGAAATAACCGCCCTTTTCACCGTAAGCATTATAACCGTCAAGATGTCCTTTAAAATTCTCTATGGCTTCTCCTGCCGCATTTTTGCCCTCGTTTAAGGCTCTTGCTATTGTTCTTGTCATTTCGTTAAGCTTATTTATATAATATGGTATGCCCTTATAATTTACGTTTGTATAGTCTTTTATTCCTGTGGTATTTGGCATACCTACATTGCCATCCCTTATATCAAGCAAACCCTTAAGCTCTCCCGAAAGATTATTATAATTTATTTTAAGGCCGGACTGCCAAACGACATCATAAAGACCAACGGCATCATCAGGATTCATATTTGCTTCATCTTTTCTTTTTACACAATCAAGAAGAGTAAGATCGAGATGGTTTACAAATTCCTGACCGTTTATAAAAACCTTAAACTGAAGATCGTTTTCATGGTCGGTGGTTCCCTGAACCTCTTTAACATCTATATTGACATAACCGGAAAGCTCATCTACAAGCATTTCTCTTTGATCCCTGAGATCGTTTGCCTTTCTTCCGACTATTTCGTATGAATATATCTGTTGATTAAGCGTTGTTATCTGTTTTCCCAGATCATTTATTTTTTGTACAACGGCAAAAACATCGTCATTAATATCCCTTTGCTGCTCCATAAGCTGGCTTGCCAGATAATTTACATTATCCGCAAGGCTTGTGGCATATGACAAAACTCCGGTTCGATAGTTGTCCGCTCCGGAATCAAAGCTTAAGGATTCCAATCCGTTAAAAAAGTCGTTAAACGCTGCCGAAAGATTGTTTTCGCCAAGCGAATCAAAGCAAGCTTCCAAAAGATTGAGCTGATCTTTTTTAACCGAATACTCGCCGAGGTATTCATTCTGTGTCCAATATTTTTTATCAAGAAAAAAATCTCTTATTCTGCTTATATCATAAACCTCAGTACCGGTACCTACCATGCCCACGCCGTTAAGCGAAGCAAGCGGAGATGATGCCCTTTGGTTTGCAATCTGCCTTGAATAACCCGGGGTAGCGTTGTTTGAAACATTATGAGCTGTAATTTCCATTCCTGCCTTGGAGGCAAAAATTCCGGTTACCGCAACATTAAATTCAAAAAAAGCCGAACTCATTTAATTACCTCCTTACAGACCGACTCTGCCGGTTCCGTTTACTACCTTATCGATAAGAGAGTCTATAACATTTACCATCCTTGCGGCGGCATTGTATGCGTGCTGATATTTAAGCATACTTGTAAGCTCTTCATCAAGAGAAACGCCTGATATTGATTTTCTGTCATTTTCCGTTGTATTAAGTATGCTTTCCTGAGCTTCCGAATAATTATATGCTTCTTCAACCTCTATGCCAAGGTCGGCAATAATCTCTCTGTAATAACTGTCTATAGAACTGCCTGTATTGCTGCTTCCGTCAGCATTATATTTTGGAATAAGGTTTCCGTCTTCATCAAACCTGGGCAAAAGCAGATTGCCTTCGCTGTCAATAGCTTCTTTTTTCCATTTTGCCGATAAATCGTTTATAACCGTCGTATCGCCAAAATCATCGGGAGTATCTGAAAGGGCAAGATAATTGTATCCGTCCGTTTCAAGAATCATAGAATTAATTTCAACGTTATACATGCTGTAAAGGGTAGCCGTATCGTTAACATTCTCCGCAACATTTCTGTCTATATAAGGGTCGTCTTTAAGGCCGGTTATTCTTGAAAATATTTCGGTTTGAGAAAGCTTGCCCGTTAAATCATATCTTGGGTCTGTATCGGTTGATTTAACTGCATCGTTAAGCATTACAACTATAGCATGAAAAAGAGTATCAATATTTTTTTGCACCTTAGGTATAAAAAAGTTTTCCGTATATGAATCATCTGTGGTATAGTTTGCAACCGTTTCGCCCCTTGAAACAAGAAGCCCTTTAAGCTTGCCGTTTGAATTGCCCGCCTCTCCGCCGAGGTTTTCCGTGCTAAGGTTTGGATATAAAGCCTTTGCGCTTGTATCATCGGCGGGAAGTATTTCCTGCTCTTTTGAAAAAACAGGCTCAACAAACGGATATTCGCCATTGCAGTATCTCAAGCCTAAAATAGTTTGAAAGCCGTTTACAAGAAGCTCGTTGCCGTTTCCGACAAGTATATCGACTCTTCCGGTTGCGGATTCTTTTATTGTTATATCGCATAATCCGCTAAGCTCATCAAGAAGATTGTTCCTTGTATCTCTGAAATCATTCGCCTTTGCGCCGGAAAGCTCTGCTCCCACTATCTGCTGATTAAGCTCGTGTATTTGTGAAACCAATGTATTTATGCGGGTTACGCAATTTTTAACCTGCTCGTTTAAATTGATTTGATAATTATAAAGATTATCTCCTATATTTTTAAATTTATCCAAAAAAGTAACACAGGTTTCTATAAAAGACATTCGGGTTTCAATGCCATCGGGATAAATTGAAAGATCGTTGATTGCATCCCAAACATCGCTCATAACATCCTGTGCCTTATAATCGCTTTCAAGCTCGCCGATTATTGTTTCAATCTCGGTTCCTGTCTGATATTTTGCCGAATAATAACCTGCAACTGTGTTTGCATCTCTGTATTTTATATCGAGAAATTTATTTCTTATCTGCCTTATAACCGAAACATCGGTTCCTAAGCCAAGCTGAAGCAAACCGCTGCCGCTGCCGCAGGTTCCGATGCTTAAATGAGTTGAAAACTGCTGAATTGTCTGCTGCCTTGTATAGCCGTCAAGCTCGCTGTTTGATATATTGTGCCCGGTTGTGCTTAAGCCGAGCTGAGCCGCTCTCATACCGCTTACAGCCACAGTCAGACTTGACATACTTGCGCTCATTTCATCACCTCTTTATTGTTTTGCATCAAAAAACATTTTACCGGGCAAATTAATCTCGTTGCCCGCCAAATCACAATAATACGGCTGAGGATTTAACGTACTTCTTAAAATATTCATTGAATAATCTATATGCTCCAAAGCGGTTTCAATGAGTATTTTATTAAGCTCGTTAATTTTTTTAAGCCTATTAAGAGAATCCATCGCTCTGTTGCGAATAGAGATAAGGCGCTGCTCTTCGGGCTGCCCTTTTATAAGCTCAACCAGCTTTGAAAGCGTTATAGTTTCATTTTTTCTGTTCAAAACAAAGGCGATATCGGCAAAAAGAGTTTCCCTTTGTTTGTCAAGCCTCGAACACTTGCCCAACAGAGTATTTTCAAGCGCCGTAATTTCAGAAAGAGATTCTAAGTTGTTTTCGATAACGGCAGTTTTTTTTCTTGCCGCAATCTCCAACAGCTCATCATATATTTCAATCTGCTTATCAACCGTATTCATAAGTTCCTCTATAAGCCCTGCCAAAAAAATCACCAATCCAATCTATTATAATAGGCTTAAGCAAGCCAAGAACACATTTTCTCGGCAACGGCTTCGGCCGTGACATTATAGGTACCGTTTTTCATCTTTTCTTTTATTTCATTAACCTTATCTTCCCTGATTTCCGGCAATGAGGAAACTGCTTTAAATGCTGTCTGGAAGTCTCTTGCTTCATCCGAAACATTAAAATTGTCATATGATTCGCTTACAGAGGTTTTCTTCCTTGAAACGGCCGGCTTTCTGCTGTAAATGCCATAAGCATTTCCGATATTAGAGATTTTCATAATAAACACCTGCCTTTTCTGAAATTTCGTTTATTTATAACGATATATTCAAGATTTATCCTAAATAGTGAATATAATAATCTCTTAAATATATATCGGCACAAAAGATAAATAATTTAGGGCTTAAAAAATTAATTTTAAGCCCTAATAATATTTAAAAAGCCCAATCAGGCTTTTCAAAATTCAAAAAATTTACCAAACTTCGGCTTTATTTTGCCAAAAATCGGAAATTAAATTATAAATAATATTGGCGGCTTCTTCATTTGTCACTTTGCTGTTTCCCAAAAATTTATCTTCCTCGGCGGAGAGAAGCTTTTGTGAAACGGCAAAATTTACTTCGGCTCTGTCTTTCGGATCAACGTCCGTATAGATATCGGAAAATATTTCATCTTTATCCGCCAAATAATCGCAGCCTGTTATCAGCATTAAAAGCCTTGCGCAGCCGTTTTTGGTCATATCGGCATCGGTCAATGAGTTTTCGTCTATGTATTCATCAACGCTTTTTTTGGTTATGCTTCTTTGGTAAGCCTTTTCTTCAAGCCCGGAATATAAAAGCTTAACAAAATCACCGTAAGTTATAGGCTCATTCGGCTTAAATTCTTCCCTTTCCAAATAAAAGCCGCTCTCAAAAAGTATATTGATTATATCTTTATATTTACTTGCGTCTATATCGGTATAAGACTGTGGCTTTTCATCGTCTTTGCGATAACTCCAATAATTTACAAGCTCTCCGCCTTGGGCATCGATATAATAATTAAAATTCTTTCTTGCTGTATAAACAGCGTCGGCTTTATCAAATTTTCCGTTTGAGTCATTCATTACAAACGCATAGCCAAGCCTAAAATCGGCGTTTTTCGCATACACATCAAAGGCATCTTTTTGCGTAAGCTTAACTTGCTTTGGGCTTAGCTCTATATCGTTGTACCACACCTTTTCAAAGCCGCAAAGCTCTCCCGTTTCGGCGTCTATCTGTATGCGGATATAGTTTGAATCAAGCTCTAAATTATTTATCTTTCTGTTATATTTTAACGTGTATCTGTTTGAATAATCTCTGTATTCAACCTCTGCGGAATAATCCACATCGTTTAAATATTCTCCTCCAAGCAGCCTTAAATAATCTTTCATTTTATTTTTTGCTTCATCTTCGGATAATGCCTTGTTATTTTCTTCGGAGCCGCTTTTATATAGGCTGAAGCTTACTATTTTGCCGCTTAACGCATCAACGCTTATATCTGCGTTAAGCTCATCAGATGCGCTTGCGCTGAAGTTCCAAAAATATTCATCTTTATTATATGGGCTTGTCCTTAAGCCGTTTTCGGTATATGTGAAATCGTTCTTTAAAATATTGTATTTTTTTATGGAAGCAAGCGCCTGATCGGCAGTTATAAAGCCATCTGTCTTTTCAATCATCTCAAGCTCTTTTTCGCTTAAATTTACTATATCCGCCGCTTCTTCAGATTTTGCATCGGCGCTGCTTCCGGAGGCAAACATTTTATTTGCCGATAAATAATCGTCAGCATATAAAGATACCTTTACAGGATTCAAATTATGAGCGTTTATGGATATATTTTCACATTTGTAAACAGGAGAAACTTCAGCCTTTTTTGTTTTGTAATCAAAATCGGCTTTATATATAAGCTTAATACCTCCGTTTTCGATAAAAGCATTCTTTGCGCCCTCTTCATCAGTCAAATCATCGGCTTTGGAATTTATCAAGCCCGATAAATATTTCCCCTCGGTTAAAAATGATATTACCTCGCCCGTTTTCTTTGATACCCTAACCTCCGTATCATCGTACAAAACAATTATACCGTTAATTTTTTCCGCATACTTAAATATAAACGAAGCGCTGTCATCGCTTTTTTCAATCAGCTCAAGCTTGTCGGCTCTTTGCGGCATTACTTTTTTGATAAAGCTTTCAGCCGTAATCTGTGCGTCATCGCTTTTTGTCTGTGATAATATGCCGTAATCTCCGTATGCAGACGGAGCACTGTAATACTGCACATCTCCATCCGAATCTATAACCGCCCTATACTGTTGATAATCATCATTTTCCCAAACAAGCTCATAAAGAGTTCTGTTATATGCCTGTTGTGTTTCATAATGAAACTCGTCATACTGCTCATCGATATAAAGCTTTGATTTTGCAGCCAGCACGGCATTTTTCACATCAGAGCCAAGATCTTCGGCATACACCGTATTTAAGCTAAGCGCCATAGCAACGACTGCCATAAATATAGCCACTTTCCTCTTCATAGTTTTTCTCTCCTTTTATTTTATGCTGATTAATATTTTTATTTCTCCGGTAAAGTCGTTTTTTACAGGATATGCCAAAACAACAACCTCAATGTGAGTTTTTGCGAGTGTTGCTCTTATTTCTTCTTTGGCATCAGAATCGGAAACTCTTTTTATAAATTCGGCGATTTTTTCCGGCTGCTCAAAATATATATGTATTCCTCTGGAAATAACCGAATCATATGATGATGCTTTTAAGCTTCTCATCGCCGTTTTGTTTATATCTGTAATCTCACCTTTTCCGTTTGTTATAATAAGTGATGTTGCGCTGTTTTTAAACAAAACAGTCATAAGACGTTTATCAGCCGTGGCATTATTTATAATTTTGTTTATTTCGGATATATCCTTCATAACAATTGTTGCGCCGTCGCTGCTTCCGTCCTCATTGTTCATAACAAAAACCTGCATATTTACAGAATAGCGTCTGCCTTTTTTATTGATAATATCAAAAAAATCATAAGATGTTCTGTTTTTTGATGCGGCATTTATATTTTCAAGAAGTCTGCTTTCAAACTCCGGCTTGTTTTCCGCTATATATCTTATGTTTCTTCCTTTAACCTCATCATAAGAAAAATCAAGCATAGTTTCAGCCGTTTTGTTGAAAGTGGTTATAAGATTGCTGCTGTCTACGGAAATAATCGCAGTATCTTTTATGCTGTTTATAATGCTGTTAAGAAACAGAGTTCTTTCTTTTATTCTGTCTTCCAGATCATCATTAAGGTTTTGTATAAGCTGATTTTGAAACTTAAGCTCTCTTGCCACTCTCTGCGCCTTGTTATAATAATTTCCGTTTTCTATGGCATATGATATATACAGCTTAATCTTATCCAAAAGTTCTCTGTGTTCCTGAGAATATTGATATAAGCTGGCTGCGGCAAATACGCCCAAAATTTCGTTATTTTCATCGCATATGGGCACTACCGCAAGGCTTTTGGGCTTAATTTTTCCCAAAAATGTGCTTATTACAAAAACCGTATCATCGGGAAGATCGTTTATTATTTTAACCTCGTTTTTTGCCGCCGCATTTCCTATAAAGCCTTCTCCTATGGTTATGTCATACTCACTGTATATATATTTGCTAAACCCTTTTGAGGCTTTAATTTCAAGCTTGTTTGTAACTCTGTTAAGCAGATAAAAAACAGCCCAGTCACTTGATATTATTTCCATCATTTTATCCAAAACACTGTCTATAAATTTATCAAGCTCAAGATTTCTTGCCGCACATATTAAAATTTCATTTAAAATTGCATTTGTTTTTAAATCTCTTTTAGATGCTTCATTTGCATCTTCCAGACTTTGGGCAATATTTTCAAAGCCCTTAAACTCTCTTATTTTATCGGCGCTTTCGTCATTTATATGGCCGATTTCACCGCTTACGGCTTTTATAGCGTTTCTGAGCTTATTTTCTGTTTTTTCTATAAAAATATAAAGATAATAAAGCGGAAGATCTATAAGCAATATGCCTGCCATAATCAAAATCATTGCAACCGGACGTGCATACATATAAAATATCAAATAAAAGCTAAGGCTTATTACAAATACAGACAACAGAACCAACAGAACCAAAATTTTGATCTTCTTAAATCTGTTCATAACAATCACTCCCAATTAAGAATCTTAAAAATACCGTCCAATACATTCATATCAGTTGAAAAATCAAAATAAGCGGCATTATTTTTTATACAACAGCTTTTTATTTCTTTTTTATGAGCAGCCAGCAAATTTTTATATTCAGAAATTATATTCTCATCAATAAACAAGGCTTTTTTAGAGTTGTTCTCATTATCCGAAAGCAGGCAGTTTCCCATCATATCGGGCTTATTCTCCTGCGGTGAAAGCAAATGGATTAAAAAAACGCTTAAGCTGAGCTCGGAAAGATGTTTTATAATATATTCAAATCCGTTTTGAGTGTAAAAATCAGACAACACAAAACATATTCCGTTTCTTTTAAGCCCATTCAGTCTGTATTTTGCCTTTACGCTTTCGGATAAATCCAAATCATCAAGGCGCTTTACTACAGAGCCGAACGAAGCCTGCGAACAAGCGCCGGAAAAAATCGGCGTCAAGCTGTCGCCATCAGCATAAAAAATATTTACGCAATCTCCGTTTTTTATATATACATAACACAAAAGGGCGCTTAAAAGCCTTGCATACAAAAATTTATTTTCCTGCGCCTCACCGTAGTCCATAGAGCCGGAAGAATCTATAACAAAGCTTATGTTCGCCTGTCTTTCTTCATCATACAGCCTTATATTTACCTTTCCGCTTCTGGCGTATCCTTTCCAGTCTATTTTTCTTATATCGTCGGCTTGAGAATATGCCCTGTAATCGGAAAAATCCGAAGAACTGCCTTTTTGAGCTGATTTTCTTGCTCCCATAAACGGTGAAATCGAATTATTTTTTACGCTTAAAACAAGTCTGTCCAAATTTTCCAGAAGCTTTGGAGTAATTATTTGCTCAAGGGTCATTTTTCGGTTTCCTCCAAAAGTCTTTCTATTATGTGATCTGCCGATATTCCATCTGAAAAAGCGTTAAAATTTAAAAATATTCTGTGCCTTAAGCTTGGGTAAGCCGCTTTTGAAATATCATCAAAGCTTACATTATATCTTTCATCAAGCAAAGCATAAAGCCTTGCCATAGAAATAAGCGCCTGCGCACCTCTGGGGCTTGAGCCGAATTTCACATATTTTTTGGTTATATCCAAAGCATTTGCCGTTTCCGGATGAGTATTTACAACAAGCCTTGCCGCATAGCTGAAAACTGCATCGGATATAGGTACGCAAGCAGCTGTTTTATTCATTCTTATAAGCTTTTCGCCATCAAATATCCTCTTTACCGGCATCTCTTGCGCCGATGTCATATTAACAATATCTATAAGTTGTGAAGCAGCCGGAAACACAACATCAAGCTTTATCAAAAACCTGTCAAGCTGAGCCTCCGGCAGAGGATAGGTTCCTTCAAGCTCCAGCGGATTTTGTGTTGCAAGCACAAAAAACGGTTTAGGCAAAGGATATGTATTGCCTCCCAACGTAACTGTACGCTCCTGCATGGCTTCTAGGAGAGCGCTTTGCGTTTTGGGCGTGGCTCTGTTTATTTCATCAGCCAAAACTATATTTGAAAAAACAGGACCTTTTTGAAATTTAAGCATATTTTCTCCATCGGCGGATCTTACAAGTATGTCCGTTCCCGTAACATCCGAAGGCATTAAATCCGGCGTAAACTGTATCCTCGAAAAGCCGAGATTAAGCGTTTTCGCTATTGTTTTTACAATACGAGTTTTTCCAAGCCCCGGCATTCCCTCCAAAAGTACGCTGCCGCCGGATATAACCGCACACAAAACATCTCTTATAATATCTTTTTGACCTATTATTCCCTTTTTAACTTCTTCAAAAAGCAAATTAAAATCATTTGAAAAATTTTTTATTTCCTCTCTGTTTTCAGCCAAACCGTCTGACATATACTTCCTCAGCTCCTTCCAAGCCGTAAATTCAACGCACTTTTTCAATTTTTTTGCGCCAAAAGCACAGCATTGATCTGACCGCCTATCAAAAATATTACAGAAATAAGATTAATCCAATAAAAAAATATAAATATACCTCCTATGCTTCCGTAAAGCGATGAAATTTTTGAAAAATTATTTATATAAATATTAAAAAGCTTTGAAAATACAAGCCAAAAAATCATTGTAAAAACACTGCCCGGCGCAGCGTCTCTTAATTTAAGCTTCCTGTTTACCGCAATTATATAAGTAAGGGTTATCAAAACAAAAACAAGCGCAACCGTAACAGCCGCCGCCGGAAGCGAACTTAAAATATCAACAATAAAAACAGCCGCATTATTTTTAATAAAAAAGCCCGCAATCATATCGCTAAAAATAAGTATAACAAGAGAAGCCGAAATAAGAAAGGCAAATATTAAAACCATAGCCGCACATACAAGCCTTTGTGTAAAATAGCTTCGGCTGTCCTGTATTTCAAAGGCTAGGTTAAGGCTCTTTAAAGCCGAAAAAAAGCCTGATGAAGCGCTGAAAACAGCAATTAAAAAGCTTGAAGAAAGAATACTTAAATGCTTTTGGTAAACAGCCTCATTTAAAAAGATTTCCAAAACATATCTGCTTTTGCTTGGGATAAAAGCGCTCATAACATCCAGAATATATTCAAAATCAATACCCGCATAGCTTAAGAGCGTAATCAAAAATATCAAAAACGGAAATATGGAAAGTATTATTTTAAAGCTTAATGCGTTTGCCATCTGTATCAATTCATTATCTTTTATTTTTTTTATCAAAACGCAAACAAATAAAACTATTTCATTATTCATATAAACCTCGGCTTATGCTCAGCGCATAATCTATTATTTTGTGGGCGGCTTCATCTTTGCTCATTTTTTCAAGCTGAATTGTTTCATTTTCGGATACTATAGTGATAATGTTTGTATCTGTGCCAAAACCGGCCCCATCAAGCTTTAGATTGTTTGCGGCAATAAAATCCAAATTCTTTTTATGAAGCTTTTTTATGGAATTTTCTATCATATTTTCTGTTTCCATAGAAAAGCCGCATAATACCTGTCCCTCTTTTTTATTTTCTCCCAAATATTTTAAAATATCCATTGTTCTCTTAAGCTTAATTGACATATCGTCATCATTTTTTTTAAGCTTTTGTTCAAAAACAACCTCGGGAGTATAATCCGCCACGGCAGCCGCCTTAAAAATATAATCATAATCATAAAATCTTTCGGTCATTGCTTCAAACATATCTTCGGCGCTTTGAGCCTTTATTGCATTTACAAACATAGGCGGCTTAACCTCCATATATCCATGCACAAGCGTAACCTCAGCCCCTCTCAGGGCAGCCGCTTTAGCTATGGCGCAGCCCATTTTTCCGCTTGAATGATTGCTTATAAATCTTACGGGGTCTATCGCCTCTCTTGTTGCGCCTGCGCTTACCAAAACCTTTTTGCCTTTAAGATCTTTTTCAAAGGCTATATTTTTTAATATATATTCAAACAAAACCTCAGGCTCAGGCATTTTGCCCTTGCCTATATCTCCGCAGGCAAGCATTCCGCCTACGGGCTCTATAATTTCAAAGCCATAATTTTTAAGCTTTTCTATATTATCTCTTACAATTCTGTTTTCATACATATTTGTATTCATTGCCGGCGCAGCTATCTTGGGGCATTTTGCCGCAAGTATCGTTGTTGAAATCATATCGTCTGCAATTCCGTTTGCCATTTTTGCAATTATATTTGCGCTTGCCGGAGCAACCATAAAAAGATCGGCCTTTTTTGCAAGAGAAATATGGGATATATCAAATTTAAAATTTCTTTCAAAGGTATCAAGTATGCATCTTCTGCCCGTCAGGGCCTCAAAGGTGACGGGAGTTATAAATTTTGATGCATTTTCCGTAAGTATAATTTCCGTTTCACAGCCCTGTTTTTTAAGCATACTTGCAAGGGATGCTATTTTGTATGCGGCAATACTTCCTGTAACTCCTATAACAACACATTTGCCTTTTAACATTTACACACTGCCTTTCATAAATAAATTTCGCCTGTGTATATAAAGTCTGCGGCGTTTTTTCAAATCTTAAAAGCCGTTTTATTTATTATATCAAAAATATAATTCAACATCAACAATCATAAATTTTATTAAAAGAATATTTTGAAAGAAACGTAAAATTTAGCAAACAATCTGTATATTAAAAAAGCTCTCCGGCGGTTAAGCCAAAAGAGCCTTATAAAGTCTTTTCTTTTAAAGAAGATTTATTCCCTTTTCGGCGCAGCTTTCAATCATGACTTTGCTCCAAACAGACGCCTGAACCTCGCCTATATGCGCCTTTCCAAGCAAAAACATACATATTCTTGACTGACCAAGCCCTCCGCCTATCGTATAGGGAAGCTTTGCATTTAAAACCGCTTTATGAAAATCGAGCTTTGCTCTTTCTTCACAGCCTGCCTGTTTAAGCTGGCTTAAAAGGCTTTCTTCGTCGACCCTTATTCCCATTGAGGACACCTCAAAGGCATGACCTAAAACAGGATAATAAAAAATAAGATCGCCGTTTAAGCTCCAATCATCATAATCGGGCGCCCTTCCGTCGTGCTTTATTCCCGATTTAAGCTTTGCGCCTATCTGTGTTATAAATACTGCCTTATATTTTTCGGCAATTTTATTTTCACGTTCTCTGGGCGTAAGCTCCGGATACATATCCTCAAGCTCCTGAGAAGAAATAAAGTTTACCTTATCCGGAAGAAAAGCTTCTAATTTGTCGTATTTTTCACATATGTATTTTTCGGTCTGCTTAAAAACATCAAAAATATTTTCAACAACAGCCTTAAGAGTATCGATATTTCTTTCGGATTTATCGATTATCATTTCCCAATCCCATTGATCGACATAAACGGAATGTAAATTATCAAGCTCCTCATCACGTCTTATTGCATCCATATCGGTATAAAGGCCTTCTCCTTTAGAGAATCCGTAATGCTTAAGAGCGGCTCTTTTCCATTTTGCGAGCGAATGAACAACCTCAACCTCGCAGCCTATGCCTGCAACGTCAAATTTAACAGGTCTTTCAACGCCGTTAAGATCGTCATTTATTCCCGAATTTGGAAGTACAAAAAGCGGAGCCGAAACTCTTGTAAGATTTAATTTTTTTGCCAAAGCTTTTTCAAAAAAATCTTTAATATCCTTTATCGCAAGCTCTGTTTCTATTATCCCTAATTTTGATTTATAGTTTTGCGGTATTTCTAAGCTCATAACTGCCTCCTTAAATAACTCTGTTTCTTTTTTCCCCGCATATAAATGCCTTTACATTTTTATAAACCTCATCAACAAGGCGCTGCCTTGACTGAATTGATGCCCATGCGATATGCGGCGACAACACTATTTTATCACGATTTTTTATTTTTAGCAAAGCATTATCTTTTTTTATAGGCTCATTTTCAAAAACATCCAAACAAGCTCCTCCTATTTTGCCGCTGTCTATGGCTTCGGCAAGGTCATTCTCATTTATAACGGAGCCTCGGGCAACATTTATTATAATGCTGTTCTTTTTCATAATATTAAACTGAGCAGATGAAAATAAATTTTTGGTTTTTTTACTTAATGCACAGTGCAGAGAAATTATATCGGCTCTTTTTAAAAGATCGTTAAATTCCACTTTTTCAAAATCCGGACAGTTTTTACCGCTTATCGAATAATAAACGACATCAGCCCCAAAGGCTTGCGCCGCCTTTGCAACAGCCGTTCCTATTGTTCCCAAGCCTACAATTCCCCATGTTTTTGCGTTTATTTCCTCAAAGGGCTTTAAATAACTTGTAAACATACAGCTTTCGCTGTATTTTCCCGATTTTACAAAATCATCATAGATATTAAGCCTTTGCAAAAGCTCAAATAAAATTGCAAATGTATGCTGCAAAACACTGGCTGTTGAATATCCCGCGACATTACAAACGGCTATCCCCTTTTTTTTGGCGCTTTCCATATCTATTACATTTGTGCCTGTGGAAAGAAGCGCAATCAGCTTAAGGCTGTCATTATCCTCTATGGCATTTTGGGATATTACAGCTTTATTGTCTATAACTATATCGAAGCCCTTTATTCTTTGCTTTACATCTTCGTTTTTGGTTTCTTCAAAAATCGTAACCTCTCCAAAATCGTTAAAGCGTGAAAAAACCGAAGTATCCTCAAGCGTTGCCGCATCAAGAACGCAAATTTTCATTATATATTTCCTCCCTTACTTAAGCTTATGCATAATCTTTTTTTATTATATCACAATTGCGTTAAATGCTTAATATTTTGTAATCTTTTTAAAGATGATATTCTTACTCTGCTTACGCTATATACTCATTAAGTACCCGCCTCCTAAAAGGCGGAGGCTTACTCAGTCGATAAAAAAATTTAAAATTTAATGAAATTTTAAGATAATTAAAGATAATTATATATTTTGTGCCAATTTATACGATTTATGCGATTTTAATTAGCACTCACCAAACTTGATGGCTAACAATTTTAATGCTATATTATATTCAAGCTAAAAATATTAGATTTAACTGCTTAATATATGAATAATTAAAGCATATTATCAAATTATAATAAAACAACCCTTAAAAAACTACAGCAGGGCTGTCAAAAAGACAGGAGGAATAATTATGTTGTGTGAAAAATGCAAACAAAACAAAGCAACCGTTCATTATCAGCAAAGCATTAACGGTGAAACAACCGAATATCATTTATGTGAAAAATGCGCTCATCAAATGAATTTATCGCCCTCCTTCGACAATATGTTCAAGGGCTTTTTAAGCGGATTTACAAATACTCCGGCTATAGGCGCTTATGCAGAGCATGCCTTAAGGTGCCCCGAATGCGGATTTACCTTTAACGATATACAGGCAAGCGGAAGACTTGGCTGCGCCCAATGCTATACTACATTTTCAAAACAGATGGATTCCATTTTAAAAAATATACAGGGCAACAGCCGTCATAACGGCAAGTTTCCTCAAAAGGCAGGGGCTGAGCTTAAAGCCGAGCACGAGCTTGAATCTCTTAAATTTAAACTTAAAAAAGCTGTGGAAGATGAGCAATACGAAAAAGCAGCGGCGCTTCGTGATAAAATAAGAGAACTTGAAGGAAGGGAAAAACAATGACAAAATGGTATGAAGAAAAAGACCTTGATAAACAAACAGTTATATCATCAAGAATAAGGCTTGCGAGAAACCTAAAAAAATATCCTTTTTCTGCGGCTATTTCAGAGGAAAAATCAAAACAGCTTATAGAAGAAGTTAAAAACGCAATAAAAAACGAAAGAACATTTTTATCTGAAATGTTTGAATATACAGAGCTTAACAATCTTTCCTATGAAGATAAAACCGCTATGCTTGAAAATCATATTATAAGCGCAGATCTTATAAATAAAAAATCTCCCTGTGCGGCTCTTATTCAAAATGATGAATCTGTAAGCATTCTTTTAAACGAAGAAGATCATTTAAGAATACAAAGCATATGCGCCGGTTATAATATCGATAAGGCATGGCAAAATGCAGATAAAATAGACGACTTGATAGAAGAAAGCGTTGAATATGCCTTTGACAAAAACTACGGCTATTTAACCGCCTGCCCCACAAACACCGGAACAGGACTTAGGGCTTCTTTTATGCTTCATCTGCCTATGCTCGAAAAAACCGGACGCATACGTTCAATTTCACAAAGCCTTTCAAAATTCGGCATGACAATGAGGGGATTATATGGCGAAGGCTCAGAACCGTTAGGCTCTATTTATCAGATATCAAACCAAATCACGCTTGGCAAAAGCGAAGAAGAAATAATAGACAGCCTTAAAAACCTTACCGCCCAAATTATAGAGCAGGAAAAATCTATAACCGAACAATACAAAAAATATCATAAGCTTGAATTTGAAGATATGATATTCCGTTCATACGGCATACTTAAAAACTGCAAGCTTATATCATCAAAAGAGGCTATGCAGCTTTTATCCGATGTAAGGCTTGGCATAAACAGCGATGTTTTAAAAACATCTCCAAAGGCTAATATATATAATATTATGATGAATATTCAAAGCGGAAATCTTCAAAAAAGATGCGGCAAAACATTAAACGAATCCGAAAGAGATATTCAAAGGGCGCAATATTTAAACGATGTCATTTAAGCAAATATAAAGGCTTATGTTTTATCCGAAAATTTTTAAAAATAAAAACAAATATATAAAGGAGGTTACATAAATGCAGCCAAAATTTACAAAAAAAGCGGAACAGGTTTTAAACTGCTCTCTTGAAGCGGCTATGAATTTAGGCCATGACTATGTAGGCACGGAGCATCTGCTTTTGGCGTTGAGCCACGTTAAGGATTCAGTTGCTTCAAAGGCTCTTGAGATGCAGAATGTAAGCGAAGAAGATATAAAAAATAAGCTTATAGAGCTTGTCGGCATGGGACACAGCAGCTCCGAGCTTAACGAAAATTCAATAACGCCAAGGACAAACAGAGTTATTCAAAGAAGCTATCAGGAAGCAATTGCAATGAATACAAATTATATAGGAACAGAACATTTGCTTTTGGCGCTTATAGGTGAAGCAAGCTCGATTTACGGCGAAAGCTATGCAATTAAAATACTTTCCATATTAAATGTAAATCCCGAAAAGCTTTATAACGATATAATGAATATGCTTGGCGAGGGAGAAAAGGCAAACGGCATACCTGTTAAAAACGGCTCCAAAGCAAAAAATAAAAACAACTCTACGCCGACTCTTAATCAATTCAGCAGAGATCTTAACGCTATGGCGGCTGAGCATAAATTTGACCCCGTAGCGGGCAGAGAAAGCGAAATCGAAAGGGTTATACAAATTTTAACCAGAAGAACAAAAAACAATCCCTGCCTTGTAGGTGATCCCGGCGTAGGAAAAACAGCCATCGCCGAAGGTCTTGCACAAAAAATAGTTGACGGAGATGTTCCCGAAATATTAAAAGATAAAAGAGTGGTTTCTCTCGATCTGTCCTCTATGGTTGCCGGAAGCAAATACAGAGGAGAATTTGAAGAAAGAATCAAAAAGGTGCTTGATGAAGTTGTCGCATCTGCAAATGTTATACTGTTTATAGATGAGCTTCACACGATAATAGGAGCAGGCGGAGCGGAAGGCGCAATAGATGCATCAAACATTTTAAAGCCATCTCTTGCAAGGGGCGAAATTCAGGTTATAGGGGCAACAACTTTAAACGAATACAGAAAATACATCGAAAAGGACGCCGCCCTCGAAAGAAGATTCCAGCCTGTGAAAGTTGAAGAGCCTTCTCAAGAGGATGCAATAAAAATGCTTAAATGCCTTAGGGATAAATATGAGGCTCATCACAGCGTTAAAATTACCGATGAAGCAATCATTGCAGCCGTAAAGCTCTCAAGCCGATATATTACAGACAGATTCTTGCCGGATAAGGCAATTGACGTGCTCGATGAAGCGGCATCAAAGGTAAGGCTTAAAACCTTTACCGCCCCAAGCGGAATAAAAGAATTGGAAGAAAAGCTTTCAGCCTTAGATAAAGAAAAAGAAGAAGCAATAAAAGGTGAAAATTACGAAAAGGCAAGCGAAATAAAAAAGAAGCAGGACGAAATAAGATCAGAGCTTAACGACGCCAAAAACCAATGGAAGAGCAAGGTAGGAAACGAAGCTCAGGTTGTGGGCGAAGATGAAATAGCCGATATCGTATCCGGCTGGACCGGTATACCCGTAAGGCAGCTTCAGGAGGAAGAAAGCGAAAGGCTTAAAAATATGGAAGAAATACTCCATAAAAGAGTGGTAGGTCAAAATGAAGCCGTTGAAGCCGTGGCAAGGGCAGTAAGACGAGGACGAATAGGGCTTAAAGATCCAAAGCGTCCTATAGGCTCGTTTTTATTCTTAGGCCCAACGGGCGTAGGAAAAACAGAGCTTTCAAAAGCATTAAGCGAAACGCTTTTCGGCGATGAAGACTCTATGATAAGAGTCGATATGAGCGAATATATGGAAAAGCACAGCGTTTCCAAAATAATCGGTTCTCCTCCGGGCTATGTAGGCTTTGACGAAGGCGGGCAGCTTAGCGAAAAAATACGAAGAAAGCCTTACTGCGTTATCCTTTTTGATGAGATAGAAAAAGCTCATCCAGACGTTTTCAACATTCTTCTTCAAGTGCTTGATGACGGACACATAACCGATTCTCAGGGCAGAAAAATAGATTTTAAAAATACCGTTATTATAATGACCTCAAACGCAGGCGCAAGAACAATAACCGAAAACAAAAAGCTCGGTTTCTCATCAGGCGGCGGAAATGATGAGCAGAGGAGCTATGATGAAATTAAAAACAGCGTTATGGGAGAGGTAAAAAAGCTTTTTCGCCCCGAATTTTTAAACAGAATAGACGATATAATTGTATTCCATCAGCTTGATAAGCAAAGCATAAAAGAGATTGCTGCAATAATGCTGGGTGAAATCAAAGACAGAATAAAACTCAATCTCAATATAGAGCTTGAGTTTACAGATGCCGCTGTCGAAAAAATCGCCGAAGAAGGATATGACCCCGTTTACGGAGCAAGGCCTTTAAGAAGAGCAATTCAATCCAAAATAGAAGATTTGTTTGCTCAAAGGCTTCTTGAAAAAGAATTTAAAAACGGTGACAGCGTGATTCTTGATTTTTGCGACGATACTTTTAAGCTTACAAAAAAATAATACATTGAACTAAAACCACGTCTTTTAGGCGTGGTTTTAGTGTCGAAAAAGTCCAAGTGGACTTTTTCGAGAAGGAACAGATGTATAAACAGCTCATTCCATTGGGATTAAAAATCCCTTGAAACTCGCTGTTTTCCTCGCAGAAATGAATTCCTGCTGCGGATTAAAAGTCTGCGACGCTTTAAATTACTTTGTTAAAATAGGGTTTATTGACAGTCTGACCACGTCTTTTAGGCGTGGTTTTGATTTGCTTTGCCAAAAAATCAGATAAAAATCGATTTCACGGCTCAATTTGCAAATAAGGCTTGCATTAATATATATATTTCTGTTACACTATACTATGTGTTATATTTTATAGATAGAAATAGACAGAATCAGAAGAGGTGTTACCATGCTTGGTATTATGGAAAAAGTATTCGGCAGCTACAGCGATAAAGAAATTAAGCGCATAAAGCCGATTGTTGAAAAGATAAACAGCCTTGAAGCGGATATGCAGAAGCTCTCCGATGAGCAGTTAAGGGCTAAAACAGACGAATTTAAAAAAAGATATTCCGAGGGTGAATCCCTTGATGATCTGCTTGTCGAAGCATTCGCCGTTGTAAGAGAGGCAAGCGTAAGAGTTACCGGAATGCGCCATTTTGACGTGCAGCTAATAGGCGGCATTGTTCTTCACCAAGGAAGAATAGCAGAGATGAAAACGGGCGAAGGCAAAACCCTTGTGGCTACGCTTCCGTCTTATTTAAACGCCCTTACAGGCGAAGGCGTTCATATAGTAACCGTAAACGATTACCTTGCAAAAAGAGATGCCGAAAATATGGGCAGAATACATCAGTTCCTTGGCCTGAGCGTTGGCGTTATACTTCATGATATGGAAAAGCTTGAAAGACAGCAGGCATATAACTGTGATATAACCTATGCCACAAACAACGAGCTTGGTTTTGATTATCTTAGAGATAATATGGTTGTTTATGAAAAAGATATGGTTCAGCGTGAGCTCGCCTTTGCTATAATAGACGAGGTTGACTCTATACTTATAGACGAAGCAAGAACCCCGCTTATAATCTCCGGCAGCAGCGATAAATCAACCTATCTTTATAAAGCTGCCGATGCATTTGTAAAAACACTTAAAAAAGGCAGGATCTTAAATGAAGATGATGCCCTTAATCCCCTTGTAAGAGAAGAAATACAGGAAGAAGGGGATTTTGTTGTTGATGAAAAAGCCAAAACATCCACGCTCACTCAGGAGGGCGTTAAAAAGGCTGAAAGCTATTTTGGCCTTGAAAACCTTGCCGATCCCGAAAATATGGATATTCAGCACCACATAAACAACGCTCTTAAAGCCAACAATAATATGCATCTCGATAAAGATTATGTTATAAATTCAAAAAACGAAATAATCATAGTTGATGAATTTACAGGGCGTATGATGGAAGGAAGGCGTTATTCCGACGGGCTCCATCAGGCAATAGAAGCAAAAGAAGGAGTTGTTGTAAACAGAGAAAGCAAAACTCTTGCAACAATAACTTTTCAGAATTTTTTCAATAAATACGGCAAAAAATCCGGTATGACAGGTACAGCCCAAACAGAAGAAGCTGAATTTAGACAGATATACGGCATGGACGTTGTATGTATCCCTACAAACAAGCCCGTAATAAGAAAAGATCATTCCGATGTTGTTTACAGAAATGAAGCCGCTAAATTCAGGGCCATTGTAGAGGAAGTTAAAAAATCATATGAAATAGGTCAGCCTGTTCTTGTCGGCACAATTACAATAGATAAATCGGAGCAGTTAAGCAAAATGCTTAAAAACGAAGGAATAAAGCATCAGGTCTTAAATGCAAAATATCATGAAAAAGAAGCTGAAATAGTTTCTCTTGCCGGAAGAAAAGGCGCCGTAACAATAGCTACCAATATGGCGGGACGTGGTACGGATATACAGCTTGAAGAGGGAGTTGCAGAGCTTGGCGGCTTAAAAATCATAGGCACCGAAAGACACGAGGCAAGACGAATAGACAATCAGTTAAGAGGTCGTTCCGGCCGTCAGGGAGATCCCGGAGAATCCCGCTTCTTTATTTCTCTTGAAGATGATCTTATGCGCCTTTTCGGCTCCGACAAGGTTGCAAAGGTTATAGATGCTCTTGGGCTTGATGAAAATGAGCCTATCGAACATAAAATGCTTACAAAATCCATAGAAAACGCACAAAAAAAGGTTGAGGGCAATAATTTCTCAATTCGTAAAAGGCTGCTTGATTACGATCAGGTTATGAACGAACAAAGAGAAATAATATATTCCGAAAGAAAGCAAGTGCTTTTGGGCGCTAATCTTAGGGATAAAATTTTTAATATGCTTAAGTCCGTAATCCAAAATTTTGTTGAAAGATACTGCCCCGAAAATTCATACCCCGAAGAATGGGATATTATAGGTCTTAACGAAATGCTTATTCCCATGCTCCATATTAAAAATATAACGCTTTCCGATAATGACAAGGAAAACCTTAAAAGAGAGGACCTCATAGAAAGAATTTACGAAGAGGCAGCCGAATTTTATAAAAGCAAAGAAGCCGACTTTGCCGAAAGTACAAAACAAAGGGTAGAAAAAGATATTCAAAGCTTAATTAATATCTACTGCCCCAATGAGGCGGAACCCGAACAATGGGATATAAATGCGCTTAAAAACGCCGTTTCATCAATTTTTAAAATAGATGAGCCGTCAATAAACGATGAAGATAAAAAAGCCATCGACAGAGACGAGCTTGCTCAAAAAATTTATTCTCAGCTTTTGGAAGTTTACTCCAAAAAGGAAGAGTCTTTTGATGAAATAGAAATCCGTGAGGCTGAAAGAACGATCCTGCTTAAAGTGGTAGATCAAAAATGGATGGATCATATAGATGAAATGGATCATATGCGTCAGGGTATTTCTCTTAGGGCATATGCACAAAGAGATCCTTTAATAGAATATAAATTTGTGAGTTATGATATGTTCGATGATTTAAGCAAAAACATTCAAAATGATACCATTAAGGCTCTCTTCAGCATAAGGCCAAGTGTTTTAATCGAAAGAGAGCAGGTAGCAAAGCCTATCGCTACAAACCTTGATGTATCATTGGTAAAAGCCCCAAAAAAGAGAAGTGAACCCAAAATAGGCAGAAACGATCCATGCCCATGCGGCAGCGGCAAAAAATACAAACACTGCTGCGGCAAAGAAGCTTAATTTAAAAAAATACAGACAGGAAGTGATATAAATGATACTTGAATTGGAACAGCTTGCTTCCGATTTGCAGATATACGAAAAAAACTTGCAGGAAATGGGGGATTCACTTTGACGTCGCAGGTGCGGCGCAAAAGGTTCAGGAGCTTGAAGAGCTTGCGGGAGACCCCGATTTTTGGAACGATATGAATAAAGCTCAGGAGATTCTTCAGCGCACAAAGCAGCTTAAAAGCAAAATAGAAGGCTTTGACAGCCTTAAGGCAAAATATGATGATCTTATGACCCTCATAGAAATGGGAATAGAAGAAAATGACGAAAGCATACTTGAAGAAGTCTTGCCGCTTAAAGATGAATTTTTGCAAAATTATGAAAATTTAAAAATTTCATCTCTTCTTACGGGCGAATACGACAAAAATAACTGTATATTTACTCTTCATTCCGGAGCAGGCGGAACAGAAGCGTGCGACTGGGTAAGTATGCTTCTGAGGATGTACACAAGGTGGATCGAAAAGCATGGCTTTACTTATGAAACCCTTGATTTTTTGGAGGGCGATGAAGCAGGCATAAAATCGGTTACTTTGCAGGTAAACGGAGAAAACGCCTTTGGATATCTTAAAAGCGAAAAAGGCATACACAGATTAGTAAGAATATCTCCGTTTGATTCCTCAGGCAGGCGCCATACTTCATTTGCCTCCTGTGATGTAATGCCTGAAATAGACGATACAATAGAGCTTGACATAAATCCCGATGATTTGAGGATAGATACTTACCGTTCAAGCGGAGCGGGAGGTCAGCATATAAACAAAACCTCATCTGCAATAAGAATTACCCATATACCGACAAACACCGTTGTGCAGTGCCAAAACGAGCGTTCACAGTTTCAAAACAAGGACGCCGCTATGAAAATGCTTCGTGCAAAGCTTTATGAGCTGAAGCTTCAGGAGCAAAGCGCAATGCTGTCCGATATAAGGGGAGAAGTTAAGGATATAGGCTGGGGAAGTCAAATACGCTCATATGTCTTTCAGCCCTACAATATGGTTAAGGATCATCGAACAAACGAAGAAACCGGCAATACACAAGCAGTTATGGACGGAGAGATAGACAGATTTATAAACGCTTATCTCAAATGGAGCAATTCATAACGTTGTAAAATATATTTTGTTGTATCTAAAATAAAAAAATTATGAATGAAATTAAAATTACCGCTCAAGAACAAAACCAAAGATTTGACAAATATCTGCTTAAATATTTTAATAATGTTTCCAAGGCATTTATATATAAAATGCTGAGGAAAAAAAGAATAAAGCTTAACTCAAAAAAAGCATCGGGAAACGAAATTTTAAAAGACGGCGATTTAGTTTCAATGTATCTGTCATGCGAAACCATAAATAAATTTGCGCAGGAAAAAGCTGTGAAAAAAACAGATCAAAATTTTACAATTGTGTATGAGGATAAAAATATTTTGATATGTTCAAAACCTTCGGGGCTTTGCGTTCACCCCAACAAAAACAATCCTTCAAATACGCTAAACGATCAGCTTTTATATTATCTTTACCAAAAAAACGAATACAAAACAGATAAAACCGCCGTCTTTAAGCCTGCCATATGCAACCGTCTTGATACAAACACAAGCGGAATTGTTGTTATGGGAAAAACCCTTGCCTCCGTGCAGGATTTAAACAGAGCATTTGCCGGCAAAGAAATAGATAAATATTATCTCTGCGTTGTAAAAGGCAGGCTCGAGGGAAACGGAGAAATAAAAGGCTATCACAAAAAAAACAGCGATAACACAGTTGAAATATACGATTCGCCTGCCGATGGCTTAAAGGAAATAAAAACCCTTTATAATGCCATAGCCTGCAAAGACGGTATGACACTTTTAAAATTAAAACTTATAACAGGCAAATCGCATCAGATAAGAGCAAGCCTTAAAAAGGCAGGATATCCCGTCGCAGGTGACAGAAAATACGGCGACGCCGCCTTTAACGCCATGCTTAAAAAAAGGTTTGGACTTGAAAATCAATTGCTTCACTGTTGTGAAATAATTTTCAAACAAAAAAATTCATCTATCGATTATCTGTATGGGCAAAGCTTCTTTGCCGAACCCCCTGCGGTTATAAAAAAAATAATCGATATATTTTATAATTAATATTAATAAGGAGCAAAAAATGATTTCTATTGTTATTCCCTGCTATAACGAAGGGAAAAAGCTTATAAAAAATACAGCTGAAATAAAAAAATATATGGAACAGTTAAACACTGAATATGAAATAATCTGTGTAAATGATGGTTCATCAGATGATACGGGGAAAATATTAAAACAGTTAAGTTCAATAAAAGCTGTAGGTTACGAAAAAAATATGGGCAAAGGCTTTGCCGTTAAAACCGGAATAAAAAATGCCTGCGGAGAAAAGATTATTTTTATGGACGCCGATCTTTCTACCGATCTTTGCGCAATTAAAGCCGCTCTTGAAAAAAATGCAGATATCGTAATTGGCTCCAGAACCATGAATACATCTGATGTAAATGGAAAATCCTTTATGAGAAATTTATCAAGCTTTATATCCAACTTGATTATAAGAGTTTTAACAGGGTTAAAATTTAGAGATACTCAATGCGGATTTAAGCTTTTATCAAAAAATGCGGCTGAGCTGATTATTTCTAAGCAAAAGGTCAACAGATGGGCGTTTGATGTGGAGTATCTTTATATAGCCAAGCTGTATAATATTAAAACAGAAGAAATACCTGTTATATGGAATAATGATGATGATTCCAGAGTGAATCTTATAAAGGATTCCATTCCATTTTTTAAAGAAATATTAAATATAAGAAAAAATAAAAAATATTATTTGTCGGATTAAAGCATACGAAATAACCCGGCAGCTTTATTTTATGTTGACAAAATTGATTTTGCCGTTTTTAAACCGGCTTTTTGTATTATGGAAGGAGATTATCAAATGAAAAGAGCTTTAATAAGCGTTTCTGACAAAACAGGAATCGTTGATTTTGCAAAAAAACTTACCGAACTTGAAATCGAAATAGTATCTACCGGAGGAACATACAAAACTCTTCATCAGGCAGGTATCCCCGTTATCAGTGTTTCCGACGTAACCGGATTTCCGGAGTGCCTCGACGGAAGAGTTAAAACTCTTCACCCAAATATCCACGCCGGTCTTCTTGCTATGAGAAGCAACCCCGAACATATGAAACAAATTAAAGAGCTTAATATCGATCCTATCGATATACTTGTTATAAACCTTTATCCTTTCAAGCAGACTATATTAAAAGACGGCGTTTCTCTCGAAGATGCCATAGAAAATATAGATATAGGCGGCCCCGCCATGCTTAGGGCAGCGGCAAAAAATTATCAGGATGTTTCTGTTATTACAGATCCTTCCGATTACTCCAAGGTTATAGATGAAATAAAAGAAAACGGCAAAGTAAGCGTTAAAACAAATTTTTATCTTGCTGCTAAAGTTTTTAATCATACCTCTCATTATGACACTGTTATAGCAAATTATTTAAGAGATAAAGCCGGAATTGAAAAATACCCCGATACAATAAGCATTACCTTTGAAAAGCTCCAGGATATGAGATATGGCGAAAATCCTCATCAAAAGGCTGCTTTTTATAAAGAAATAGGACCTTGCAGCGGTCTTTTAACCTCAATAGAGCAGCTTCACGGAAAAGAGCTTTCCTTTAACAACATAAATGATACTCACGGCGCTCTTGAGCTTCTTAAAGAATACAGCGAACCTACGGTAGTTGCCTGCAAACACTCAAACCCATGCGGCGTTGCCTGTGCAAACAACATTTATGACGCTTATGTTAAGGCTTACAACACTGACCCCGTTTCAATATTTGGCGGCATTGTATGCGCAAACAGAGAAATTGATGAAAAAACAGCGCAGGAAATAAGTAAAATCTTCCTTGAGATTGTTCTTGCTCCAAGCTTCACCAAAGAAGCTCTGGATATCTTGACAAAGAAAAAGAATATCAGACTTTTAAAGCTTTCCAATCTCGAAATGAAGCAGCCGGAAAATGCCTATGACATAAAAAAGGTTTCAGGAGGTATGCTTATACAGGATATTGACAACCGGATTCTTAATGAAGATGATTTAAAAGTAGTTACAAAGCGCAAGCCTACTCAAAAAGAAATGGAAGATTTAATCTTTACTTGGAAAATAGTTAAATATGCAAAATCAAACGCTATAGTTATCGGCAAAGATAAACAGTCTGTCGGCATAGGGCCGGGTCAGGTAAACAGAATTTGGGCAGCCAATCAAGCAATAGAGCATGGCACTAATCAGCTTGGCGCAGATACCGTTAAAGGCGCCGTGCTTGCCTCCGATGCATTTTTCCCATTTGACGACTGTGTGGAAGCGGCGGCAAAGGCAGGCATAACAGCCATTATTCAGCCCGGAGGATCTGTAAGAGATCAAGACTCCATAGATGCCTGTGATAAATACGGCATAGCAATGGTATTTACAAATATGCGTCATTTCAGACATTAATGCCAACGAAACATTTTGTGCAAGAAATCATAACCATCACTGATGATCTGACCCCAAAAAGTTAGACAAAAATATAAAAATAAATTTATGCAAAGCGACTAAGAATGATCTTGGTCGTT